>JAEYRW010000077.1 GCA_023435435.1 Bacillota bacterium | reverse complement strand
GCCCGGGGGGTGCGCCGGGCCCCGCCATTCCGGTGGATTACTGGAGCGTGGAGATGTCCTCCGCCCAGCGCTCGTTGAGATCCGCGCCAAGGCCGCCCAGGCTCATGATGCGGAACGCGTCGATGTTCAGCGAGGAGATGAGGGGCAGGAGGTCTTCGTCGAGCATCGAGAAATCGATGACCGGGATCGCCGCCATGGAGTCGAGGGCAATGTTCTGCGCTTCGGGGGAGAGCATGTAGTTGATGAAGGCATAGGCGGCCTTCTGATTGGAGCCGATGGAGGGAATTGCCAGGCAAACCGTGCTGCCCGTGAAGGCCGGGGTGATCTGGCTGATCTTGATGGACGCGGGCAGCGTGCCCGCGCGCACCTGGGAGATGACCATGTCCGCCCACGCGGGGATCATGTCCACTTCCTTGTTGGCAAGCAGGTCGAGGGTTCCCTGGTTCTTGTTGGGATAGACGACCTTGCCGCCGGACTGGTACATGTAGGGATGCAGCTCGGCGAGGAGCTCAAAGCCCTGATCCCACTCGGCCTCCCACTTCTCGTCCGCGGAGGTCATGGCCTCCTCGGGAAGGAAGTTGTAGATGGCGGTTCCCACAAACGAGCTGCCCGATCCGCCGGAATCCGGGGTGTTGTAGGCGAAGCGGCCCGGGTGATCCTTGATCCACTGATAAAGCTCTTCGGCGGTCTTGGGCGGGTCGGTCACGACGTCGGAGTTGTACGCCAGAACCACCGTGGTGCCGCGGTAGGGGATCACAAGGTCGCTGCGGTAGGTGGCGGTGACCTTGAGGTTGGCGGAATTGGGGATCATGGAGTAGTCGAGGGGCAGAAGGATGTCCTCGCCGCCCTGGGTGACGTAATTGAGCACCTCGTCACCGCCCAGTTCGATGAGGTCGAAGTCGCTGGTGGTCTCGCCCGCGAGATAGGCGGCGATGATGCGGTCGGACACGCCCTGGGCGCCGGTGCCCGAGGTGATGAACTGGAGCTCAGCCACATAGCCTTCCGTGTTGGTGGCGTTGAACTGTTCGATCTGCTTGATGAACTGCTGGTTGACGTTGTCGGAGCCGCCGGCCCAGATGGTGAACGTCTTATCCTCCTCCGCGAAGGCGGTCAGTGAGGCGGCCGTCAGAACCATGCAAAGGACGACTGCGATGGATGCGATCCGTTTCAGCATGTGAAAACCCTCCATATTATTTGCTTTTATGTCAACAGCAACCGCTGCTGTTTTTAGGAAACGCAGGCGTTAGCGCATCAACTGAAGGTGGTGGCGAGGTTGATGCATGAACTTCATGTTTTCAGGAAACGCAGGCGTTAGCGCATCAACTGTCCACTCCTGTCCTCTCCGGGGAATGGACTTGTGGCATCCGAACCGTAGGTGAGCCGGCGCGCGAAGGCGAGCCGCACTTCGTCGCCGATCTTGAGCGCCCCTGCGTCCGCCCGGGGCATGAACACCTTGACCGCGGTCTCGCCCGCCTGTACTGTTACGGAGACGTAGTGGCCCAGCACCATCATCACCGCGACGGTTCCGACAAAATCCGGCTTCTCCCCGGCTTCCGCAAGCCGCACATCCTCTGGGCGGACGGCGACAGTCTGCCCGTTTCCCTCAAAGAAGTTCATGTCTCCGATGAAAGCCGCCACATACTGCGAGGAAGGCCGGTCGTAGATGTCGACGGGCGAACCGATCTGCTCGATGCCGCCCTTGTTCATGACGACGATCCGGTCGGAGATGGCCATGGCCTCCTCCTGATCATGGGTGACGAACATGACGGTGATTCCCAGCGCCTGCTGAATCCGCTTGAGCTCCGCGCGCATTTCGGTTCTGATCTTGGCGTCCAGGGCGGAGAACGGTTCGTCCAGGAGCAAAAGCGAGGGCTTCAGCATCAGCGCGCGGGCAATTGCCACGCGCTGCTGCTGGCCGCCGGAAAGCTGGTTGGGGTATTTCTTTTCGCAGCCCGGAATCTTCACCAGGTGCAAATGCTCCTCCACGGAGCGGCGTATCTCTCCCCGGGGCACCTTGCGCAGCTTCAGCCCAAAGGCCAGATTGTCGTACACCGTCATGTGCGGCCAGAGATTGTAGCTCTGAAACACCATGGCCGTGGGACGCTTCTCCGGCGGAAGGTTCTTGATCTCGCTCCCGTCGAGGAGGATCGAGCCTTTGTCGATTTCGGCAAAGCCGCCCACAGCGCGCAAAATGGTGGTCTTTCCGCAGCCGGAGGGCCCCAGAAGCGTCACGAGCTCGCCCGCTTCGATGTGCAGATTGATGTCCTCAATGCCATCCCCGTTGGGGAACCTTTTTTTCAGGTCGACGACCTGTAGCTTGATCTGGCTCATTTGCATCCTCCGCTATTTCATCTTGAAGCCCTTGGAGATGGCGTCCGCGCCCAGGTACTTTCGGAACGCGAACAGCAGCGCCACCGAGGGGATCAGAAGGATCAGCGAGAACACCGGCCCCGCCGTCGTCGCATATTCCATGATGACGCCGTACAGCTCCACCGGAAGGGTTTTGAACTCCGGAAAACCCACCAGCATGGTGCCCTGCGCCTCCTCAAAGGAGCCGAGGAAGGTGTAAATCGCGGCGACGATGATGCCCGGCATGGCCATGGGAAGCGTCACCGATAAAAATGTGCGCACCGGGCCCGCACCCGCGTCGCGGGCGGACTCCTCCTGCTGCCGGTGAACGCTTAAAAAGGCGTTCGAGGGAATCCATGTCATGAACATGAGGGAATTGATCACGTGAATCAGGACGACACCCTGAAAGGTGCCCATGAGGTTGAGCTTATAATAGAGAATGCCGATGGATATGTAGAGCCCCATCTTCGGAAATGCGTTTGACAGAAGCAGGGAAAGCTGTGCGACGCGCCTGCCGGGGAACTGGAACCGCGCCAGCGCGTATGCCGCGGGCAGGCAGATGGCCATGGAGACGAGGGTCGTGACCGCCGCGAACACCAACGAAAGCACGATGGAATGAACGAGGTTCGGCTGATCGAGCACGAAATGCCACCACTTGAACCCGAACTGCTGCGGAAACACCGCGGGCGCCTCGTACTTTTCCCCGAAGGAAAGCATGATGAGGTTGAGAATCGGAAGATAAAAGAAGATGAGGAACGCCGCGAGCAAAAGGTATTCGACGAATGCCTTTTTGCCCATGGCGTGATACCACGCGCGCGGGGAAAGCGCCTTCATACGATGCCCTCCACGGCGTTTTTTTCCTTTAAGATGACGCTGGCGCGGCGTGCGTTCCGGGTGGTGATGCCGTACGCGCCGTCCGCGAGGAAGCGGCGGATGCGGGATTCGTCGCCGGGCGTCCAGACGCAGACCGGGATTCCCGTCTGCCGCAGCGCGTCGTAGACGATGGTGTTCGCGATGGAATAGTGCGCGTTGACGCAGCGCGCGCCGGAAGTGAGCAGCGCGAGCCGAAGCCGCTCCGCAAGTCCGGGCGCGGAAAGCGCCTGCCGGTACGCCAGGGGCGAAAGGCCGGGCACAACCAACTCGATGTTGAGATGCCAGTCGACGTGGGAAAAGAGGGAAGGCTCCACGCGCGCCGCGTGCCGGGACACCGTGCCCGAAAAGACGAGCTGCCCCTCAACCCCCAGTTTTTTCGCGAGCCCCCACACGGAAAGCTCGAGGCCCGGTTCCTTGAGGTCGCAGTCGAGCTTCTTTGCGGGCCATGACTTGAGCGCGGAGAGCGCGTCTGAAAGGCGCGCGCTTTCCTCCGTCGCGGCGTCGTGCGCCAAAACGAGGGCGCCGTCCGGCCCGCGCCGCACATCCGCCTCCACGCAGTCGACATCCAGATTGAGCGCGTAGTCCAGCGATTCCAGCGTATTATCCACCGTCCCATCGCAGCCGGTGTGCGCGATCAGAAGCGTTTTACTCATCAAATCCCCCGCAATCTTCCATTTCCGCGTCTCTATGGTACGATATTTGTGTATGTACCGAACAAAGCAACCGTCAGAACTGTGTAAAGCGCGGTTTACCAATCGGCGTGGAGGCACGCGGCAAAGTGGCCGGGCGAGAGCTCGCGCAGGTCGGGGCGCCCTTTCAGACAATTCTCCCGCAGCCGGGGACACCTCGGATGAAACGCGCAGCCGGTGGGCAGGGACAGAAGGCTCGGCACCTCCCCGGTCAGTGGGATGCGCGTGCCGCGTTCCTCGGCTGGAGACAGGATGGAGGAAAGCAGCGCGCGCGTGTAGGGATGGCGCGGGTCGGCGTAAACATCCTCCACGCTGCCGTATTCCACGAGCCTGCCCAGATACATGACGCCGATGCGGTCGCTCATGTACTGCACCACGTTCAAATCGTGCGAGATGAAGAGGTATGTGAGGTTCCTGTCCCGCTGCAAGTCCTTGAGGAGGTTGAGAATCTGCGCCTGGATGGAGACGTCCAGCGCGGAGACAGCCTCGTCCGTCACGAGCATTTTCGCTTCCAGCATGAGCGCCGCCGCGATGCTCACCCGCTGGCGCTGGCCGCCGCTCAGCTCGCCCGGATAACGGGACAGGAAACTCTCGTCCAGCCCGACGGACGCGAGCGTCTCGACGACCTTTCGGCGCCGGGTGGCGCGGTCGTATCGAAAGTGAATCTTGAGCGGTTCCTCCACCGTCCAGCCCACCGTCTTTTTCGGGTTGAGCGCGGCATAGGGGTCCTGAAACACCACCTGCACTTCCCGGCGCATCCGCCTCAATTCGGCGGCGCGCATGCCGCCCATGGACGCGCCTTCGTAGGCCACACCGCCCTCCGAGGGAGGCAATAGCCCCGCGAGCAGGTGTCCCGCGGTGGTCTTTCCGCAGCCGGATTCCCCCACCAGCCCGAACACCTCGCCGGGATATATGTTCAAATCCAGACCATCCACCGCCCGGATTTCCTTTTTGGCGAATCCCGCGCCCGCGCGCACCGCGTATTTTTTCGTGAGCCCGTGCGCCTCGATGAGCGGTTTTTTAGATTGCAATCCGCTTCTCTCCTCTCAAATGGCAGCGCACCTTACGGCCGTCCGCCTCCGCCGCGAGGGCGGGCAGCTCGGCCGCGCAGCGCGCGAAGCCGTCCGGACAGCGGCCGTAAAACGGGCAGGCCGATCCCGATCTCCCCTCGAGGGGCGGTACGGTGCCGGGAATGCTGAAAAGCGCCGCGCCGCGTTTTCGCGATGTGGGAATGGAATTGAGGAGCGCGCGCGTGTAAGGATGCGCGGGGGCGCGCAGCACGTCCCGGGTGGGGCCTTCTTCCACCACATAGCCCGCGTACATCACCACGATGCGCGCGCACAGGTGCCGCACGACGCCGAAATCGTGGGAGACCAGCAGCACGGAGGTAGAGAGCTTTCGGCTCATCTGACCGATGAGTTCCAGAATCTGGTACTGAATGGTCACGTCGAGGGCGGTGGTCGGCTCGTCGGCGATCAAAAGCCCGGGCGAATTGATGAGCGCCATGGCGATGACAATGCGCTGTTTCATGCCGCCCGAGAGCCTGTGCGGATATTCCCGGTACAGGGACTGCACCCGGGAGAGGCCAACGCTGCGCATCATTTCAAATACGGCGGCGCGCGCCTTTGCCTTGTCCGCGCCCGGATTGTGCAAAAGATACGCCTCGGCAATCTGTTTGCCCGCGGGAATCAGCGGGTTCAGCGCCCGGCCCGGCTCCTGAAAGATCATGGCGATTTCCCTGCCCCGCAGCGCGCAGCGCTGCTTTTCGGAAAGCGCGGTAAGGTCCGTATCCCGGTAGCGGATTTCCCCGCCCGCGATCCGGGCGGCGTCCGGAAGAAGCCCCATGACCGAAAGCGCGGTCATGCTCTTTCCGCAGCCGGACTCGCCCACCAGGCCCACGATCTCCCCGCGCCCCACGGTCAGATTCACCCCGCTTAAAACGGGCAGCTCCGCGCGGCCCGCGCGGACATTGACGTCAAGCCCCTTTACGTCAAGGATGTTCTCCACCGGCTAGCGCCTCCTCTCCGAAAGATCGCGGATGCCGTCGCCCAGAAGGTTGAAGCCAAGCACCATTAAGGTGATGGCGCCGCCGGGGATGACCACGTACCACGGCTGGGTCAGAAGGTAGCTCTGGGCCTCGTAAAGCATCTTTCCCCAACTGGGATCGGGCGGTTGAATGCCGAGGCCCAGATAGCTGAGCCCCGCCTCCGCCAGCACCGCGCCGGAAAACCCGAGGGAGGCCGTGACAAGCAGCGGCGAGAGCATGTTGGGCAGAATGTGCAGCGCCATGATCCGGGCATGCGACGCGCCGCGCGCCCGGGCGGCCTTGATGTAATCCATCTCCTTGATCTGCAAAAAGCCCGCCCGGGTGATGCGGCAAAAACGCGGCACCGACATGACGCCCAGCGCGATGGCGGTATGAAACGCGCCGGGACCAAGCGCCGCGATGAAGATGAGTGCAAGAATCACGCCCGGGAACGCCATCTGGGCGTCGGTGAGCCGCATGATCGCCTCGTCGACCAGTCCCCCGAAATAGCCCGCCACGGCTCCCAGAACCAGTCCCACCGCGAGCCCCGAGCCCACGGCAAAGAAACCCACGAAAAACGTCACCTGTGAGCCCTTGATAATCCGGCTGAAGATGTCGCGGCCGAAATTGTCCGTACCCAGAAGATGCTGAAGGGAGGGCCGCAAAAAGTCCGCCCTGGTATTCATCTCATTGTAGTCGTAGGGGATGTAAGCGAGGCTGAGGAGCATCAGCAAAAACAGCGCCGCAATCAGCGCCGCGCCGACCCAGAGATTGTAGTTTTTCTTGCTTTTTCGCATGTCGTTATCCTATCGAAGCTGAATGCGCGGATCGACGAGGGTATAGAGAACGTCCACCAGGGCGTTCAAGGCCACCACCGTCACCGCGAGGTAAAAGACCAGCGCCTGCACCATGGGGAGATCCCGGTTTCCGATGCCCGAGATGATGAGCCGCCCGATGCCAGGCAGGTTGAACACATTTTCCACGATGATGCTGCCGCCCAACACCTCCGAGAGCATCATGCCCAGAATGGTGATGGTGGGAAGCAGCGCGTTTCGCAGGATGTGCCGGAACAGCGCGGCGTTTTTCGTCAGACCCTTGCTGCGCGCGGTGCGCACGTAGTCCATCTTCGCCTGGTCGAGCAGCGTGTTCTTGAGATAGCGGATCACCACTGCCGAGGTGCCGATGGAGATGGCGCATGCGGGGAGCGTCAAGGAGCGGACGGCGCGCCCGAAGCCTTCCGAAAACGGCGTGAAATCGCCCGACGGGAACCAGCGAAGCGTCACCGAAAAGACCAGAATTAGCATCATGCCCACCCAGAAGGAGGGCACGGAGACCCCCAGCTGGGTGAGCGCGGACAGAAAGGTCGCAAACCGGCCGTTGTTGTACTTTGCGAGGAAGACGGAAACCGGAACCGCGACCAGAATGGTGATGAGGATGGACAGCGCAGAGAGCGACACCGTTACCGGCAGGCTCGCCGCCATGAGCGTGGATACGGGACGCTGGTAGCGCAGCGAATCCCCGAGCTGCCCCTGAAAGAGGTTCAGCATCCAGTTGACGTACCGGGTGACCAGGGGTTGGTCCAGGCCCAGCTTGGCCTCCAGCGCCGCCACCTGGAGCGGATCGGCGTCCGCTCCAAGGATGATCGACGCGGGATTGCCCGGCAGAATCTGGAACGCGGCGAAGGTCAGCAGCGAGATCAAAAGGAGCGTCGCCAATACCGACAGAAACTTTCTGACCGCGTATGCCATATTCTAGTCGGCCACCGTCAGGTCGCTGAGGTTGTAAAACGACACCGGATAGATTTTGAATCCGCTCACCCGGCCCGCGATGGCGTACACCGCGCCGGGATCCTGGATGAACACGGTGGCGGCCTTGTCGACGAGGAGCTGCTGGCACTGCTTGTAGATCTCCGCGCGCGCCGCCTGGTCGGTGGTGGAGGAGGCCTCGGCGATCAGCGCGTCATAGTCGGCGTCGGAGAAGTTGAAGTAGTTGCGGGCGTAGGTAGAGGAGAAGCGGTTCAGGAAGTCCTGGGGGTCCAGCTTGCCGCTGTGGCCGATGATGGTGGTCTCGTAGTTCTCGTTGGTGTACACGCCCTCGAGCCACTGGGCCCACTCCACGGGCTCGATCTCGAGCGTCACGCCGATCTTGGCGAGTTGATCCTTGAGGACCTGCGCCGTGTCCACGTGGGTCTGGTAGTTGGAGGGCACCGTGCAGGTGAGGGTGAAGCCGTCGGGATACCCCGCGTCGGCCAGCAGCGCCTTGGCCTTCTCAATGTCCTGATCGTAGACGGTGAGGCTGTCGTTGTAGTAAAGCGCCATGCTGGGGCTCAGGAAGGAATCCACGCGGGTGCCCACGCCTTCGGTGACCGCGTCGATGATCTCCTGCTTGTCCACCGCGTAGCAGATGGCCTTGCGCACGTCCTCGTTGTCGAGGGGCGCAACCGCGTTGTTGAGCGCGAACACCTGCACCATGTTGAGCGGCCCGGTGAGGATTTCAAAGCCATCGCCCAGGGCGGATTCGTTGCGGGCGCTGATGCCCGCGATGTCGAGATCGCCCGTCTTGAGCGCCATCAGCCGCGCATTCTCGTCGGTCATGATGACGAACTCCACCCGGTCCACGGAGGGCACGCGCGTCAAGGATGTGCTGTAATTTTCGTTCTTTTCGAGCACGATCTTCTGGCCGACCACGTATTCGACGAACTTGTAGGGGCCGGTGCCGATGGGCGTGGTGGCATTGTCCTCATAGCCGTTCTCGCAGACGGAGACCGTGCACTTGGTCAAAAAGCCCGCGTCCATCTGCTTGAGGGTGAGGACGGCGGTGTAGTCGTCGGGGGTCTCGACCTTTTCGAGGGCCGCGGAAATGGTGGAGCTGAGCGCTTCGCCGCCCGAAAGCCCGGCGAGCTTTTCGTAGGTGTACTTCACGTCGGCTGCGGTAAAGGGATTGCCGTCGTGGAAGGAAACGCCCTGCTTGAGGTGGAAGGTATAGGTCAGGTTGTCGCCCGAAATCTCATAGGATTCGGCCAAGGCGGGGATGAAAGCGCCGGTGGAATCGAAGGCGAGAAGGCCCTCGAACACGTTCATCATCACGGAGGAGGTGTCGGTGGCGGCGGAAAGCATGGGGTCGAGGCTGTCCGGCTCGGAGCCGAGGGCGATTTTTACCGTGGATTTGTCCGTGGCGGCGGATGCGCCCATCGCGAGGCCCGCCGTCATGGCGAGCGTCAGAAGAAGCGCAAGAACGATCTTCCCAGTCTTCATATGAAATTCTCCTTTTTCCTTGTTTTCCGGATGCCTATATGATGATTTGCATGCCCGGCGCGGCGAGCCGGAGTTCCCCCAGATACTGCTCGCCCGCCTCGGCGCGCAATTGTTTGATATCGCCGAAGTGCGGGAAATGGGTCAGAACCAGCTGCCGGACGCCCGCCTTCCGCGCCGTTTCGCCCGCCTGCGCGCTGGTCAGGTGCATGTCCCGGGCAACGGATGCCTGTGCCGCGTAGAAGCTCGCCTCGCACAGAAACAGATCCGCGCCCCGCGCGAAATCTGAGAGTCCCTCGTCGTATCCCGCGTCGCCCGAATAGACCAGGGTGCGCCGCCCCGCCATAAACTTGAGGGCGTAGGACGGAATTTCGTGGACGTTCTCCCGCGCTACGATCCGAAAGGGGCCGATCTGAAACCGCAGCGCCGGCAGATAGCTGTTGCCGGTGCAGAATTCGCCGTACCCGAGCCTGTCCGCGCCGCCCGGACCCCAGGCGGCAAGCGGCGCGTCCCTGCGCCCGAGCTTTTTGTCGATCATCGCCGCGTGATGAAGGCAGCCCAGGTCCGCGTCGTGATCCGGGTGATAGTGGGAGACGACCACCGCGTTCAGCGCGGAAAGGGGCATCGCCGTCTGAAGCCGGGCGAGCACGCCGCTCCCGCAGTCGATGAGAACGCGCGTCCCTTCCGCCTCGAGAAGATACCCGGAGGTTGCACCGTCCGGCTCGGGATACGCGCCGAAACAGCCGATCACGGTCAGCTTCATTTGTCCTCCCAAACGCGATGTGATTGAAATTTGCCCGCGGCCCTTTGCCGCAAACATTATTGTAGCAGCGGACTGCAAGAGATGAATACCGGTCATATCAGTTCCGTGTAAAGCGGACGAAGCATTCCGGGAGCTGTGCGCGTGCCGGCACAAGCCCGGAGATGACCGGCGTTTTTTCGTCAGTTGCCCTTCGCCAGGTATGTCTCGACAAAGCGCGCGGTTTGCGCCGCGCCGAATCCCTTTTCCGTCAGATAGGCCTGAGCCCCGCCGTAGCGCGCATACAGGTGATCGAGGAATTCCCGCATGGATTCCTCCCGGGATTCCAGTATGTAGCCTGGCAGCTTCATGCCCATGCTCTTTTCGAAGCTTTCGGACATCCTGTCAAAGATGGGCCGCATGAGCCGCTCCGTCACCGCGTAGTTTTGAATGATTTCCTCCCGACCGACGCCCAGAAGGTCGAGGATCAGCGCGGCGACGACGCCCGTGCGATCCTTGCCCGCCGTGCAGTTGAACACCACGCCGCCCGCGCCGTTTTCCAAAATCGCCTGAAAGACGGTGAGAAGCGCCCCGGGCGCGTTGTCCAGAAGATTCACGTACAAGGCGCCCATGGAGGCGGGAAACGCCTGCGCCCCGGACGGATCCTGCACCCGGTCGGAGAGGGGAATGCTCACGTAGACGATCTTGTCAACGCCCGCCAGTTTTGAAGGGTCGCGGGTCAACTCGAAGGGCGTCCGCAGGTCGATTGCCGCGCGCACGCCCAGATTCAGGACGGCCTCCACATCCGCGGGCGTCAGGTTCGCGTGGGAATCGGAGCGGAACAGCCGCCTTTCCCGCACCCTTCCGCCAAACCTCGACTCGTAGCCGCCCAGATCTCGAAAGTTCAGCGCGCGTTCCAGCGCCACCGCAGTCAGTCCGTTCATTTACACAACCTCTTTCAATCGTTCTACCGTCAGATGTCCGGCCGCCGCCCGGACTTCCAGTGCGCACCGGTTGCCCGCGCGGTCGAATTGGTAAAGTTTTTCGGGCGGAAAGTACACCGCGTCCAGGGGTTCCCGCACGTCCCAGCAGGTGGATGTCTTGACCTTCACCACGCCAAAGGAGGTGGCGAGATTGAAGATGCTCTCGCTGCCCAGTTGTTCCACATTCATGACGGTGGCGGGGACGCGGATGCCGTCCCGCACGGGCGAAAGACTTACGTGCTCCGGGCGGATGCCCAGCGCGCCGCCCTCGAACCGGAGGATGTTCGTGGGCGGGGAGCCGATAAACTGCGCGACAAAAAGATTTGCCGGATTGCTGTAAATCTCTCTGGGCGTGCCCTCCTGCATCACGCGGCCCTCGTTCAGGATGATGATGTGCGTGCCCATGGACATCGCCTCCACCTGGTCGTGGGTCACGTAGACGAACGTGGCGCTCAGCTTCTTGTAAAGCTCGATGAGCTCAAAGCGCATCTGCGTGCGCAGCTTTGCGTCCAGGTTCGAGAGCGGCTCGTCCATCAAAAACACCCTGGGCGTTTTGACAATGGCCCGCGCCAGCGCCACCCGCTGCTTCTGCCCGCCCGAGAGCTGCCCGGGGCGCTTGTTCTCGTGCTCCTCGAGCTCCACCAGCCTGACCACCCGGTCGACCATCTCCCGGCGCGTCCGCGCGGGGATTTTCTTGAGCTTGAGTCCGTATTCAATGTTCTTCCGGACGCTCATGTGGGGATAGAGCGCGTAATTCTGGAAAACCATTGCCATGTCGCGCTCGGAGGGCTCCGCCTCGGTGATGTCGCGTTCATCCAGAAACACTCTGCCGCTGGTCTGGGGCGTCAGGCCCGCCAGAATGCGCAGAAGCGTGGACTTGCCGCAGCCGGATGGTCCCAGCAGAACCGCGAAATCGCCGTCCTCCACGGTCACGTCGATGTGGTCGAGCACATTGGGCGTTTCCTTGAAGTCCTTGCAGATTTGATCGATGTGGATCTTTCCCATTTGATTTCCTCCTCATTTCAGCCCGAACTTTGCAAACGAATCCACCACCTGCCGCTGGAGCGCAAAGTACGCGACCAGGATCGGGACGCAGGTCACGGTGGAGGCCGCCATCAGCGAACCCCAGGTGTTGCGCTCGGCGCCCACGAAGGATTTCAGGCCGATTTGGATGGGCGCAATGTCCATGTTCTTGGATGTGATGAGCATGGGCCACATGTAGTCGTTCCAGGCGTTGATAAACAGAATGATCGCCAGCGACGCTACGGTGGCCTTGACGTTGGGAAGGATGATCTTGAACAGAATCCCCAGATCCTTCTGCCCGTCCATCCGCGCGGCGTCGATGAGGGAAAGCGGGAACGCCTTGAGCGACTGGTACAGGGACAGAATCACGAACGCGGAGGCAACGGACGGCAAAATAATGGCGATGAGGGTTCCGTTCAGGCCGATCCGGTTGACGACCACATAGTTTGGAATCATGATGATCTGAAACGGAATCACCCACGAGAGGCTCAAAAGCACGAATATCAGCCCCTTCGCCTTGAATTCCCAGCGCACCAGCGCGTACGCCGCAAGGACGCCCGTTGTGAGCTGACAGGCGACCTGGGCGAGGACGATGACGAGCGAGTTCATCGACATTTTGAGCATATTGATGGATTCGAAGGCATATCTGTAATTTTCAAACGTCACCTGAAGGGGAAAGAGCGTGGGTTGGTAAATCTCGCTGGGTCCCTTGAGGGACGAGATGATCATCCAATAGACGGGAAAAACCGAGACAAACGACAGGGCGATCAGCGCGATGTGGATGAACACCCTTTTTGAAACAAGCAATGTGCGCCGCATTTTTTCCTCCGCCTCAACCCTGATTGTCGTAGAAGGAGAACCGCCTCGAAAGCGCGGTCAGGACAAGCCCCAGAATGCCGAACACGGCGAAGAACAGCACGCCCGCGGCGGAGCTCATGCCCACGTTCAGGTCGCTGAAGCCGTATTTATACATCAGATAGAATAAATTTGTCGACGTGTTCATGGGCCCGCCCTGGGTGAGCATATCGATGAACACGAAGGTCGTCTGGCTTGTAAAGAGCACCGTCATCATGAGCATGAACATGATGGTGGGCGAGATGAGCGGCAGCGTGATGTCCCGGAAGGCGCGCAGGCCCTTGGAGCCCTCGAGCATCGCGGCCTCGTAGTATTGCCGGTTGACGTTTGTGAGCGCCGCCGAGAAGAGGATCGTGCTGAAGCCCATCATCTTCCAGCCCGTGATGAAGAGGATGACCCACTTGGCCAGTGCCGGGTTCGCGAAAAAGGATTTGCCGGTGGCGGAATAAAGCCCAAGATTCGCAAGAATCATGCTCACAAGCCCGTTGCCCGGCAAGAGAAGCCAGCGGAAGATGGAGCCCACCACCACGGGCGACATCATCATGGGAATGAAAAAGAGCGCGCGGTAGGTTCTCTTTGCGCCCTCCATAAGATTCTGGGTCGCGCCGGCGAGGAACAGCGGCAAAACCACGGAGAAGGGAAGCATTCCGACGATGTAAAACCCCGTGTTGCGCACGGCGCGCGCGAAATTCGCGTTTTTGACGAGCCGCAGAAAATTCTGCATGCCCACGTATTCGGGCGTCGTGCCCGGCACCATGCCCCAATCGTAAAACGCCAGCCGGAACGTCTCCACCAGAGGGCGGTACAGCCAGAAGCCGATGAGCAGAACCGCCGGGAGCACGTACCAGTACGGACGAGCCGCCCGTCTTATGCGCCGCGCCCGCGTCGCGCCGCCCGCGCGGGCAACTGAAATGGTCATGAAAACCCCCCGTTTCTGAACCGGGACGTCCCGGGGAGACATCTCCCCAGGCCGTCCCGGCGCGATCGTTTCCGTTACTGCTGAAGGAGCTGATCGATCTCTTCCTGCCCGTTTTCAAGCACGGTGGCCACGTCCTCGTCAGTGGTCACGGCTTCGACAACCATGTTGGTGAACGCCTCGGCCGCTTCCGTCGCGCAGTTGGCGGGCCAGATGGTCACGCGGCGGATGTGCTCCAGCTGCTCGAGGTTGATGCGCATGAGCGGGTTCTGATCCATGAAGTCCTTGAGGTAGGCGGGATCGTCCGCGATCTCGGTGCGCAGCGGGAGATAGCCCATCTGCGTGGTGATGATGGTGTAGGATTCCGCGCTGGTGGCGTACTTGACAAACGCCCACACGGCCGCCACGCGCGCCGCGTCGCTGGGATCGACGTGCACCGCAAGGCAGCTGCCGGAATTGACCGGGACGGCTTCCTTGCCGGTAAAGCTCGGCATGGCCGCGCCGCCCAGCTCCCATCCGCCCGCCGCGGCCGCCTGCCTGTACATGGCCAGAACGGCGGTGGTGGTCAGGTGCATGCCCGCGTTTCCGGACATGAACATCTCATAGGTCTCGCGCTCGGTGACGTCGGGGGTGGAGTCGCTGTGGTACAGCTTTTTGAACATCTCCATGGCCTCGATGCCCTCGGGGCTGGCGAACACCGCCTCGGTGCGGTCGTCGTTCAGGATGTCCGCACCGTTGGAGTAAAACACGCCGTCGGTGACCCAGCCGTTGTCCGGCGCGAACAGAAGGCCGCCCTTGCCGGTCTTTTCATAGATTTGCTCGGAAGCCGCGAGCACCTCGTCCCAGGTCGCGGGCGGGTCGTCGGGGTCGAGCCCGGCCTCCTCGAAGAGGGTGCGGTTGATGTAGAGCATGGGCGTTGAAAATGTGAAGGCGAGGCCGTAGGTCTTGCCGTCGATCTGGCCAAGCGCCAGCGCGTTCTCGGAAATGCCCGCGACGTGCGCGGCCAGCTCGTCCGCGGGGAAGATGTCCTCGTAGGCGTTCAGGCCCAGCTTTTCGACCGACGCGTCCAGCGTCGGGAATACGTGCTGGATGATGTCAACCTCCTTGCCCGCCGCGATGTCCGCGCGGAACACGGCGTAAGTGTCGTCCGGCACGCCCTGCACGACGACGTTCATTTCCTTGCCCACCGTTTCGTTGAAGCCGTTGATGATTTCCTCCATGGCGGACTTGTTGGGTTCGTTGACCAGGCTGTAGGAATAGAAGGTGATGGTCAAAGGCTCGGCCTCCGCGCCCGCGGGGATTGCCGCCGCGAGGACGCACAGCGCGAGAAGAGTCAAAAGAATCCGTTTCATTTAGATCCGCTCCTTTCCGTTCATGGCCTTCATAAGGTCCTCCATCTTCATGGAGAAGAAGGTGGTGATTTCCGCCCCGTGCCGGAAGTGGCCGACGCTGACGCGGTCCGCGTCGATGGTGCCAAGGCTGTAGTACCGGTCGTCGTTGAAGGAAATGGACTCCTTGCTGAATTCGCCGCCGAAGGCAAGACTGCCCGCCGTCGAATGAAGCGCGTTTTTCAGGGTCTCGGTCTTGTTCGAATGGGTGTGCCCGCAGAAGATGCCGATGACGTTCTCTGTCAGGAGCGCTTCGAATCGCGCGGAGTCCTTGATAAACTCGTATTTTTCCATGCCGAAGAACGAGGCGGTGTGGGGCGGATGGTGGAGCGCGACGATGACCGGACCGGGCTTTTTCAGCTCGTCCGCAAAAAACGCCCACTGCGCCTGGCTCAATTCACCGTTTTCGGCGTCCGTATAGCCGGTATCCAGCACGATCAGGCGGATGCCGCCGACTTCGCGCGCGTAGAAGAGCTGGCCGTCCGTCACAAGCGCGTCCCCGAACGCCGCCACGTATCCCTCGATGCGGTCGTGGTTTCCCAGCGCCAGAAAGTACGGAATTTTGCCCAGCGTTTCATCGAGCACCGACTTCAAAAGCAGGTAGTCCTCCGCGCCGCCCTCGTGCACGTTGTCTCCGGTCACGAGGACAAAATCAACCCCGGATGCGGCGACAGTCGAAAGCACCTCCCGCGCGGCGTCCACCGGCGACGCCGAAAGGGACGACATCAGGCCCAACAGCCTGTCCCCGCCGTAGTCCTTTCGGAAATGGAGATCCGACAGGTGAGCAAATTTCATGCGTGATCCTCCTTTTTTTCATGCCATCTTGCATGCATCTATAATACATGTTGAATTTCACGGAAATATCAACCCGTCTCAAAATGAAGGTTATTCGAAAGGAGCTGAATTTGCCCGCGGATCTTGCATGCAAGCTGTGTTTGCTTTATAATGGAACAATCACGAATGGGCGAAGGGGAACGGACATGAGCGAAGACATGGTAAAGGCGGCTTACGGCATTCTGAAGGAAAAGATCATCGCGTGCGCATACCCGCCGGGAAGTCTTTTGTCCGCCAACCAGATCGCCGGCGAGCTGAATATGAGCCGCACTCCGATTCAGGGCGCTTTTATCCGGCTCGAGCACGACGGGTACGTCAGCGCCGTGGAAAAGAGGGGAATCCTCGTGCGGGAATTGGCGTTCCGCGATTTTTACGAAATCACCGACGCGATTTTGTACGGCATGATCTACGCCGCGGAGGGGAACGAGGATTTCTGCCAGGCAATCGACCGCGAGGGCTTTGACCGGCTCGTCGAGGAATGCGCGCGGGCCAAGGCGAATGGGGATTACATCGCGTACAGCAGGCAGACGCTTGCCTGCTTTGAGATCATCGCCTCGACCCAGGGCAACGCGACGATGATGCTTTGGTTCAGGGAAATGCTCAACAAGTTTCTTCGCTATTGCAATTTTTCCGCCCAGACAAACGCAAACCAAAGCAAATACACGCGCCTTGACATGCTCAGGAGCGTAGGTGCCGCGCTGCGCGAAAACGACCGCGCCGGTGTGGTCCGCGTTTTATGGGATTTCATGCGCAAGAACCGCGAGACTTTGAGCGCCTTGCGGACGGGACCGCTGTACTGATCCCGCCGTTTTCCGCGCCTTTCTTCAGAATGAAATGATTCCGCGCGCAAGAATCAAAAATGGGTAAAGCGCGCAAACAAACTTGTTTTCATGTGCTGTATTGATTATACTGAATATGCTTTTGCGCGGCGAAATGATTTTTGGCGCTCTTTTTCATTGTCCCGGGCGGGCCATCCGGACGGGGTGTGCGCCGAGGATGCAAAGGGATTCGGCGATTCGCGTTTGGACCGGGGGATTGGGGGGTGGACACGACGGGGGCAACAAAAAAGGCATTTTTATATATGGAGGTCTATGAGAAGATTCGGGCCGAAATCATGTCCGGCGCGCGCAAGCTGGATGAAAAGCTCGCCTGCGAGGATGATCTGGCGCTGAAGTATCACGTGAGCCGCATCACCGTAAAAAGAGCGTTGGAGCTTCTGAAGGAGGATGGATTCATTGAGCGCGTCCAGGGCAAGGGAACCTTCGTCAAAGCCGTCCGGCCCAAGGAAGCGGAACCGCCGGAGAAGGAGACCGCTTCACGGAATTTGGTGGGGATGGTGCTGGAGCACGTCGCCTCGCCCTACGGGCTGCGCATGCTCTATCAGATGGATCAATTGCTTTGCGCTCGGGGATATACCCTTCTCACCCGTTTTTCCTACGGGGACATCGAGAAGGAAACGCAGGAAATCAACACCCTTCTTTCCATGGGAATTCGCGCGCTGATCATCATGCCCTGTCACAATTCCTATTATAACGTAAGCATTCTGAAACTTATTCTGAAAAAATTCCCGGTGATTCTGGTGGACAAGCGGATGTACGGTCTGCCGATTCCCTGCGTCTGCACGGACGGCACAGACGCGGTCTTCCGGCTGATGGAGCACCTGGGGCAGCGGGGGAGCAAAAGCGCCGCCCTCGTCACCATCGATCCCTCCAGCACCACCTCCCTCGGGGACCGGGTAAACGGCTTCTATAAGGGGCTTCAGAAGGCGGAGATGCTCTGCGCCGGCGAATGCATACTGCCCAAGCGCCAGGAGAACCTGCTCTCCACCGAGCAGGACGAGGATTACATCGCGCGGATCTACCGCTTTCTGGATTCCTTTGACGCCCTGCCGGACGCCTTTGTCCTGACGGAATACGCCCTGGCGCGGCTGTTTTACATCGTCTGTGCCGGGCGGGGTCTGACGATCGGAAAGCAGGTCAAGGCCTGCTGCATCGACGAGGACGATCTGGCCTCGAGCGGGTTTCTGTTTACCCACATGCGCCAGGATGAGGACGCCATCGCCGCGCGGGTGGTGGACATTTTTGCCAGGCTTACCGCGGGCGAGGCGGTCAGTCCGGAGCCCGTGCAGGTGAGCGCCATTTTTCGGCAAGGACGCAGCACTTGATATATCAGCTCCCTTTCAACCGCACATCCGTTCCTGAAAAATATATTTAAGTTTGCCGTCCGTAATCATCTGTTGATGATTGACGCATATTTCTCATGCGCATGGCGTTGCGTGCGGTGCGGATATGTAGGAAACGCACAAATATAATTCCCGGCTATGCACGAATCCGTGCGATGCAAAATATGCATTGAGGCATTAAATGGCATATGCTAACATATCGAATGTAGGCAGAAGTCATTTTGCGCCACATGATTAGGAGGGAAAGGCATGTTCAAAAAACTCGCATCCATGATTTTGGCACTGGTTCTGACGGCATCCTGCGCGGTCGCCTTTGGCGAAGGGGAAACCTTTACCGAGGCTTCGGGCAGCGTGAAAATCTTCTCCGCCGTCACGGGCGGAAAGGACGACGCGGAGATGCAGCTGTGGGCGGCTGAGCTGAGCAAGGCCACAGGTCTGGACGTGACCGTGGAAAGGCCCGCCAGCGACTACGACACGCTTCTGATGCAGAAGCTGGGCGCGGGCGAGTCCTACGACCTGATTTACCTCAACGCCAGCGCGTATCTCAATCTGGTGGAGCAGGGTGCGCTCACCGACATTACCGACTATGTGAACAATTCAACCATCCTGACGAACAATGTGCCCGCCTCAGAATGGGCCGACATCACCGTGGACGGCAAGGTGTACGCGGGCTTCAACAAGCGCGAGCTGCACATCCTCGTGGCGCTTAACAAGACCATGCTGGAGAAGGCCGGCATCGATTATACAACCATCGAGCCGACCCTCGACGGCTATTACGAGGTCTTTAAAACCCTCAAGGAGTACTACAAGGATACCCCCGACTTTTACCCCTTTAACACCATCCTGAGCCAGAACTGGGATTTGCAGCCCTGGATGTCCTCGGTGGGCCTCAAGGGCGGCGTCGTCACCGACACCGACGGCAAGACCTACGTTCCCTATGCCACCGATGCCGCCGCGCCCGTGTGGGAGTGGTTCCAGAAGCTGTACGCCGAGGGCCTGCTGGACCCCGCTTCCTTTACGGACGGCACCAAGGACATGCGCAATAAGCTGAGCGCCGCTTCCCAGCTGACCGCGGTGTGCGTTGACTGGGCCGCGTGGGTTGGCCTTCAGAACGCCAATGCGGCCGCCGGCGGCGTTTCCACCGACGACTACGAAATCGTGTCCCTGCCGGGCTGCCAGACCCCGGACGGAAGCTATATGCTTCACAAGGGCAGCGCGAGCCTCTTCGCCGTGCCGGCAAACGCCTCGAACGTTCCCGGCGCCATCAAGGTGCTTGAGTACTTCGCCACCCAGGAGGGCGGAGAGCTGCTCAGCCTGGGCATCGAGGGCAACGACTACGAGGTGTCCGCGGACGGCACCTACACCCTCACCGACCTCGGCGTCGCCCACGGCATGGATCACGGCGCGCCCGTGCCCATTTATAAGGACTTCGTCAATCCCGTCGGCATGAATCTGGGCGTGGAAGAGGCGCTCAAGTATCTCGATTACGCTTCCATCGAGACCATCATCCCCAACGAGGGCGATTACAAGTCCATCGTCGGGAAGTGGGCAATTTCCATGTGCAAGGGCGAGGTCAGCATTTCGGACGGCCTTGCGGGCATGCGTGCGGAACTGGTCTCCATGGGCGTTTGCGACAAGTAACGAATCAAGGGGCCGGGACGAGGCATGCTCGCTCCGGCCTTCCCATTCCCGCCATATGGCGGGAATCCCGAGGAGGGTTGCGCCATGAACGATATGCCGAACTTCCGGCCCCCGAATCCCCGAAAACTGCTGTGGGAAAAGCTGCGCCGGTACAAATTCATCTATCTGATGCTGCTTCCGGTGGCGGCATACTTTCTCGTTTTTTGCTATTATCCCATGGTGCTGGGCCTGGTCAACAGCTTCCGGGAAATCAAGCTTCTGGGCAGTTCCAGCTATGTGGGGCTGACCAACTACGAAAAAGTATTCGCAAGCCCCGTCTACAGTCAGGCCTTCAAAAATACCCTCGCCGTGGGAACCGGCACCTTCGCGATCCAATTTGTCTGGGGCCTTGGTTTGGCCGTTTGTCTGAATGAAATCCGCCTGAAATTTGTGAAGTCCGCATTTCAGACGGTTACCTATATTCCGAATCTGCTGTCATGGTCCGTGGTGGGTTCCATGTGGATCACGATACTGGCCCCCAGCGGAATGCTCAACGGCATTCTTTCCATTTTCGGGGGAGAGAACTTCCACAAGATCGTGTTTATGTCCGAGCAGAATTACGCCCGGATGATCATGATTTTTACGGGCGCCTGGAAGGGCGCGGGTTATTTCGCGGCGCTTTTTCTGGCCGCCATCGTTTCCATCGATCCGGTCATCTATGAAGCCGCTTCCATCGACGGCGCGTCCCGCATGCGGCAGATTCTCTCCATCACGGTTCCGTCCATTCGGCCCACCATGAAGGTGGTGGTGGTGCTGGGCGTCATGGGGGTCCTGCGCAATTTCGACCAGATTTACGTCATGGCAAACGCGGCGATTCTGGATCAGGTCAGGAATCTTTTGTACCTCATCTACAACGACGGCGTTGTACAGTACAAAATCGGACTTGCCTCCGCGGCGGCCTGCGTGGTGCTCGCGGCAACCGTGGTCATTACATTCGTCGTCCGGAAGCTGATCCGCTACGACGAACTTGGTTAGGAGGGAAAACCGTGCGCAGAGGCGCCCGAAAGGGTTATCGAAATGAATTGACCGCCGGACAGACGGCCGTCAAGTGGGTGTTCATGGGCATCGTCGCAGTTCTTATGGTCTTGCCGATGTGGAACGTGCTGGTGGTGGCCACTTCCTCCACGCTTTCTTCGTCCAAGAGCGGGTTTCTACTGTGGTGGGACAGTTTCAGCCTGGAGGGGTTCCAATACGTGTTTCAAATCTCCAAGCTGGGCAAACCGTTTTTCAATTCGCTTCTGGTGACCACCGTTGGAACGACCGTTCAGGTGCTGCTTTCCAGCATCGCCGGTTATGTGCTCATTCAGCGGGACCTTCCCTTTAAGGCGTTCATCACGTCCTTTATCATGGTCACCATGATGATTCCCGGCGACCTGACCATGATCTCCATCTACCAGCTGAACCGCAGTCTCCATCTGCTCAACAGCTACACGGGACTGATCATCAACGGGCTCATCTCGGGCTTCAGCATTCTTCTGATGCGCAACTTCTTCCAAAGCATTCCCTATGCCCTTTCCGAGTCCGCGCGCATCGACGGCGCGTCGGAGCTGCGCATCTTTGCGGGCATTTATCTGCCCGTCTCTCTGCCCGGCCTTGCAACGGTGTTTTTCATGGAGTACGTGGCCAAGTGGAACGCCATCACCCTGCCTGCCACGCTGCTGACCAACGAAAAGCTCTACACGCTGCCGCTGAAGCTGAAGGCGATGATCCTGAGCACCGATTCCACCTCGGGCACGGCGCAGATTCCAAACAATGCCATCATGGCCGCCATCATCATCACGGCGGTTCCCCTTCTGCTGATCTATGTGCTGGCGCAACGGTTTCTACTCTCCGGGCTGAATTTGGGCGCGACAAAGGAATAACTGTGCCGAACGGGATGTGTTATCCGTCCGATCTCATCGCGTTTTCAGAAGAAAGAAAAACCGCCGGCCGATCAAGCGCGCTTGATC
>JAEYRW010000060.1 GCA_023435435.1 Bacillota bacterium | reverse complement strand
ACCCAGATCACGGTGCGCTGCGCGGGCTCGACGGAAACAATCTTAGGAGAAAAACCGGCGGCCCGGGGAAGAATCCCCGGGCCGCCTTGTTCTGTTTGGCCATTCCGGCAGGGCCGCGTTTGCCCCGTCCAGCCGCCCCATGGGGTTGCTCTCCGCGGCATTTCCAGCGCTTCGCTTCAGCGGGTTACCATTGGATGCCCTTGAACCGCCGGAAATGCTCCATGCTGACGCGGATGCTTTCCAGCTCGTCGTACTGGGAATGGTCCTGCTCAAGGACGATGTATGCGCTTTCGCAGGCGCTGTTCGCGGTGTCGATGATCTTCTGGATGTCGATGATGCCCGTGCCGATTTCGGTGAAGGTGTCGGGGGCGATGCTGGCCGAGAAGGATTCCATGTCGATCCGCCCGTTCGCCCGCGCGGCGAGCAGGTTCAGCCTGTCCTCGGCGCCCTTGGGGAAGTCCTTTTGATGGACGAGGCGCACGCGCTTCCCGAACTTTTTGAGCAGCAGCGCCGGGTCCTGTCCGGCGCGCATGGTCCAGTAGGTGTCGAGCTCAATTTTGACAAGCGTCGGGTCGGTGTTGTCCATGAGCAGGTCGTATACGGCTTCTCCGCCAAAGGTCTGGAATTCCTGATAGTGGTTGTGATACAGAAATTCCATGCCCGCCGCGCGGCAGCGCTCGCCCACCGCGTTGAACGCCTCCGCCTTGCGCAGCACGTCGTCGCGGTCCTCGTAAAACACGATGGGCTCGACGAAAAATTTCGTGCCGATTTCCGCGTGATAGTCGAGGATTCTGTCCATGCGCGCGGGGTCAAGGGGGTAGATGTGCGCGCTGAACACCTCTGCGTTGAGGTCGGAAAGCAGCGCCTTCATATCCCGCGCGGGGACGCCGAAGCCGACGCCGCTGTCCTGGAGCGCGTTGTGGTTGGCCACTTCCAGATTGCGATACCCAGTCTCTACGACCCTGCGGACGGTTTCAATGGGGTTTTCCGCCATGTGGTTGCGGACGGAATAGAGCTGTATGCCGATCTTCATGCCGGTTGCCTCCCTGATTTGAAATGAATATTATCCGTCTTCCCGCTCGCCGAAGGAATCCTGTATATCCACGCAGACAAACAGACAGGAGAGCTTTGAAATGTCGTAGCTGCCGTTCACGTCGATCGCCCGCTGAATCTCCGCGCGCATGGCCCGGATGCCGTCCTCGTTCTGCGCGCCGAATGTGTCCACCGACTGGACGTATTGAACCAGGGGTTCCGCCTCGGTGACCTGCAGAGACGATTCGTAGTCCTCCCGCGCCACACGCCCGAAAAAGCGCGACAGGGTGGCCTTCCCATCCTCCAGTGTGAACCCGTTGGGCGGTTGGGGCAGCACGACGCCGTTTCGCTCGGCCAGGGCATACATCTCTTTCAGGTTGTGCCGCGACATGGTGGTGGCGCAGAGCCTGCCGTCGCTTTTCAAAACCCGCGCGATTTCGGAAAGGGCCGTATGAAGGTCGTTCACGTGAAAGAGCATGTGCGAGGCCAGCACCATGTCGTACGTCCCGTCCTCGAACGGCATCCGGCAGGCGTCCGCCTGCGTGAATTCAAATTGCGCGTTGGTGATCTCTTGGGTTCGCTGCCGCGCGGCCTCGAGCATGCCCTCGCTGAAATCGGCCATTGTGATGAACAGACCGTCCGGCAGCGCGCGGTAGGCCCAAATGTCGCCGCTTCCGCAGCCGATGTCGAGAATCCGCATGCCGGGCGCCAGGGCAAGGCGGTCGAGCAGCCAGTCGGCGTAAGGAATGTCCGCGATGGTAAACCGCGCGTGGAGCGCGCGCCGGATGTCGTGCCTGTCCGGTTGGGCGTATTGGGCGGAAACGCGGTTTGCGTCGGTGTTTCCGTCATCCATGGGCGCGTCAAGATCCACGCCAAGCGTACTCACGCTGCGCATGAAGTCCGCATCCGTGCCGAACGTGCCGTCCACCAGCCGCACGGCCTTTTCGTAGGCCGCGTAGGGCACGATCAGCAGGTATTGCTCAAGATAGTCGCCCGTGAGCGTCGCGAGGGCCGCGCCGTGGGCATCGATCTTGGAATAGGGAATCCCGCTTTCTTCCAGAAGCGGTTCGACCAAGGAGGTCTGTATATAATTGCCGGTAAAGAAGTGCACGGGATCGTTGGACTGCACCTCCCGGAGCTTCCTCGCCTTTCTCCCGCAATTGGGACAGTCTCCCTCGGCCAGCCTCTGGCAACTCGAACAATAAAGCATATGCGGCTCCTTTCGGCACTGGGCGTTCTTCAACACCCATATTATAGCACAAAAAAGCCCGGCGCGACAATCCGTCGCGCCGGGAAGGGAAAGTTATACGCCCTTGCGCTCGTTGATGAGCTTCTGGCCCTTGGTCTGATTGGTGGTGCGCACGTGCCCCTTGAGCGGGACGATCTTGGCGTCGATGGCGTCGAGGATCCAGCTGGGCTGCGGGAAGAACTCCTCCTCCAGCTCGTGGGCGGGGGTGATCCAGTTCCTCGAGGCGACCACCACCGGCGGCGCGTCCAACTCGTCGAAGGCGAGCTCGGTGACCTGGCGGGCAACCTCGCTGGCGAAGGAGCCGCGCTCGCACGCATCGGTGACGATGACCAGCCGTCCGGTTTTTTTCACCGATTCGATCACCGTGTCATAGTCAAAGGGCACGATGGTGCGCGCGTCGATGACCTCGGCGTTCATGCCGTACTTTTCCTTGAGCGCCTTTGCGGCGTCCAGCGCGCGGTAGAGCACCGCGCCGAAGGTGAGGATGGTGACGTCGTCGCCCGCAAGCTTCACGTCGGCCTTGCCGAAGGGAATCTCGTAATACGCCGCCGGGACGCCGTCCTTTTGGAACTGTTCGCCCACGTCGTAGATGCGCTGGGATTCGAAGAACACCACAGGATCGGTGCCGGAGAGCGCCGTGGCCATGAGGCCCTTGGCGTCATAGGGCGTTGCGGGGAAGGCGACCTTCAGGCCCGGGATGTGCGCGGTGAGCGCCGTCCAGTCCTGGGAATGCTGGGCGCCGTACTTGGAGCCGATGGAGACCCTGAGAACCACGGGCATCTTGATGATGTCGGCCGACATCGCCTGCCACTTGGCCATCTGGTTGAACACCTCGTCGCCCGCGCAGCCCAGGAAGTCGCAGTACATGAGCTCGGCCAGCGCGCGTCCGCCCGCCATGGCGTAGCCGACGGCCGCGCCCACGATGGCGGATTCGGAGATGGGGGAGTTGAACAGCCTGTGGTACGGAAGCGCCTCGGTGAGCCCGCGGTACACCGCGAACGCGCCGCCCCAGTCGCGCACATCCTCGCCCCATGCGGCGAGGGAGGAATCCTTGTAGAAGCGGTCGATGATCGCCTCGAACAGGCCGTCGCGCAGCTGATAGACCTTGTTTTTGGAGACGGGCTTGCCGTCCGCCGCAAAGGCGTAGCGCTCTTTGCGGGCGATGGCGGTGACGCGGGGGTTCTCCTCCATGGGCATGAGAACGTCCGGCTTCTGGGTGCCGAAGGATTCCACGTGGCCGTTGGTGAACATCATGTCCGCCAGCTCGTCGGGGTTCTTTTCGAGGTTCATGCGGGGAGAGAGCGCCTCGTCGATGGAGAGCTTGAAGTTGCGCAGAATGGCGTCTTCAACATAGGTCTTGATGGTGTCGCAGTCCGCCTCGGTGGCGACGCCCGCCTCCACCATCTGCTTGCGGAATTCGACGATGGGGTCCTGGGCCCACCAGGCGTCGATTTCCTCCTTGGTGCGGTAGCTGGAGGAATCGGACGGGCTGTGACCGGACATGCGGTAGGTAACCACGTCCAGAAAGCACGGGCCCTTGCCCTCTTCCAGCAGCGCCTTCTTGCGCTTATAAGCGTCGATGACGGCCAGCGGGTTCCAACCGTCGATGCGCTCGGTGTTCATCTGGTTGGGGTTAAAGCCCGCCGCCAGCCGCGCGGGCATGTCGTAGCCCATGGTCTCGCCCACGGTCTGGCCGCCCATGCCGTACATGTTGTTGAAGATGTTGAAAACGACCGGCAGGCCGCCCTTCATGTCGTCGTCCCACAGCTCGGTCATCTGGCCCATGCCGGACATGTTGAGCGCCTCGAGCACCGGGCCGCGGCCCAGAGAGCCGTCGCCAATGTTGGCCACCACGATGCCCTTTTTGCGGTTGACGCGCTTGTAGAGCGCCGCGCCCATGGCGATGGTACCGCTGCCGCCCACGATGGCGTTGTTGGGATAGATGCCGAAGGGGGTGAAGAACGTGTGCATGGAGCCGCCCAGGCCGCGGTTGAAGCCCGTCTCGCGCGCGAAGATTTCCGCCATGGCGCCGTAGAGCAGGAAGTTGATGGCGAGGTCCTTCACGGTTTCGTGGGCCTCGGTCTCGGCAACCGCCAGCGTCTTTCCGCCCAGGAATTCCTTCATGATCTTCATGAGCGCGTCGTCGGACAGCTTCTCGATGGCGGAGAGGCCCTTGGCGAGAATGTCGCAGTGGCTCCTGTGGGAGCCGAAGATCATGTCCTCGACCTCCAGCACGAACGCCTCGCCCACGGCGGACGCCTCCTGGCCGATGCCAAGGTGGGCCGGGCCGGGATGGGTGTAGCCGACGCCCTTGTATTCGGAGGTGGTCTTGATCTCCTGGATCATGGTCTCGAACTCGCGCAGAAACAGCATGTCGCGGTAGATGTGCTTGAACTGATCGGGGGTGAAGTTGCCGACCTCGTCCTTGACCTTTTTCTGATAGGTGTTGACCGGAATGTCCGTGAACGTGATTTTGCCCGGCGCGCGCGCGACATTCGGATCGACGAATAGCTGCTTGGACATAATTTTCTCTCCCTTATGTTAGTCCTTAGTCGTTGAATTCCCAGATGACCTCGCGGATCATCTCGCTGACGGTTGGGTGGGGGAATATGATTTCCTTGACGTCCTTGACGCGCATTTCGCTTTCGATGACCGCCGCGGCGCCCCAGATGGCCTCGGAGCTGGAATTGCCCAGCATGTGGACGCCCACGACATTCCTGTGCTTTTTGTCCACGAGGATTTTGCAGATGCCATCCTCGCCCTCGTTCTCCGCGATGAAGCGGCCCGAGTAGCGCATGGAGAGCTTTTTCACTTCCACGTCGAGGCCCTTTGCCTGCGCTTCCTCCTCGGTCATTCCGCAGGAGGCCACCTCCGGGTGGGTGTAGATGACGGAGGGGTTCGCGCCGTAGCGCATTTTGTCCTTTTTGCCCAGCATGGTATTGACGGCCACTTCCGCCTCACGGTAGGCCGTGTGCGCCAGCATGATGCCGCCCACGCAGTCGCCCGCGGCGTACACACCCTCGACGTTGGTCTTCATGGTTTCGTCCACGGCGATGACGCCCCGGTTGAGCGCCACGCCGATGCTCTCGAGGCCGATGTTCGCCGTATTGGCGCGCCGGCCGATGGACAGAAGCACCTTGTCGGCGGGAATTTCGAGGGTCTTTCCATCCGCCTCGCAGAGCACCTTGCCCGGCTCCACGGCGACGACCTTCGTGTTGAGCTTGAAGTCCACGCCCTTTTTGGCGTATTCCTTCTGAAGCATGGTGGAGATTTCGCGGTCGGTGGGGCCGGCGATGTGGTCGAGCATCTCCACCACAGTCACCTTCGCGCCCGCCACGCAGTAGTAGGCGGCCATTTCAAGGCCGATGACGCCGCCGCCGATGATGACGAAATCCTTGGGCACCTCGGGAAGCTCCAGCACCTCGCGGTTGGTGAGCACGAAGCCGCCGATGTTCTCGCGCACGCCGGGGATGGGCGGCACGAGCGCCGAGGAACCCGTGGCGATGAGAAGCTTCGCCGCCGTGTATTCCTGGCCGCCCGCGACGACCTTGTAGCAGCCGTCCGCGCGCCCGGAAATCACGCCCTCTTCCTTCACGACGGTGACGCCCGCCGCCTTCATTTTCGCGCCAACGCCCGCCACCAGGGTCCGGACGACCTTGCCCCGCCGGGTGACGACCGCCTTCTGGTCGAGCTTGACGGCTTCCGCCGTGACGCCGTACTTGGCGCCCTCCTTGGCGTGCTCGTAAATTTTCGCGGAGTTGAGCAGCGCCTTGGAGGGAATGCAGCCCTCGTTCAGGCACACGCCGCCCAGCGCGCGCTTTTCAATGATGCAGGTTTTAAGCCCCGCGTGGGCCGCGCGCTCCGCGCCCAGGTAACCCGCCGGGCCGCCGCCCAGCACGATGAGATCAAACATGGCCATTCGATGTATCTCCTTATCCCTTCGCCAGAAGCAGCGTGAAGTTCTCGAGGTTGACCTTGAGGTCCGCGAGGAACTTCGAGGCCGGTGTGCCGTCCATCGCCCTGTGATCGTAGGTAAGGGAAAGGGTCATCGCGGGATACGCGACCAACTGGCCCGCGACTTCCTTCACCCGCGTGGTGATGGCGCACACGCCCAGAATGCCGGTCTGGGGCGGGTTGATGACGGGGGTGAAGCTCTCGATGCCCAGGGAACCCAGGTTCGAAACGGTGAAGGACGCGCCGCGCAGGTAGTCGGGGCTGATCTTGCCCTCCTTGGCCTCCTTGGCAAGCTGCTTGGTAGCGTCGGAGAGCTCCTTGAGGCTCATCTTGTCGGCGCTGAAAATGGTGGGCACCATGAGGCCGCGATCGGTGTCGCACGCAAAGCCCAGATGCACGCCGCCAAAAAATTTCATGGTCTTGCCGTCGTCGATGAGGTTTGCGTTGAGCGCCTTGTGGGCGGGCATCTTGAGGGTGCGCACCACGGCGTACATGATGATGTCGTTGAGGGTGATTTTGCTCATGCCGAGCGCCTCGCCCTTTTCCTTGAACGTCTTTCTCAGATTCTGGATCTCGGTGGCGTCGAAGGAAAGGTTGTGGGTCAGCTGCGCCATGGAGGCGAGGGAACCCATCATGGCCTTTGCGATGACCTTGCGCATGTTGGTCATGGGCTCTGTATATCCGTCGTCCACGGGCTTGCCAACCTCGGCGGCCGGCGCGGCCGCTGCGGTGGAGGCCGCCGCTTCGGGCTTCTTTTCGAGATCGGAAAGGGTCACGCGCCCGCCGAGGCCGGTGCCCACGGCGCCGCCCGCATACGCGGCGGCGGCGGCCTTGGAGACGAGCTTGCCCGCGTCGATGAGCGCCTGCACGTCGCGGGCGATGACGCGGCCGTCGGGGCCGGTGGGAACCGCAAAGGAAAGGTCCGCGCCGCGCGCCTCTGCCAATGCCTTCGCACGGGGGGAGATTTTGAGATCGCCGGAAATGACCGCCGGCTCCGCGAGCTCCACCGCCTCGGGCGTCGCGGCGGGGGCGGGGACTTGGGCCGTTTCCACGGCGGGTGCCGCGGGCGCGGGTGCCGCGCCGCCGGGTCTGAATTCATCCGTCGCTTCGCCGGGCGCGCCGATGACGCACACGTTCAGGAGGCAGGGCACATCGTCGCCCTCCTCGAAAAAGACGTCAATCAGAGTGCCGGCGACCTTGGCATCCTCGTCAAACGCGGCCTTGTCGGTCTCGTAGGAGAACAGAATGTCCCCGACCTCGACCTTGTCGCCCTTCCGCTTGTTCCACTTTGTGATGATGCAGCTTTCCACCGTATTGCCTTGCCGGGGCATGATGACAGCGACAGCCATGGGAACCTCCTTCTCGCGCATCGGACAACCCGCGCGCGCTTTAAACCGTATTTATTGTAGCAACATGCACACTTGCGTTCAATCGAAACGCGATATTTTCTCATATACTTAATCATCGTTAACAAAACCGGCGCGTTTTCCATGAGAAACCGTCCGTGCGCTTGTAATGCGCCGCCGAAAAGTGTATAATACCGACAATACTTTTTTGCGGAGGGCATTGCCATGCCTGTCAGGAACTCAGCCAAGGCCATCGTCGTCGACGAGGGGAGAATCCTCCTCAACCGTTGCACGTCGCGGTTCGGCGAATACTACGCGCTGCCCGGCGGCGGGCAGAATCCGGGCGAAACCCTCACCGACGCCGTGACGCGGGAATTGCTTGAGGAAACGGGCTATCAGGTCAAACCCATGCGGCTTTCGGGAATCTATGAGCGCATCTCCGAACGCCCCGGCGAGGACGACGACAAGCTTTGCCACAAGATTTACTTCATCTTTCTTTGCCGCCTCCTGAGCGGGGAGGCCGCGCCGCCCACGGAGCACGACCGGTTCCAGATCGGCCTTACGTGGGTCAACATCAAGGACATCCCCACGAGCAACCTGTTCCCCCATGCCATCCGGGACAACATCCAGGCGATGCTCTCGTTCGGGGAGACCATCTTCATCGGATCGGAAAAGGAGAAGTGCTGACGAGAGCCGTCAGTCTGCCGAAAGGCGTCTTCTGATCAGGTCTCCGGCGCGCAAAAGTGCCGGACAGTCGATTTCATACTCTTCGTCGGGACGCGCGGCAGCCCCAACCGGGTCGCCCTGCGCGTCCTTGATATTTTTGGCCTCGAAGCGCAGGCCGAGGGCAGCGGGGGAGACCGCTTCCAGAAAGTCGCCCGCTGAGAACTTGTTTTTGAGGACGATGCGCGCCCGTGTGCCATTGACGGACAAAACGTACGCGGCATAGACGCAGCCCTGCTCGTATTCACCAGCGCCGTCCGCGGGCGCGCCGAAGTAGAAGCCCGATGAATACGGCCTGTGGCTCACGCTTTCCAGCTCCCGCATGAGGGGCGCGGGGTCTCCCGCCGGATCGTCCAGCCGCCGCCGGTAGGCGTTGACCACCGTCGCGACGTAGTATTCGGATTTCATCCGCCCCTCGATCTTGAAGGAGGAAATGCCCGCGCCCGCGAGTTGGCCCAAAAAGGGCAGGCAACAGAGGTCGTCCGCGCTCAGAATCGCCATGCGCCCCGCCGATTCCTCCACGGGAAAGAACTGTCCGGGCCGTTTTTCTTCTTCCAGCGCATAGTTCCAGCGGCAGGGCTGGGTGCATTGGCCCCGGTTGGCGCTGCGGCCGGTGAGGTGCGCGCTCATCATGCAGCGCCCCGCGTACGCCATGCACATGGCGCCGTGAACGAACGCCTCGATTTCCATGTCCGCGGGGAGATTTTTCTTGAGCTCGATGAGCTGGGAAAGGGAAAGCTCCCGCGCGGGGACGAGCCTTCGCGCGCCAAGTGCGTAATAGACCCGCGCAGTCCCCGCATTGGTGCAGTTGGCCTGGGTGCTCACATGAATGGGAAGGGCCGGCGCGGCCTCGTGAAAGAGTGCCATGACGCCGGGATCGGAGACAATGGCCGCGTCCACGCCCGCAGCCGCGAGAAATTGCGCGTAGCCGCGCAGGGCGTCAAATTCCCCGTCGTACGCGAAGGAGTTGACCGCCACATAGACGCGCTTTTTCAGCGCGTGCGCCGCGCGGGCGAGGGTTTCGATGTCTTCCCGGGGAACCCCGGCGCTCTGCGCCCGCAGCTGGAGAAGCGGTCCGCCCACGTACACCGCGTCCGCGCCGAAACGGAAGGCGACCCGCGCGGTATTGAGGTCGCCCGCCGGGGCGAGAAGTTCAGGCAGCATCGCGCTGGCCTTTCAGACCGACGAGGGCGCAGGCGGAACTGACCGCGGCGAAGAGATAGCAGATTTCCATGGCGAGGGGCAGCCCCGCCCGGGCCTCGACGGCCCCGATGAGGGGTGCGCAGACGGCCTGTCCCACGTACAGCGCGAAAAACAGGATGGTTGAGGCGAGCATCGTATTTTTTCGGTTGAGCTGGCAGGCCGCGTTGAGGGCGAAGGGGAGCATGGAGCCGGAAAGGAAGAACGCCAGGCAGATGAGCGCCACCGTCGCCCCGCCGGAGCCGATGAGCAGCGCGACCGAAAGGAGCGCCCATGCCACAAAGCCCATGAGCTTAAGATAGGTCATCTGTCCGATGCCGGTCAGCGGCGTCACCAGCCGTCCGGCGGTGATGCCCAGATACACCAGGGAGAGCGTGAGGTCGCCCAGCTTCGCGGAGTATGTGACGTTGACAAAGCGGATGATCCATGTGTTGATCCCGCCGAGGAACAGCCCGAAAAACAGCGCGAACCCGGTGAGCGCGGCGAGGCGGCGATCCCCCAAAAACGCCTTCAGCCCGGCGCGGGTGATGAGGCCCGAAGCCTGAATGTCGGCGCTGGCGGGCAGCGCCGACTGGCGCAGGGACACGGGCGTCATATAAATAAGCAGGATTACGCCCAGCGCCATGGTCGCCAGATACACGTTGTTCCACGGCGCGCCGCTTTTGAGGATCGCGCCGTAAACCATGGGAGAAGCGATGCCGCCGACGCCGTAGCACGCGTGCAGTGCGCTCATCATGGTTGCCGAGCGCCGCCCGGTGTGCAGGTCCGCCACGGACGAGGAAAGCAGCGTGTCCATGATGCCCAGCGCGATGCCGAACAGAAGGTTCAGCGCGATGAACGCGACGTAGCCGGGCAAAAGATACTGCGGAAAGAGCAAAAGCGTCGAAAGGGCCGCCGCAATGAGCAGAAGCGTCGGCTTTTTGACCCTGCCCATGAGCGCGAATGACAGAAGCATGGCGAGCATGGAACCGAGGGACGCAACGGAACTTGGGAACCCCTGCTGGGAGCTCGCGAGGCCGTAGTGGTCGATCATGCTCGTCAGAAGGGACGCGCGCAGCGCGTGGGAAGACGACATGAAGAAGATCGCGCCGAAAAGGACGCCGGTATAGAGCCGCTTTTGCAGGGTGGTCATAGGGTTCCTCCATCCGTTCAATGTTCCGATTATAGCAAGCTTCCGCACGAATCACAAGCGTGATTTTGACATGGCCTGGGCCATTTGATATAATGACGCAGGATTCTTTCGTGTTTTGGAAAGGAAAACCTGATGAACAAATATCTCGATGTCGCGCCGGAGGTGCGGGAGGCGCTCGAAGCGGGCCGCCCCGTCGTGGCGCTGGAATCCACCATTATTTCCCACGGCATGCCCTATCCCCAGAACGTCGAGACGGCGTTGGCCGTCGAAGAAATTGTGCGCGGGAACGGTGCGGTTCCCGCCACCATCGCGGTGATCGGCGGACGGCTCAAGGCCGGCCTCTCCCGGGCGGAGATCGAGCGGCTGGGCAAGGCGGGCCACGCGGTCGCAAAGGCGTCCCGGCGCGATCTGCCGGTCATCGTTTCAAAGGGCATGGATGGCGCGACCACGGTTGCCACCACCATGATCATCGCGGGCATGGCGGGCATCCCTGTGTTCGCCACCGGGGGTGTCGGCGGCGTCCACCGGGGCGCGGAGACCACGATGGACGTCTCGGCCGACCTGGAGGAGCTGGCGCGGACCCCCGTCATGGTGGTGTGCGCGGGCGCGAAATCCATCCTCGACCTGGGACTGACCCTCGAATACCTGGAAACAAAGGGTGTGCCCGTCATCGGCTATGGAACCGGGGAACTGCCGGCCTTCTACACCCGGACATCCGGGTTCTCTGTCGATTACCGGCTCGACACGCCGGAGGAGTTGGCAAGCGCGTTCGCCGCGAAGCTCGAAATGGGTCTTTCGGGCGGGATGCTTGTGGCAAACCCCATCCCTGAACAGTATTCCATGGATGCGGGCCGGATCAACCGCGCCATCGACGAGGCGGTGCGCGAGGCGCAGGCATTGGGCGTCAAGGGCAAGGAAACGACGCCATTTCTGCTTTCGAAGATCAAGGACCTGACCGGCGGCGACAGCCTTGACGCCAACATCATGCTGGTGTACAACAACGCCGCGCTGGCCGCCCGGGTGGCGGTGGCGCTTGCCGGAGGGCAGACCGCCGCACAATAAACGGACACCCGCACCGAAAACGGCCGCCCCGGAACA
>JAEYRW010000001.1 GCA_023435435.1 Bacillota bacterium | reverse complement strand
CGAATCCCATACTGGGTTGAAATGCCATTGTTTTGTGTCGGCGGCGCGGAGGCCCAAGCCCCGCACCGCCGAGTGAACATTGCGGGAAGGCGCGCAAGGGCTGCGAAAGCTTCCCCGCCCCGGGGAGAGAACCATGGCGAACATCCGGAAGATCACGGAGCTTTTTCAGTGCACGGGCTGCGGCGCGTGCGACGTTTGCGCGCACATTTCGTTTGAAACAAACGAGCTCGGCTTTCCCGCGCCCGTCGTGGACGATGGATGCGAGGATTGCGGGTGCTGTCTCGCCGCCTGCCCCTTTGATCCCGATCTGGAGGACGACGAATGAGGAAACAACTTTCCGAGATGACACTGGAGGAGCTTTGGCAGCTTTTCCCCATCATTCTGACGGAACACAACCCCGCCTGGGCGGACTGGTATGGCGAGGAGCGGCTGCGGCTCGCCGGTTTTCTGCCCATGGAGAAAATCGTCCGGATGAGCCACATCGGTTCCACGGCCGTTCCCGCCATCTGGGCCAAGCCCACCGTCGACATCCTCGTCGAGACGGACGAACCCGCGGCGCTCAAGGAATCCCTCCGCGCGGCGGGCTATTCCCTCATGTCCGAATCCCCCGGCCGGCTCTCGTTCAGCCGGGGCTACACGCCGGACGGTTTCGCGGAACGCGTCTTCCACCTGCACGCGCGCAGAACCGGCGATCACGACGAGCTGTACTTCCGGGATTATCTGAACGGCCATCCCGACGCCGCGAAAAAATACGAGGCGCGCAAGATTTCCCTTTGGAAGCCTTACGAGCACGACCGCGACGGCTATACCCGCGAAAAAACCGCCCTCGTGGCCGAACTGACGGCACTTGCGAAGGCGGCATACGCCGGAAGATACGAATAATATCGTTTTATTTGTCGTCCACCGCGACCTCGCCCGCGCGCTTGCGCGCCCGGAACTGCCGAAGTCCCATCTCCTCGCCGCGCAGCAGCCGGGCGATGTTCTCCCGGTGCCGGAAGATCATGGCGATGGACGCGAGCCCCACCACGAACACCGACGCGCCGCTGAAGCCCATGAAGTGCATCGCCACGGGATACGCGGCCATGACGGCGATGGTGGCCACGGCGATCTTGTCGCCCACCAAAGTGATGACCGCCGTGGCGCCCACGGCGGTGAAAAACGCAAACCAGCCCGACGAGGCGAGGATCAGCCCAAGAAACGACGCGAACCCCTTTCCCCCGTGAAAGCCCATCCAGAACGGGTACGCGTGCCCGAAGATGCAGCACGCGCCCGCGAGCTCCGCCGCGAATTCCAGCGGGGCAAACAGCGCGCGGGCCAGCCAGACCGCCGCCGCCGCCTTGAGAATGTCGAACATGGCAACCAGGAGGCCTGCCCGCAGTCCGATGACGATGAGCGCGTTTGTCGCCCCCGCGTTGTGCGAGCCCGCCTTGCGGATGTCGCGCCCGTTGAGCCTGCCGACAATGTAGGCCGCGTTGAAGCATCCGATCAGGTAGCCCATGATCGCGCAGAGGACGTATGCCGTTTTATTGCCAACCTCGATGAACATACACATATTATATCATCAATAAAAATCCCGTTCAATATCAATTTCAGTTTACGGTGCGCGGCCACAAAAAAGCCCCCGCTTTTCCGCGGGGGCCCGTCCTATTTTTTGAGCGCCGTCTCGTACGCGCCCATGGCGGCCAGCGCCACCACGAAAGAGTTGACGAGGATGAGCGGCACGTCCCCAGGGCTGTGCGCGCCGTCCGAGAACAGCCACGCCCCCGAAAGGAACAGCGCCGACAGCAAGAGCACCAGAAGCCGGGTCGGCAGCCACGCGGGCATGTAGTCCTTCACGTACTGCGTGACAAGCAGCACCGCCGCCGAGCAGCCCGCCGTCGTCCCCAGTGTTTCCCATGTGTAATTGAGTTCCATTTTCATTCCTCCTATTTTTCCACCGCGTGCCGGATGAGCTTCTCGCGCATCTCGGTTACCTTGCCGTTGCAGCCCTGCTGGCGGAGCCCGTCGAGAATCGCGATGGACGCCATCAGAAGCAGTTTCCCGGTCTCGTCATTTTTCTCCGCGAGCATCTTTGTCGTCTCGAACGTGCGAAACTGCTTGTCCAGCTTGACGCTCGCCCGCAGAATTGCCGTCAGGATGGCCACGATGGCCGCCGCGGCGCCGATCATCTGATATGCGTTCACGCTTCTCCCTTCAGTCGGCCCCAGGTGACCGGCCCGACGATCCCGTCGATCTCGATGCTCCGCGCCTTTTGAAACCGCATGACCCAGTTGCGCGTTTCCGCGCCGAAGTCGCCGTCCGCCCCCCAGAGGGGCAGCGCCGCCTTGTTCCACGCGATGAGAAGCGCCTGCATGCGCTCGACGGCGTCCCCGCACATCCCGCGCCGGAGCATGGGCTCGGCGGGGACCGCCTGGCCGCCGTAGGCGAGCATCGAGTCGGGCAGATAGCCCCACTTCTGCCAGCCGCGCCCGGCCTCCTTGGTGCGCACCACGCCGTAGCTGAACCCGCGCGCCTCCACGGCCATTCCCCCGCCCACGTACACGCCGATGTGCCCCTTTTTCCAGAGCACCGCGCCGCGCGTTTCCGGGAGGGACGCCATCGCGCCCGTTTCCCCGCAGAGGCCGATCATTCCGTCCGCGGAGGTGTCCGGACAGTTGTTCGCCCGGTAGACGTTCGCCCCCGCGCCGTTCCCCGTCCAAAAGAATCCCTTGATGAGGCCCACGCAGTCGCACACCATCCTGCCCGCCGTCACGTGGCTTTCGTACGCGGCCATCCGCGTCTGGGTGTAGTGCGCCGGGTACTGCCTTTTCTTGCGCGCCAGCAGTTCGTCCGTGGCCCTGTACCAGCAGGTGCCGTACCAGTAGCGCGCGCCGGCTGCGAGGGCCGCTTCCGCCCAGTCCGCCAGCATTTCGCCCGTTAAAAGATCGCCCATGTAACGCTCCTTTCCGTCATGCGGCCATTGCCGCTTCCACCTGCGCCCGCCAGTAGGCCGGCACCTGTTCGAGGGTAATGCGCCTAAGCCCGATCATCCCGATGTAAAAACGCGTCATTACGCCTCACCTCCCGCCATCAGCCCCGCCAGCACCTCGCCCACGTCAAGCATCGCCGCTTCCAGCGCGAACAGCCGCTCGTCGAGGGCCTTTTCAGCCTCGGTCATGGGGTTGAAATTGGGGTCGGCGCACGTCCCGGCGAGCTCTGTCAATTCCGTTCTCTGCGCGTCCGTGAGCTTGCTCTCCGCCCACAGCGCGTCGATTTTCTCAACGAGCTCGGCTTCCACATACTGTCCCGAAGCCGCCAGGTTCTTAAGTGCCGAATAAACGCCGCTTGCCATGTGTTCCGCCTCCTATGCCGTATATGTCACCGCCAGCTTGGGTGGTGTTCCGTCTGTTCCGCCAAAGCGCGCGTAGTTGGTCGAATAGGTTTTCCCGGACAGCACGCCTGTGTCGTCCGCGTACAGCACGATTCCCTTGTACGTGCCGGCCGCGAGACCGGTCACCAGCGCCGCGGGAAGGTCGAACGTCTTGGTCACGCCCTCGCCAATCGTGCCCAACGTATACCCGGACGAGGTAAGGCCAGGTTGTCCGCTGCGCGCGGAGGAACCGGTTCCGTATGCCTTGACGGACACGGCTTCGCCTTTCCCGTACCCGGCGATTCGCTTCAGGCTCAGCTGCATGGCGGAGACCGTGGCGCCGGAAGGGATTGCGGTCATGTCCCACCACATGCCGCCGCGAATGCGCCCGCCGGTGAGGGTGTAGCCTTGCCGTACGGAGCGGTCGCTTGACCACCAATACGTCGTGTAAGTACCGGTCACGTTGGCGGTGAGCGTCCGGGTAACCTCCGTCGGCGCGCTGCCGCTCCCGGCAATGGTCGCGTCCGTGGTGTCCACCAGCCAGCCTTCGTAAGTTCCGCCCGGTGCTGGTCCGGTTACCTTTACCTGTGAACAATTCGCCTGTACCGCCTTTGTGCAGCTGCCCCAGTTGCTCCGCATGAGCACCCGCGACATGTCCGCATCTATGCCGATCGCGCCGTATAGGTCGCTGTCGTATACCACGAGATTGGAATCGCGCACCTTCATGCCCGCGGGCAGCCCAAGCCGCGCGAAGTTGACACGATCGCACGCCCGCACCGAAAATTCCGCGATATCATAGCTGTCGGGATACTGCCAGCCGAGATCGACGCCGCCGATGTTCACGCGCGGGTGGCTGTATGTCACGCTGTCGCCCACCGCGCATGCCGTGCCGCCCGAAACATTGAGATCGACAACGAGGTACTTGGCATCCGTGCCCTCCGGCACGGTAAACACATGGTCAGCCCCGGGCGCGGAGGACCCCGCCAGCGACACGGCGTTGCTTGCGTAGTCCGCGTCCACAAGCCTGACCTGCATGTACGGGCTCGCCGCGCCGGTGACAGATACCGCGTCAAAATGAAACGTCATATCGCGGCCCGCGACGTTCAAATCGCCCACGCGGCCGCACAGGAAGCGCATGAGTCTGTATGTTCCGGCTACCGTAGCCGCAATCGTTACCGATGAGCTCGCGTAGCCAAAACTCGTTCCGTTCTCCAATACGCGGTAGCGCGTGCCCAGAAACATCAGATTCCGCGGGCAAATCGTCACCGAACGCCCGCGCACGCCGCGCAATGTTCCGCCCGGATGGGTCACGCTCGAAAGCAGCAGGAATACGTCATCCAGCAGCACCGCGCCGTCCAGATCGGCAAACGCGTCGTCCAGAGAGGCGTAATCATCGGCTGATGTCCCGACCCTGAATATCCCGCCCGGGCGGCGTGGGGCCGCGACAGGTGATTCCAGCTGCGGAATGAATGCGCCGTCCTCGTTGATGCGCAGCTTTTCCTCGCCCTCCTCCGCGCCGGGGATCTCGACGAGGAATTCGGGCGTCCGGAAAACCGCGCGGCTTTCGTTCAGTTCCAGAACCGTGCCGTTCAGAAGCGATGCCACCTGCATGGTTTTGACTGCGTTGATGGTCGCGGCCGCCGCGAACAGGTCCGCGACGTCGATCTTCGCGGCAGTCACGGCGCCCGCCGCCAGCTTGTTGGTGGTTATGGACGAAGCCGCCACCTTGTCCGCCGTCACCGCGCCCGCGACGATCTTGTCCGCCGTCACCGCACTGTCGCCAAGCTTGGTGGCGGTGACCGCGCCGTTCACAATCTTCACGCCTGAAACCGCGCCGTCAGCAATCTTCTCCGTCCCCAGCACGGGAATGCGCTGCCCGTTGATGGTGCCCGCGACGATGTTGTCGGCGTTGAGATTTGTGACGTTGATCTCGCTTCCATTGATGGTGCCGGCCGTGATCTTGCCGGCGGTGAGTCCCACGATCTTGGCGTCGGTGATGGACGCGTCCGCGATCTGCGCGGTTCCCACCGCTCCGTTGGCAATGAGCCCGGTTCCGGCGGCGATCATTCCGGCGACGCACTTGCTTGCCGTGATGGTGTTTGCCGCGATGGTGCTGGCGGTGACCGCGCCCGCCGCGATCTTGTCGGCGGTGACCGATCCGGCCTTGATCTTGTCGGCCTCCACCGCGCCCGCACTGATTTTCTCCGCCGTGACCGCGTTCGCCGCGATTTTCTCCGCGACGACGGCGCCCGCCTTGATCTTGTCCGCCTCCACTGCCTGCGCCGCGATCTTGATTGCGGTGACAGCCGCCGCGTCGATGGCCCCCGCCGTCACCGCGCCCGCCGCGATCTTCTGGGCGGTGATCGCCCCCGCGGCGATCCGGTCCGCCTCAACGGCGCCGGCGGCGATCTTCGACGCGGTGATGGCGCTCGCCGCGATGTTTGCCCCGCGCACGACGCCGATGATCCGTCCCGCCTTTACGCCGCCCGCGGGGGTGAGTTCCTTTGCCGATACCGCCACATCCGGCGCGCCCGAAACGCATTCGGCGGAAAAGCCGCCGTCAAATTTCAACGTTTGCCGCGAAAGCGCGCATTGGGTGACTTCGCCCCCGACGCCCACGACGGAGAGGTTTGCGCCGGGCAGAAGCGTCGGATCGCCCCGCCAGACAAACTGGCACGCCGTGAAGGAAAGCCCGTCCAGCGCGGAAAACATTCCCTCGGCCAGGGCGTGGGTGTTGGTCCCGCCCGTCACGAACAGCGGGTTTCCCGTTACCTGAAGAACGCATTCCTCCGTCGCGCCTTCCGGTCCGATGGAAATGTCATAGGGTTCCGCGTCCTCTTCCTCGCGGTCGTTGACGGTGGTCACTTTAATGGCGGTCACCGGCCCGAACGAGGCGTCGAGCTTCTTGCGGGAAAGGTATGTTTCCGGCGGAATGGGCGTCGCCGCCTCTGAAGAGACCAGCGGAACGAGATTCAGTTCGCCCGCGCGGTTTAGCCGGACAAAGCAGCCGCACACCGCCGCCACAAAACCCATGGCCCCGCGCACGCTGATCTCGCCCCAGGCGGGCGGCCAGTCGACGATGCGGTCTCCCCCCGGCACGGTTCCGGAAAACGCGTAGCCCGCCCGTCCGCAGAGCTGTGCCCAGATTTCGGAAAGGGTGCGCGGATATCCCAGAGAATCCTCGAACGCCACCGCCGTGCGCGAATAGAGGGTGTCGTAAAGCGTCAGGGCCACCGTCGCGCCGTTCTCGTCCGCGCTGACCGCGTCGCACACGAACGTTCCGAGGGGGGAATAGAGAAAAACCCCGTCCGCAAAGACGCCCAGCTCAAGGGAGAAAGAAGCGCCCGCCAGCGGCGCGCCGTCCCGCAATTCACCGCCCGATTCCCAGCGCCCGCCTGTGTTGTCGAGGATCATCTGACAACCCGCCGAGAGCACGTCTCCCGGCAGGATGCCGCCCTCGTTTCCTTCGGAAATGGAGAAGGACGCGACGTCGCTTCCGGTAAACGCATGGATGCCCCCGCCCGGGTACGTCACCGTTCCCCGGAGCGCCAGCGTCCGCGCCTCCTGGCGCATCGCCCGCGAAAAGTCCGTCATCCTATTTTTCCTCCCACTTCATAGAAACCTCTGCCCAGGCGGGCGCGGCTCCGTCCGCGCGGAACACCCGGGCGCGCTTTTCCGCGGCCCGGAAGGTCGCTTCCCGCACGCCGCCGTAGGCGGGATCGGGATAGCGCGCGGTAAAGAAGACGGGCTCCACCGCCGCCATCAGATCGGCCAGTTGGGCGGAGGTCAGGTATGCCCAGTCGATTTCCACCGTTCGCTTCACCGCCACCCGATCCACCACCCGCGCGCCCAGAACGTTGCGTCCCGCGTCGTCGCCGATGTCCGCCACCGAGACGGAAAGCCCGCTGGGCGCGGGCATTGCCGCGCCGCCGATCATGAGAACCGTCATGCCGTCACCTCCCTCAGATATCGATGATCCCGCGTCCCGTGAGTTTGGAGACGCGGGAGAGGCCCTTCACGCACGCCTCGCCCAGCTTGATCCCGTCCACCGAAATGGGGATCGTGATGTTCTGAACCGCATTTTCGCCGGAAAGGGCGCCCGTCCCGCCCGCGAGGGTCTTTTCGTCAAAGCGCGCGGCCGACACGGCTGCGGTCGCCCCCGATCCCGCGCCGCCGGCCGTCGCGGTTCCCAACCCCAGCAGCCTGTCGAGCGCGGCAAGCGCCGAAGCGGTAAGATATTTGACCGCGGCGTCCACGGCGCCCCGCTTGCCGCGCAGACCATCCGCGAAGCGCGTTCCCACGGCGGCACCCGCCGCGTAGGCCCCGGTTTTGAGAGAGCCCATGGAAAAGTCCAGCGCCCCCGCCATGGAACGCAGGCTCGCGTCCGCCGCCTGGGAAAAAGTCCCCACACCGCGCAGCATTCCGTCGATTTCGGAAAGCCGCGCTGCCAGCGGGCCTACGTCCGCTGTGAACGCCACCGCCAGCGTGTCGATCACCGAACCCATACATTCGCCTCCCTTTCATTGCATTTGCCGCCCAAAGGGCTATTGATCCGCCCGCGCGCGTCCGTCATGGGCCGCCCCGCGCGGCCATCGTCCGCAGAACGCGCTTCATTTCCTCGTCCGTGACCGCCCGCGCGCGGACGCGGTTGGGGCGCGGGGGGTAGCGGCGCGGCGCGTTGAGCGCCACCGCCACGTATTGTCCCATGAGCCACGAAAGCGTGTCCAGAAGCCGCAGCTTGCGTGCCTCGGCCTCCCGTGCCGCGTCGAACCGGAGCCGGAGCTCGTCCGGCGACAGGCGCCAGAATTCCGCGGGCCCGCAAATGCCCTGCAAAACGGCCTTTTCCCGGATCTCCCCGCACGTTTCGCGCAGAAAGCGCGGTCCGGCAGCAAAGGAGGCTGTCATTCCTCCCCGCGCCGGAAAAAGCCCGCCGCTTCGAGGGCCTCCGCGCACAGCTCTGCCACCTCGTCCAGCGTCCCCCCGGCTCGGACATGCGCGCCAATGATGTTTCCCGCCTCGGAAAGCGTCGTCTCCGGCTGAAGCTCGATGAGCGCGCCCCAGAAGAGCAGCCGTACCGGATTGTAGACCTTCGTCATGAACCGGTCGAGGGGCATTCCGGCCCGCTCCTCCACCGCGCAGATGCTGTTGAACGTATATTTGAGCCTGAGCTCCCTGCCGCCGATTTCCCGCCTCGTCTCCATGCGCCCTCCTTAATTTGAAGCGTAGGTGACCGCGCCCGTGATCCGCATTTCCGCCGCGAATCCCACAGCGCCGTCCACCTCCGCCGCGCCCAGCGTGTAGCTCTTGACGAAGGCCGAGAAGCCGGCCGTCGCGCCGTCGGGGAATTCGACGGTGAACGCCCCCGCCGCTCCCGTGCGGTACGCCGCGATGAGCGCCGCCTGACCCGCGTCGTTTTTGTCGTGAAAGCCCTCCACCGCGAGAGTGCCCGCGTCCTTGTAGCCCTGTATGTACGCCCGCCAGCCGTCCGCCGCGTCCAGCGTCGTCACGTCCAGCTCCTCCGCCTCCGGCGCGATTTCACCGATGGACGAGAGCTTCCCGACCACCACCTGCGATCCGCCCGAGGGCGTGAACTTCAGAACCGTCCCGTATGACCCCACCGCCATGCCTTTCCCTCCTCATTGGTAAATGTTCCCGGCGCCATCCGCCACGGCCCGGTAGCGCAGCGCCCTGTGATACAGCCGTGTGCCCGCCTCGAACAGGTCCGCCGCGTACGCGCGCCTGAACCGCGCGCCCGCCATGCGCCGGTCGATTTCGTCCGCCACGGTCCGGCATTCCTCAACCGTCTTGGCCCATACGTCCACCTGGTAGGTCAGCTCCGCCAGATGCTCCCGGCCGTCCGCCTGCCGAAGCTCCCGGTTTCCGCTCTCTCGCCAGGCCGCGCAGGGAAGCGTCACCCACGACGCGGGATAGAAGTAGAACACCGCACCCGCCGCGCCCGTGAGAAGAGTCCGCACCCGGTCCGCCAGCGTAATCAATGAAATCCCCTCCTTGCCGCCTCTGCCATGCGCCTCGAAAATCCTGTTCGCGCCATTTGTGCCGCCGGGTACAGATACGGCTGCGCCGCCATGCCCGGCCAATCCGGATCGTAGCCGCCCCCGTCGGGTGCCTTGGGCGGGGACGGGGAATCCGCGCCGCGCCGCCCCGTCCCAAACTCGACGTATGCCGCGTGCGGATTCGCAACCGTCACCCGCGCCCCAAGCCCCTCCGCCTCCACGGAAAAGCTGTCCTTCAAGCGCGGCTCGTCCCGGGGCGGCGCGCCCTCGGGGGCCATGTCCCGGGCGGTGTCCATGGTCTCGCAGGCGATCAGAAGAAGCTCCGCCGCCAGCGTCTCCCTGAGTCCCGGCAGGAGATTTCTCATTGCGCGATCCTCTCGAGCCGCGCCACGGTGACCAGAGGATACCTGTCCACTTCCACGCACCGCCACGCAGGCCCGTCCTCGCCGGGGAGGGACACCCCGTCTCCCGCCGCCAGCGCCGCGGCCCCCATGAACCTGAGCCGGATGGCCTGAGCGGCGCGCAAGCCGTAGGACGCGGCGGCGAGGGCGTTCAGGTTCCCGTTGAGGGAATTGGTCACATAGGATACGCTCGCCCGGGCCGCGATCCCCTCGGAAGAGAAACCCTCAGCGCATCCGCCCAGCGCGCCGGGGACCGTCTGCCTCGGCCAAATGAGGACGTCCGTTCCCGTCCGCCAATGCTGTCTCATCGCGACACCGCCCGCGCCAGCCGCCAGGGGCGAAGCTGGCAGGCGATGTCCTCGGGCAGCAGCGCGGCTTCCCGGCTCAGCCCGCCCTCGTCGTGGCGCGTCTCGCCCTCCATGCCCATGCGGTTGAAGAGCACCGCCGCCAACTGAATCTGCACGCTCTCCAGCGCCTCCGGCACCGCGTCCCGCCGGGTGTAGGCGCAGATGAACCGTCCCGCGTCCGCGATCAGATCCGCAAGCAGCGCCTCGTCCGACTCCCTCGCGTCCGGCAGACGCCGCCTCAATTTATCCAGCATACCCGCCTCCCATCGCACCCCGGGGGAGGTGATCCGCCCCCGGAGCGGTTCGTTTTTTTACCCCAGAACACGCACGGCGAGCTCGGGGTACACCGTCTTGAAGCCGTAGAGCACGTCCATGGAATAGACGCTGCGCTTGTACTGCTGGTCGTACCCCCGGGTGACGCGCAGGGACAGCCCGTTAAAGCTGGTGACGTAGCTCTCGACGCCCTGCCCGTCGGGGTTGGCGAGGGGGCGCGTCACGTATGCGAACGCCATGGGATGAAACGCCAGGTTCGCCATATGGGCGGATACGATGGTCACGTCCGTGTTGTCTGCGGTGGCCGCCATGGCCGGGGCGACCTTCACGCCGGAAATGGCGTTGGAAGATGCCTCGGCGCTTTCCTCGGTTACCACGTGGCGCGCCGTGCCGATCGCGAGGATGTCGCCCGGGACGAGTTTACCCGCGAGGGCGGTTCCGTCGATGTCGAGGCTGGTCGCGCCCGCCGGCACCGCGCCGCTTACCTTGACCGCGGTCTTGGCGGTGATGGCGCTCGCGTGCGCATGCACGCCCTGGGACATGTAGTTGTCGATGCCGTACACGCGGCCGATGGCACCGTCCCGCAGGGCCTGGGTGGAGCCCGCCTTCTCGGCGTTCACCAGTGCGTCCAGGGAGGTCAGCGCAGCGTCCGCATCCACGTCCCACACCGCGCAGCGGCCCGCGTTCGGGGCTTTGGCGAGGTTGAGCGCCTTGCGCGCGTCGGCGATGGCGGTGAGGGAAGAAGGCGTCACACCCGCCGTCCCCACGAACTGATGGACATCCCGGTAGAGCTGAAGCCCGTCGGAATTGATCTTTTCGGCGATGGCCTGGGCCGCGGGTTCCACGAACACGCGGTTGAGGTCGTCGATGGACGTGGCCGCCTCGATGGCCGACGCCCGGGCGTCCACCGTGGCGATGTGGGACAGCGTTACCTCGACGGCATCCTCGACGATGTCCTGATAGGTGACGCCCGCCTCTTCGTCAAATTCGCCCGCCTGATACACCACGGGCTTGCGCACGCGCACCGTGTCGCCCACGCCGTGGAAGTCCTCGGAAAAGTCCCTGTGGATGAGCGAGGGAAACACCAGATTCTCGCTCAGCCGCGGCAGCGCCTGCCGCGCGATCTCCTGAAGGGTGACAAATGTGTTCGCCATGAATACCTCCTGCGTTTATTCGTTCCGCCCGCGCGGAAAGCTTATTTCCGGAATTTGCCCGCGTAGTACTGGTCGTCGCTGAGCTTGGAAGGGTCCGACATGTCGATCCCCAACGCCGGGGCCGCGCCGCCCAGCCGCTGGGCGATGCCCGTTTGGACCGCCGCGCGGAACGCCGCCTCGGCCTTCTGGAAGCTCGCCTCGTAGGCCGCGGGGTCGTCGCAGTTGACGGCGTCCGCCAGTTCGCCCGGGAGTCCCTTTTCGCTCAGCGTCCGGGCTGCCGTGGCCCGAAGCTCCCGGCGGGATAGCTCCCGCTCGCGCCCGCGCAGCTCCTTTTCCCGGGCCGCCAGCTTTTCCTCGTAGCTCATGCCCGCCGCCCGTTCGCCCTCGGCCCGCGCCGCATCGACGCGCGCCTTGACGTCCTTTTCCCACTTCTCCCGGGCCGCGTCCACCGCCTGAGCGATCAACTCGTCCAGGCTCCTTTCCTCTTCCACTGAAATTCCTCCTTACAGCCCGATGGCCGCCTCAACGCGCTTTTCGAGCTTTTCGTCGCTTACCAGGCCTCTCAGCTCGCTTGCCGTCTGGGCCACCTCCAGCTCGTTCACCGGGAGCGCCCGGGTAAACTGGAATTCCACCTTTTCCGGGTCGATCTCCGGCGCGCCGAGCATCGAAAGATACCGCCCGTACAGCCGCACCCGCTCGCGCAGTCCTTCCCGGAACCAGCGCTCCTTGATGCGCGTGAGCTGTTCGAGGCCGAGCAGCTTGTAGCGCATGGCCACCCCCGAGCTGTTGCCCGCGAAGTTGACATCGGTCATGTCCGGCACCATGCACATCTTGTGGATGTCCGCGTTGATGGCGGCCTTGAGCACTTCCGTGTCCGCCTCGTTGAGCTGCTTGCACAAAAACTCCGCCCGGGCGTCCCCGTCCGGCAGCGCGATGGCCTTGTCCTCGCGGAGCTGCCTGCCCGGCGTCCTGCCGTCAGCGTCGGTTTCCAGCGTGCAGCCGTAAAGCACGAGCAGCGCGTCCACGAACTGCTGCTTGTCGTTCATCCGGTCGGATTGCAGGAAATCGTACGCGTCGATGAGCGAGATGGCGTTTTCAAAATCGCCCTTCTCGTCGTCGCCGTTCCAGAATTCCACCATGGGTACTCCGCCGAAAAAGTGCCGGGCAGCCGAGACCGGCGCGGCAAACCCCTCCTCGCACGGCTCCTTCATGCGATAGCGGAGCACCGTCTCCCGGGTGTACACATCGAACCGCCAGCCGTCCGCCGTCCCGTCCGGGGTAAGAACCGGCGTGCCGCGCACGCCCAAGAGGGGCGCGGTCTCCACGTCGTCGGTGTAGACGACGAAGGCCTGGGTGGGCTTCACCGCCGCGCTGCGGGGCCGCCCCGCGCCGTCGAGGAACAAAAGTTCCACACCCTTTCCGTACACCGCCGCGTCCCGGGCCAGCTCCGCGTCCACCGCGTCCATGGCGCAGCGGGAAAACGCGTCCGCGATGGCCGCCAGTCCCGCCTCCTGCCCCTGCGCGCCGTAGCGCACGGGGCTGCCGATGAGATAGCCCGCCGTCATGGTGCAGATATAGCACGGAAACGCGTGCACCAGACTGTTGTTGGGAAGCCCGCTCATGCGCCGCCTGTCCCGGATGGCGTGCCGCCCCTCGTAATAATCCCTGAGCCTGTGAAGCCGCGGAAGCGTCGCCGCGTGCTCCGCAACCAGGCTCATCAGCATCCTTGCGGGGGGAATCCCGCCCGCCCATGGGGACGCCGGTCTCACGATCAAATCCATCCCTCCAATCTCTAATCCCCAGCTTCCGCCTGCCCAGCGCCTTGACCGCCCGGATTGCGGTCACCGGTTCGGGGGCGTAGCGCGCCGACCAGGCGGTTGAATGTGTCTCAAATTCCCAGCTTCCGCCTGTCCAGCGCCTTGAGCGCCCGGATCGCGGTCACCGGTTCGGGGGCGTAGCGCGCCGATCAGGCGGTTGAATGTGTCTCAAATTCCCAGCTTCCGCCTGTCCAGCGCCTTGGCCTCCCGGATTGCGGTCACCGGTTCG
>JAEYRW010000190.1 GCA_023435435.1 Bacillota bacterium | reverse complement strand
AAGTATTCAACTGTTTTTCTCGTCCGGTTCCGAAACGGAAACCAGAAAGATTCTTTCCGCGAACGCACCGCGCTCGCGCTCCTTTTCCGTCCGCGCGGCCTCCAGCGCCGCGCCGTCGTGTCCGCTGAGCTTCGTAAGCGCGCGGATCACTTCATAGATATCCGCCAACTCCGACAGTTCGCCGCTCTCGAGGTATTCCGAAACCTCCTCGGTGAGCTTCGTCCGCAGCGCCGCGCCGTATTCGGTCTCCGTCAATGTCCGCGTCTCGCAGCGGGCGCCCCTCTTTCGGATGATTTCCGGAATCCGGTCGCGCACGAGCTTTTTGTAAATGATCACTGGGCGGCGCTCATCTCGAAGACGACGTTGCCGTTTGCGTCCACAAGCTGGTAGACGCTGCCGTCGGAGACCCAGTAGCGGTCGGGGTTGAGGTAGGTCATCTCGGTATACTTCATCTCGAGGATGGTGTTGCCGTCCTGATCGATGACGCCGTAGCGGTAGCTGTCATAGTCCACGTCCTTGCCGTCGTCCGAATCGACCACATTATAGGAGGCGACCTGATAGCGGCCCGCGCCGCCCGCCCACGTAAGCGCCGTGATTTCCTGGTAGTCGCCGCTGGTGGCGTTGCCCGAGAGGTCCATCAGGCGGCATTTCTCCTCCGGCCAGTCGCCCTCGGAAACGAGGATGCGGCCCGGCTGGGAATCCGTGTAATTGTAGTAGGTGTACGCGTCCACGCTGGTCGCGCCCTCATAGATCACTTCACCGGAGGCATCGATGATGGACATGTTTTCATCCGAAAAGACGAAGATCAGGTGGTCACCCGACTGATACGCGTAGTAGGTCGCGTCCGCCTCGGGCGCCTCAAAGGACTTGATCACGCTCAGGTCGTCCTTGGAGAGCAGGTCGAAGCCGCCGTCCACGAGGTTTGCGACAATGGGCATGCCATCCCCCTCCGCGCCGAAGTCAAACCAGCTGTAAGCCTTGTCGGTGACGAACGCACCTGTCTTGTCGATGAGCCGCTCGTTGTAATCGGCGTCCGTGACGTCCGCGTAATTGCCGGAGAAGTTGTACGCGCCGGTATAGACCTGGCCGAAGGCGTCGTTCCCGTCGGGATCGACGAAGAGATAGCTCATTTCCTCGCCGTCGTCCTCCGCGCCGTCCTCGCCGAAAGTGCCCAGATCCGGGAAGCTCGAAACGCACATGAGGCCGGACGAGAAACCCGCAAGGTCATAGGTCCCCGTAATGATGCCGGTATCCTCCTCGGTCCCGTCCGCGCGAACGTGCACGAGGGCGGATTTATAATAGAAGTCGCCGTACTCGTCGGTCATGGTGAGATCGGGCTTTGTGGCGAAATAGCCGCCCTGCGTGTCCGAAACAATCGCCGCGTATTCGCCCTCAAGGAGCACGTTGCCCTTTTCGTCCAGCGCGGAAACGAAGCCGTCGGTGCGGTAACCGATTACCACGGCGTTTGTCACGTCATGCGTAAACATGGTGTAGGCAAAATCGGTGAGCAGGTTGCCCTGGGCGTCCATGAGCGCACAGCTCGTCTCAAAGGGGCCGTCAAAGTCGCCCATGTCGTAGTCTGAATCGACGATGTCGCCGATGCTGAGCTCCTCGTCCGGCTGCTCCGTCTGGTCGAGGGGCATGTCGAGAACCTCGTCGCCCTCGTCCAGCTCGCCCTCCTCGGTGGGCCAATCCTCGACCTCACCGTCCGAATCGGATTCGTCAAGGGCCACGCCGGCGTCCGAGGTGGCGTAGTAGAGCACGCGGTCGGCGGGGCAGTCGCTGTCCGACACGCGATAGATGAAATCGTAATCGCCCACCTGGGTCAGCTTCGTGCCGTCCGCCGCGATGAGCATCGAGCCGTCGCCGTAATCCACCACCATTGTTTCAACGCCCTCTGCCAGCGCGGCCGGCACAAGAAGCGCAAAGCAGATCAGAATCGCCGCAAATTTACGCATTTTCATTCCTCCGTTCCTGTCCGTTTAGACGCCCTTCGGGCGTTCATTGTTTCCCCGCGACCGAAACCGCGCAGGACGCCGTCTTGCCGTTGACCGACGCCGCCGTGATTTTGCAAGCGCCTTCCGCCACAGCCGTCACGTTTCCGCTTTCGTCCACCGTCGCCACCGCCTCGTCCGACGAGGTCCAGCTGACCGTCAGATCGTCCGCCCACGCGGGCACCACCGAGGCGGACAGCCGCGCCGCTTCGCCCGGCGCGAGGGTCACTTCCTCCCGGTCCATCTCAACGTTGGAAGGGTCCATGGGCGTCAGAGCGATCATGTCCACCTCGTAGGAGATGGCCGCGTCTTCCCCGCCCACGGTCTTGAGCCCGCTGATTTCCACCTGCCAGACCTGGTTCTGCTGATATTGCTCGACACCCATGGCGGCAAGGTCCGGCACAAAGATTACGCAGGGGCCGGCGCCGTAATTTTCAAGACTGAGCGTAAAGTAAGTAAAGTTCGCCTGTCCTGCGGTTTTCTCCGACATGGTAACGCGAAGATCGGATTTTTCCGCGTCATAAACGAGGGGATTAAGCGTCACGGACCAGGCAATGCCGTCCGCCATCAGCTCCGCCGGAAACGCGCCCCGGGACGGCCACGCGACGTAGTCCCAATCGGCGGGGTGCCCCGTCAGGTCGTGGGCGTACATGGCCGCGTAGGTGATTCCGCTCGCCGCGTTGGCCAGCCCAAAGCCCGTCTCGCCCATATTGGGGTTCAAAAGCCAGCGCCTGTGGCCCAGCACCGCAAGGTTGTCCGTGCCGTCGTCCCGCACGAAGTATTCCACGGCCTTGACGAGAATGTCGTTGGTCATCCAGTTGATAGAAGCGATGTTCGAGGACGCGGTACCCGCGTGGGCGGTCTCGTAAAAATCGAGGCTCATGCCCGGGGCGATGGCCGCGTCGTGCGACAGCTCGTCGTTGATGGCCAGCAGCGCCGCCGCGTACTGAGCCCTGAGCGTGTAAAGGTCTGAAAGCCTCACGTCGTTCTCAACGTAGGCGACGCGGCGCAGGAAGTTGACGCAGTTAAGCGCCGCCTGCAGGGCTTCGTCCGTCAGCGATCCCGCGCCGTAGGGCGGGTCGATGTCGGGCTTTTCGAGATAAGGCGAAGCGCCCCCGCGCGCAACGAGCTGGGCGTAGAGCTGACGGACCTCCGCGCGCGTGTGTGTCTCTCCCGATGCGGAAAGAGGCAACAATCCAAGCGCCACCGTCAAAAAAAAGATCAGTAATTTGTGCATTTCAACGTGTTCACACCGGCAAAATTTCGTGTTCTGTATGATTTATTCATCGCGGCGCGCAAAAATCCTGCCGAGGGGGCTTTTCAAATATGAGCTTTTCTGTTAAAATGTATTCATCTTCGCGTGTAGAGGCTGGTTTTCTGCCGGAAAACCAAGTCACTGCGCGACCACGCTTTTAAATGGATTTGAAAGCGTGCAGGTGGCGCACTCCGCAGTTGTTTGTCCGGAGGGACTGCGATTTTTATGCGTAAAATCGAGGCCCGCGGTGGACGTACGCGCGGCATCATAAATCAGGGGGAGTATCGCAATGAAGGATTACAAGGCCTCAAACATCCGCAACGTCGCAGTCGTCGGCCACGGAAGCGATGGCAAGACGACGCTGGTCGAGTCCCTGCTGTATTACGCGGGGGCGATCGACCGCCAGGGACGCGTCGAGGACGGATCGACCACCACCGACTGCGAGCCGGAGGAGATCAGACGTCAGATTTCCATCAGTGCCGCCATGGCGCCGCTGGAGTGGAAGGAGACAAAGATCAATTTCATCGATATCCCCGGCTACTTCGATTTCGCAGGCGAGATGGTCGGCCCCATGGCCGTGTGTGAGGGTGCCCTCATCGCGGTGGGCGCCGTTTCCGGACTCACCGTCGGCGCGGAGAAGGCCTGGGTGATGTGCGAAAAGACGGGCACATCCAAAATGATCGTCATCAACCAGATGGACCGCGAGAACGCCAACTTCGAAAAGACGCTCGCGTCCGTCAAGGACAAATACGGCGCCCACATCGCGCCCATCGAGGTGCCCATCGTCGAAAACGGCAAGTTTGTCGGCGTTGTGTGCGTGCTCGAGAACAAGGCCTTCGTGGGCGAGGGCAAGGGTTACAAGGAGATCGACATCCCCGCGTCCCTTCAGGCCGAGGTGGATTCCGCGCGCGAGGCCATTATGGAAGCGGCCGCCGGCGCCGACGAGGAGCTCATGGAGAAGTTCTTCGAGGAGATGGAACTCTCCGCCGAAGACACCATCCGCGGCCTGCGCAAGGGCATCGGCGATGGCACCGTGGTTCCCGTGGTGTGCTGCTCGGCCATCACCCGCGTGGGCATCGCGAAGCTTCTCGACAACGTCATCGACCTCATGCCGTCCCCGGCGGGCGTGAAGCTCACGGGCACGAACCCCCGCACCGAGAAGGAAGAAACCCGCGTCTGCGCGGACGACCAGCCCTTCTCCGCGCGCGTGTTCAAGACGCTTGCCGATCCCTTCGTCGGAAAGCTCTCGCTTCTCAAGGTCACCTCCGGCGTGCTCACCTCCGCGACGGCGCTTTACAACGCCAACGCCGACAAGACCGAGAAGCCCGGCACCATCTATATCCAGCGCGGCAAGAAGCAGACCCCCACCGACAAGGTCGTCGCGGGCGACATCTGCGCGCTGGCCAAGCTCGCGTCCGTCTCCACCAGCAACACCCTTTCCGACGCCGCGAGCCCCATCCAGTTCCCGGACCTCGATTTCCCGGCGCCCTGCATCTCCATGGCGGTGTACGCCAAGAAGGCCGGCGACGAGGACAAGATCTTCTCGGGCCTCTCCCGCCTCATGGAGGAAGACCCGACCATCACCATCACCAAAAATGTGGAAACCACCGAGTCCGTGCTTTCGGGCCTGGGTGAGATGCATATCGACGTGGTGGCCAAAAAGCTCCAGTCGAAGTTCGGCGCGGAATGCGTTCTGCAGTTCCCGAAGATCCCCTACCGCGAGTCCATCAAAAAGCCCATCGACGTCGAAGGACGCCACAAGAAGCAGACCGGCGGCCACGGCCAGTTTGGGGACGTCAAAATCAAGTTCCGTCCCAACGACGATCCCAACGACATCGAGTTCCACTTTGAGGACGCGGTCGTTGGCGGCACCGTCCCCCGCAACTTCATCCCCGCGGTGGAAAAGGGCCTGCGCGAAAACATCGTGCGCGGCGTGCTGGCGGGCTACCCCGTTGTGAGCCTGACCGCGCAGCTCTATGACGGCGGATACCATCCCGTCGATTCCTCCGAAATGGCGTTCAAGACGGCTGCCCGCCTCGCCTTCAAGCAGCTCAGCACCGCCAATCCCGTGCTCCTCGAGCCCATCTATTCCGTCAAGGTGTATGTGCCCGACGAGTACATGGGCGACATCATCGGCGACATGAACAAGCGCCGCGGCCGCATCATGGGCATGGATCAGGTGGACGGCCAGCAGTGCGTCTCCGCCGAGGTTCCCCTGGGCGAAATGTTCAAGTACGCCACCGACCTGCGCTCCATGACCCAGGCGCGCGGCAGCTTTGAGATGAAGTTCGAGCGGTATGAGGAAGTGCCCGCCGCCGACGCCAAGAAGATCATCGAGAGCGCCAAGCACGAAGAAGAAGAGGAAGAG
>JAEYRW010000091.1 GCA_023435435.1 Bacillota bacterium | reverse complement strand
CCGCCGATTTTATCGTACGAGGATTGACAGATGATGGCGCATCCGATACGATAAGAGGAGTCGGAAGGGAGTGGCGGCTGTGACGTTTGACGAGGTCATGCTTGAACTGGAGGCCCTCGGCAAGGAGAATCTGAAAAAGAGGTATGCGGGACGCGGCGCGCGCGAACCGCTCTTTGGCGTGGCGACGGGCGCGATGAAGCCCTTGTTTCGGAAAATCAAAAAGGATCAGGCGCTGGCGGAGGCACTTTATGCCACCGGCAACTATGACGCCATGTATTTCGCGGGCATGATCGCGGACCCGCAGGCGATGACGGAGGCGGATTTTGACCGCTGGATACAGTCCGCCTATTTTCCCATGCTCTCCGACTTCGTGGTTGCGGTGACGTTGGCCGAGGCGGACTGCGCGCAGGCCGTCGCTGATCGCTGGATCGGGGATGGCGAGGAGTTGCGCAGGTCGGCGGGTTGGGCGTGCTACGAGTGGCTCCTGGGTTGGCGGCCCGACGCCGCCTTTGACCGGGAAAAGATTGCGTCCATGCTGGAAACGGTCGCGCGCACCGTCCATGGCGAGGCTGATCAGGTGCGGTTGGCCATGAACAATTTTGTGACCGCCGTGGGCGTTTCCTATCTGCCTCTGCACGGCGAGGCCCTCGCGGTCGCCGCGGGAAATCCCGCGCTTTCGGTGGCTGCGGATGCGATTCGAAGGATGGAGGCAAAGGGGCAGCTTGGCTTCAAGCGCAAGGCCGTGCGCTGCTGACAATAAAATGACGGAGCGACAAATGGAAATTCAAAACGTAGCCATCGTGGGCATGGGCGCCCTGGGGTTGATGTACGGGGAGCATATTCAAAGCAGGATGGGGAAAGGCGCGGTCCGGTTCGTCATGGATGCGGCGCGCCACCGCGAGCATAAGGACGATATTTACACCGTCAACGGCGTGCGGCAGAATTTTGCGTTGGCGGACGGCGGGGCGGCGGCGCCGGTGGATCTGGTGCTTGTCGCCACGAAATACAACGGCCTTTCCTCCGCCCTGGACGTGATGGCCAATCTGGTGGGTGAAAAGACCGTCGTCCTCTCCGTCCTGAACGGAATCAGCAGCGAGGAGATCATCGCCGCGCGGTTCGGGGATGAAAATCTTGTTCACTGCGTCGCCATCGGCATGGACGCCATGCGCGACGGCACGGACCTTGTGTACAAGAACAAGGGAAAGCTGCAAATCGGCATTCTGCGCGAGGCGCAAAGGCCCGCGCTGGAGGCGCTGGCGCGTTTTTTCGACGCGGTCGACATGCCGTATTCGCTGGAGCCGGACATCCGGTGCGCCCTGTGGGGGAAATTTCTCCTCAACGTGGGGATCAACCAGACGTGCATGGTCTACGAAACGACCTACGCGGGCGCGCTGAACACAAAGGAAATCTTCGAGACCATGTTGGGCGCCATGCGCGAGGTCGTCGCGGTCGCGCAAAAGGAAAACGTCCGTTTGACGGAGGACGATATCGAGCGCTATCTCGGCATCCTGCGCACGCTGAAGCCGGATGGCTATCCCTCCATGCGTCAGGACGCGCTGGCGGGCCGGAAGTCGGAGGTGGAGCTGTTCGCCGGAACGGTCATCCGCCTCGCCGCCAAACACGGGGTACCCGTACCGGTTAATGAGTTTTATTACGAGAGGATACGGGAGATGGAAATGGGCGCGAGGTGACGGAATGGAAGGCGCGTCTGACCGCGCAGAAAAGGGGGGCAAATCGATGGAGAGGGATAACGGCCTGGCCGCATGGGAGGCCAACGCGGCATTCTGGGACGAGGTGATGGGTGACGAATCAAACGGCTTTCACCGGAAGATCGTCAGGCCGTTTACGGAAGAGTTGCTCGAGGTGCGGCCGAATGATTTGGTGCTGGACGTCGCCTGCGGAAACGGCAACTTCTCAAAGCGTCTGGCGGAAAAGGGAGCGGATGTCGTCGCGTTCGATTACAGCACTAAAATGATCGCTCTTGCGAAAAAACGCCGCGCCGATTACCTCGACAACATCGACTTCCGCGTCTGCGACGCCACAGATGGCGGCGAATTGCTGAAGTTGAGACACGAAAGACCGTTCAACAAAGCGGTCGCCAATATGGCGCTGATGGATATTTCCGAAATTGCTCCGCTCATGGGGGCAGTCCATGAAATGCTGGCCCCGGGCGGCACCTTTGTCTTTTCGACGCATCATCCCTCCTTTACGTATCCCAACGAGGATTACTTCACATCCTGTGTCCACAGGGGAGAGGCCATACCCGGTCAGCCGACGCTTCAAAACTACTATCACCGCTCCCTGGAGGACATATTCCGGGCGGCCTTCGCCGCGGGCTTCGTCGTAGACGGATTTCATGAAGTGCCACTTCAGGGCGAAAAAATACCCATCATCATTGTCGTTCGGCTGCGAAAACCATAGGCCCCCAGATTCATCCCGCCCGCCCATCCGGCGGGCCTTTTCATTGGATTGATCTCCCAAAACCTGCGCATACTCTTGGTATCTGTTTACCGGGGGTGCGTTATGGCATTTGTAGGGGATTATGACGAGCGGGCGCTTCGGCGGAACATGGGCGCGCTGGCCGCGGAATTGACGACGGACGGCATGAAGGAGCTCACCATCCGGCGCGAGACGCGGGAGTTCATGGGCCGCGTTTCCGTGCGCGCCGCCGAACTGGGGGCGCGCACCGACAGCGAGCCCCTCATCCGGCTTTCCGAGTCGGCGCGGGTCATGGAGGCGTGCGCGCGTCAGGCGTACCTCGACGGCGGTATGCGCCTTCCGGCGGGGGGGCCGGACACCCGCGTCTTCCTCATCGCGGAAAAGCTGTGCGCCGGCGGCGACGGATGTCTCGACGCCGACCGGCTCATGCTCGCGGTCACGGCGTTCGACGACGTGCAGTCCCTTACCATGGCGGAGCTCTGGGCCGTGCCCGAGGCCATGCGGGTGGCTGTGTGCAAGGCTTATGCCCGGGTGGCGACGAACATCATCCGCGCGGCGGAGGCGCGCGCGGCGGCGGAGGACTGGGTGTACGCGGGCGGGAACGACGACGCCCTCGCAAAGCGTGCCCCGGCGTTCTACGAGCGCGCGCTTCAGCTCGCCCTCGAGCTCGAAAAGCCCGATCTTCGTCTGCGGATCGAGAACGCCCTCGCCCGGCAGGATACCTCCCCCGAGGCGTGCATCCGGCGCACCCACGAAGCGCAGGCCCTCTCCATGCTCCGGATCGACAATCTGCTCGCCGTCAAGCGCATGCTGGACGCCGCCGACTGGCAGAAGTGCTTCGAGCGCGCCTCCCGGGCCGAAATCGAGCTCAGGTGCGATCCCTCCGGCGTCTATCCGCGCATGACCCGGGAATCCCGCGCGGCGGTGCGGGAACAGCTCGAAATCATTGCGAGGAGGCTGGGCGTGGGCGAGCTCACCGTGGCGCGCTACGCCGTCAACGCGGCCCGGGACGGCGCGCGGGAAAACGACCCCGCGGACGTGCGCGGCGGCGTGTGCTGGTGGCTCTATGCGGACGAGGGCCGGGCTCAGCTGGCCCGCAGGCTCGGCATGCGCCGCCGCCTGCCCCAAATGCGGGTCGATCCCCGGGGCAGCCTCTACATTTTTCTGTCGGCCGCGTTCTCGCTGCTGCTGGCGTTCGGGTTCGCGGGGGCATGCGGCTCCTACTGGTATGCGCTTCTGACGTTCCCCCCCGCGTGGGGGCTTTCGGGGTTTGCGCTTTCGCAGATCGTTACCCGCGCGCTTTCGCCCCGGCGGCTTTTGCGCATGGACTACGACCAGCTTCCCCGGGACCGGCGCGCGCTGGTGGTGATCCCCGCGCTCATCCCCACCCCGGAGCGGGCCAAGGAATTGATCGCCCAGCTTGAAACCCTCGGCTGTCTCGACGCGGACGACAACATCGATTATATGCTCCTGGGCGACTTCAGGGATTCTCCTGAACCCGAGGAGGAAGGGGACGCGGAAGTCCTTGAGGCCGCGCGGGGGGGCGTCCGGCGGCTCAACGAGATGGCCGGGCGCGCGAAGTACCACTATCTCCACCGGGCGCGGGGCTATGCCCGGCGGGACGCGCTCTATCGCGGGCGTGCCCGCAAGCGCGGCGCGCTCATGGCGCTGTGCCGGGTGATCCAAAACGGCGGCACGGACGAATTCACCGCCGAATCGGACGCCTGCCGGCTCGTCGCCGGGCGGTTCCGGTATCTCGTGACCCTGGACGCGGACACGAAGCTCTTGCCCGGCGCGGCCCGGGAGATGGTGGCCACCATCGCGCATCCTCTGAACGCGCGGCACGACATGGGAAGCCGCCGGGAGGGATATGCCATCCTCCAGCCCATGGTGGAGATGAATCCCGCCGAGAACCGGAACCTTTTCACCCGGCTGTTTGCGGGCGAGGGCGGGCTTTCCAGCTACTCTGTCATGATTTCGAACCTCTATCAGGACCTTTGCGGCGTGGGCAATTACTGCGGAAAGGGCGTCATCGACATTGCCCCCTTTGCGGCCGCGCTGGAGGGCGCCCTTGACGACGAGCGGATTTTGAGCCACGACCTCATCGAGGGGCTCATCGCGGGCGCGGGTCAGCTCAACGATGTGGCCGTGTTCGACGGATATCCCGAGGGGTACGCCAAGTACCTCAAGCGCATTGCCCGCTGGACCCGGGGCGACTGGCAGCTCCTTCCGGAGCTTTTCCGGAAAAACCTGTCCGCGCTGGGGCGCTTCCGCATCCTCGACAACCTCGTCCAGAGCCTCGCGGCGCCCGCGGTGTTCCTTCTGCTCGTCTTATCCGTCTGGTTCCAGTCCCGGGGCGGGTTTTCCATCGGCGTGGTGCTCGCCCTCATCCAACCCTTCCTGGCGCTTCTCCTGGGGGACAGGGACGCCTTCCGGCGCGGCTGTGTGAAGCTCGCGGCGCTTCCGGCGGAGGCGTATGCCCGGCTGGACGCCTTGCTGCGCGCGCTGTACCGGATGTTTTTCTCCCACAAAAACCTGCTCGACTGGGTGACTTCCGCCGACCAGGCGGGCGACGCGCGCGCGTTCAAGACCGCCTGCCGCGCGGCCGCGATTTTGCTCCTGCCGGGGCTGCTCGTCGGTCACTGGATCGTGCCCACGCTGGCGTTGGGTGCGCTCTTCCTCGTCGCGCCCGGCTGGCTTGCCGAAATGGAGGCGGAGCCCGCCGCGCCGCGCCAGCCGCTGACCCTTCAGCAGGTTTCCGCGCTCACCCAGCTTTCCCGGGATACGTGGAAGTTCTTTACCCGCTTCGTGGGTGCCCGGGAAAATTATCTGCCGCCGGACAACGTGCAGATGGATCCCTTCGTCGGCCCGGCGCGGCGCACGTCGCCCACCAACGTCGGGCTGTACCTGCTTTCCTGCCTTTCGGCGCGGGAGCTGGGGTTTTTGGGGGACGAGGATCTCGTCAGGCGCCTTGAAAACACCCTGGATGCCCTCGATAAACTGGAGCGGTGGAACGGCCACTTCTACAACTGGTACGACATCGATTCGCTTTTGCCGCTCAAACCCCGCTATGTTTCGGCGGTGGACAGCGGAAATCTCGCTGCGTGCCTGCTCCTCATCGCCTCGGCGCTTTCGGATGCGCCGATTGCCGCGCGCATGCGTGAAATGGCGCGTGCCATGGACTTTCGGCGGCTGTTTGACGGGGAGCGCGAGCTGTTTTTCATCGGCGCGGATGTGGAAAACGCCCGCATGTCCGCCTCCCACTACGACCTCCTGGCATCCGAATCCCGCATTTTGAGCTTTACGGCCATGATGATGGGCCAGGCGGGCATCGAGAACTGGATGAAGCTCTCCCGGCCCGTGGCGGACGGCGCGCTCCTTTCGTGGAGCGGCACCATGTTCGAATACCTCATGCCGTCGATCTTCATGCGTTCCGCGCCGGGGACGCTCATCTCGCGCACGGAACGCCAGGCCATCGAGGCGCAGATGCGCTACGCCAAGGCGCGCAACCGCCCGTGGGGCGTTTCCGAGTCGGGGCATTACGCCTTTGACATGTACCTCAACTACCAGTACCGCGCCTTCGGCATGCGCGCCATGGCGCTGGGCGGCCCCGTGCCCCAGGAGGTTGTCGCGCCTTACGCCACGGTGCTGGCTCTCTCCGCGCGCCCCGCCGACGCCGCCAAAAACATCGAGCGGATGCTTAGCCTCAACTGGGCGGGGGAGTGCGGCTTCTACGAGGCGGCGGACTTCGCGCGCAAATCGCCCCGGATCGTGAAAAGCTGGATGGCGCACCATCAGGGCATGGCGCTGTGCGCGCTGTGCAACGCTCTGACGGGGGATTCCCTCGTCCGTCACTTTATGCGCATTCCCGAGGCGCGCGCCCTCTCCCTGCTGCTCAACGAGCGTCCGGCCGCGCGCATCCGGCTCGAAAAATCCAAGGATGTGCGGGACGTCCGCCGCCAGCGTCCCGAACCCCGGCGTGCCCGCGTGGGCAAGGCCAAGACGCGCATCGCGGACACCGCGCTTCTGGGCGGAGCGGGGGCCTGCGTGCTCTTGACCGCCCGGGGCGACATGGCCTATTCCCGAAACGGGATGCTCGCCTCCCGCTTTACGGGTGACCTGCTCCGGCGCGGCGACGGCATCCGCACGGTGCTGCGCGACGCGGAATCCGGCGAGGAAGTCTGCGTCAATTCCCCCGAATCGCGCTTTGTTTCCGAGGCGGGGCTCGCCATTTACGCCGCCAAGCTCGGGCCCGTCGAGGCGGAAATGCGCGTTACGGTCTCTCCCGAGGATGGCGCCCTCGTCCGGCGGATCGTGCTGACAAACGCCGGCGATGTCCCGCGCGAAATTGAGCTGACGGATTTTTTCGAGGCCGCGCTCATGTCGGCGGGCGAGATGAACGCGCACCCGGCATTCTACCAGCTTTTCCTGACGGCGGATCTTTCCCGGGAGAACGCCATCGTGTACCGACGCCGGGGACGCAAACCCGGCGAGGAATTTCCGACGCTTCTGCACGCCGTCTCCGGCGCGGAGGACGTCCGGCGGGAGACCGACTGGATGCGCCTCCGGGGCCGCACAGGCGAACTGAGCCGCGCCTTTGCCGGGGCGGACGGCTATCCCGTCAACCCTGCTTCCGCGCTGCGCGCCAAGGTGGCGCTCGAGCCTGAAAAGCAATGTGCGGTGACGTTCGCGGTAGGGCTCTGTCCGGAGGCGGACGTCGAAGCCTTTTTTGAGAAGCACGCCTCGTGGGAGGCGTCCGAGCGCGCGGCGCAGCTTTCCCAGACCCAGGCCCAGGCGCTTCTGTCCTTCACCGGCCTCGACTGCGAAAAGCAGCACATCATCGACCGCGCGGCGGCGTTGCTCATCGATCCGCGCCTTGCCGCGCGCCCCGGAACGGGTCCCTGCGCGGAAGCCCCCGGCGTGCCGGGCTTCATGCCCCTGATCGTCGTGACCCTTGACAGCGCGGACGCGCTGACGGTTTTGCGCGACGTGGTGCGCATGCACGAATACTGCCGCTCGCTGGGCTTCGTGTTCCATCTGGCGGCCATCAACGACTACGGAAATGACTACAACCAGCCCGTGCGCGACGGCATCGAGGAGATGATCGGCGCCGGCTATCTGCGCGATCTGCGCTGGCAGCCCGGGGGCGTGAGCGTCTTTGACGCGGAATGCCTCGACTCCGGCGCCCGGGACGCGCTTCTGCGCGCGGCGAGCATCGTCGTCAACGGGCGGTCCTCCCTCTGGTCACAGCTGCGCAGGCTTCTTCTTCTGCTCGAATACGCGGGGCGAGACCCCTATCAGCCCATGCGCGCCGACGCGCCGGCAAGTGAAGAGGAGGGCTATGGGCGGCTGATCAGGGACGGCTATGAAATCGATGTCGCACCCGGCAAGTTGCCGCCCGCGCCGTGGTCCAACATCATTGCCTCCGACCGGATGGGCATGCTCGTTACCGAGCGCGGCGGCGGCTTCGTCTGGCACCTCAACTCCCGGCTCCGGCGGGTGACGCCCTTTGACAACGATCCCGCCGAGGAGGGCTGGGGCTGGATGTTCTACCTCACGGACGAAAAGCGCGGGACATTCGCGCGCCTTTTCCCGGGCCGCGACCCCTTGATTCCCTATACCGTGCGCCACATGCTATATGAGACGGTTTTTTCGGGCGCGGCGGGCGGGCTGACATTCGAGACGGCGCTCTTTGCCGATTCCCGGGTGGACGCCGTGCGTGTCCTGGTGACGGTGAAAAACGTCGGCGCCCAGCCGCGCGAGCTGGCGGTCACGGGCTTTGTCGACTGGCTGATGGGCGCGGACGCCCCGGACGCGGTGAAGACCCGGGCATGGAACCGCGATGGCGCGCTCTTTGCCGCCGGGGCCATGGATGCGGTGGGGTATCTTTCCTGCGACAGTGAATTCTGCGAATGCGGCCCTGCGCGTGCGGAGTTTCTGGGCCACGGCGGCGTCATGCGCCCGGACGCGCTCATGGAAAAGCGCGGCGGGGGCGGCGGTCACGCGCTCAAGGCACGGCTGCGGCTCGCCCCGGGGGAGGAAGGCGCGGTGTGCTTTACCCTCGGCTGCGAGCGCGACGTGGACGCGGCCTATGCCGTGGCGCGGCGGGTGGCGTTGGAAAAGGGCGGCGCCCGGGAACGCGAGATCGCCCGGGAGGAGTGGACGGCGCGCCGCAAGGCGTTCTCCCTCGAGACCGGGGAAAAGGACCTCGACAGCCTCGTCAACGGCTTCCTCGTCAAGCAGGTGTTGGACGGCCGCATTCGGGCGCGCGCGGGACTCTATCAGGCGGGCGGCGCGTTCGGCTTCCGCGACCAGCTTCAGGATATGCTTGCCATCCTTCCCTATGATCCGGAGCGCGTGCGCGCCCACATTCTCGCCTCCGCCGAGAAGCAGTTTTCGGACGGGGACGTGATGCACTGGTGGCATGCGCCCGCCACGGGCGTGCGCACGCGCATCTCCGACGACCTTCTGTTTTTGCCCTATGTGTGTGCACAGTACATCCGGCAGACGGGCGACAGGCGCATCCTCGAATGCGAGGTGGGCTTTTTGGAAAATGTCGAGATTCCCGAGGGCGCGGAGGACTGGTACGGCGCGGCGCGGACGTCCGGCGAAGTGGCGACGCTCAACGAGCACTGCCTGCGCGCGTTTCGGCACGCGCTGCGCTGCGGCGCGCACGGGCTCATCCTCATGGGCACGGGGGACTGGAATGACGGCATGAACCGCGTCGGGCAGGACGGGAAGGGGGAGAGCGTGTGGCTCTCCATGTTTGCCGTCGTCTGCGCGCGGATGTACGCGGACCTTCTCCACGACTGCGAGGACAGGCGGATGCTTCTCAAGGCGGCGAACGACCTCACTAAGGCCGTCGAGGAAACCGCCTGGGACGGAAACTGGTACCTGCGCGCGTTCGCGGACGACGGCCAGGCCATCGGGGGGCGGGCGAGCGACGAGTGCCGCATCGACCTCATCTCCCAGGCGTGGGCCGCGCTGGCGGGTCTGGACGCGCGCCGCGTGGGAGTCGCCCTCTCCGCCGCCCGGGACGCGCTTTTCGATCGGAAGGCGGGCATCATCAGGCTCCTCACGCCGCCGTTCTCGGGAACGCGGCGCGACCCCGGCTATATCGCTTCCTATCCCCCGGGCGTGCGCGAAAACGGCGGGCAGTATACCCACGCCGCGTGCTGGTACCTCCTGGCGCTGGCGGCGCGCGGGGACGCGGAAAACGCCCGGGACGCGCTCTCGGCGCTCCTTCCGGTCAGCCACGCCCGCGACCGGGCGGCGTGCGACGTTTACCGCGAGGAGCCCTACGTGCTGGCCGCGGACGTGTACGGCGAGCCGCCCTTTGCGGGGCGCGGGGGCTGGACGTGGTACACGGGCTCGGCGAGCTGGCTTCTGTGCGCCGTGCGCGCCCTCGCCGGCTACGAAAGGATGGGCAACCGCGTGCGCCTGAACGCGCTTTCCGGCCTTTGGGACGGGGTACGCGTCACCCTTGCCTTCGGCGCGGCCGAATACGTTCTTCTCTCGGATGCGCTGGCGACAAAGGTCACGCGCGACGGTATCCCTGTGGAGGGCGACTGGATCGACCTTCTGGACGACGGCGCGGCGCACACATGCGTCTTTCCCCAAAGACCCGCCCAAAATCAGGCGGACGGTGGATGGATCGCCGCGTCTGACGGCGCGGCGCATGCGGACGACTTCGCGCCGTAAACCGCGACAAAAAAACGGGAGTGCGAGCAAAAGCGCTCCCGTTTTATGTTGACGAATTCTATAAACTGATATATAATACGTTTATTGAATTTGGGGGGTGCGCGATGGACATTGGGCGGCTTACATTAGAGGAGCTGAAAAAGGGATACCGTTACGACGGGGAAGCGGATGCCTATCGCTGCAATGACTGCGACAGAATGTTTCCCATGGGGCAGGTTTTCGCCATTGGCGAGGGCTTCTACGTTCCCGCGCGCGCTGCCGCGATGCACGTCGAGGCGGCGCATGGCGGAAGTCTTACGCCCCTGATCGATTCGGATACCAGGTATAACACGCTGACGGATGTTCAGAAGGAGTTGCTGCGCCTGTTCCATGGAGGGATGCCCGACGGCGAGATCGCAAAGAAGCTCGGCGTATCGGCCTCCACGGTCCGGCACCAGAAGTTCACGTTTCGGGAAAAGGCGAAGCAGGCGAAGCTCTATCTGGCCATCTTTGAGAACGCATTCGAAACCGGACAATCAAGCGAGGAGGCGATCATTCCCATGCACGACCATGCGACATGCTGCGACGAGCGATATGTCATTACCGAGCGCGAGAAGGCTCACGCGCTGGAAACGTTTTTTGTGAGTCTTCATCCGCTTTTGCTCAAAAATCTTTCCTCGAAGGAAAAGAACAAGGTTGTGATTCTTTCGCGCATCGCGGAGGAATTTGAACCCGGCAGAAGCTATGCGGAAAAGGAAGTCAATGAGATCCTGAAGCGCATTTATGACGATTACGCCACCATCCGCAGGTATTTGATCGAGTATGGCTTCATGGACAGGGAACGGGACGGCTCGCGCTATTGGCGGAACAGATAAAAAAAGCGCCGACACCCGCATCCGCGCGGCGTCGGCGCCCCTGTTTTGACTTAACCGATTTCTTTCAAGAGGTCGTCCAGCGTCTTTCCATGAGCCTCGAGCTTGGCCTTCAGCTCGTCGAAGGCGGCCTTTTCGGCGGCCTTTTCGGCGCGGGAGGCGGCGCTGCGGGCGGGTTTGTCCTTCGCGGTGACAAGCCGTTCCTTGAGGGAGATGGCGTTCTCAAGCTCCGCCTTGCTCTTTTCAAGCGCGGCCTTGCGGTCCGCAAGCTTCTGCTCCGTTTTTTCAAGAAGCGCCTCGCGGTCCGCGTTCAGCTTCTCGAGTCGCGCAATTTTCTGTTCCGCCATCTCGATGCGCTCCTCGCGATCGGGATACGGCTTTCTCTTCGCTTTCGTCATTCCATTTTTCTTATCCGTTGTGACAGCCTTTTTTGCCTGCCTTGCCATAACAATTCCTCGCTTTCGCTTAGTCTTGATTCTATTATAACCCAAAACACCCGTCTATGCAATAAGCATATGTTAAGATATGGATTGTGTGGTGATTTTGATTGACGCCCTGTCCGCATGCGTTCGTCAATCATTGCATCGTCTGGGAATCGGCGCTCCAACCATTTTTGATACAGCGCACGCTTTCTTATCTTTGGATAAAAGTACGCGCATGTGTCGGTTGCGGAATGAATGTCGCGTGTCGATGGTCCACGTGAAATATCCAAATGAACGGACCTGTTTTTGATTCTGAAAAGACATAATTCTTCCACAAGGTCCGTTTGCACTGTCGGCATTCATTTCAGGAAGTTCTTGGTTGGGGGCATGCCTGCGATTGATTCACAAAACATTCACGATCTTTTACGAATGCGTCATAAAATCATTTTTCGCGCGGCGTCGAAGCGGATATGAATCCATACATCACTCTAATGGATATATTCTGTACCATTGGAAGGGTTGAAGGAATGAATTGTCAAACCGCGCGGGCGCGGATAGAAGGATGTCCCGCGAAAGGGAAATTGCACAAAAAAAGGAGCGGAAGATCCGCTCCGAATAGGACTTGCGTCAGATGCCGCCCTTGAGAGTCAGCCACTGGCCGGTCACAAAGTAGGTAACGAGAAGAAATACAAGGAAGCAGCCCGCGGCGGCGCCGATCCAAGTGAGATTGACCTTCACCCGCTTTTTGAGCGTGCCCGCTTTTTCCGTGCGGTTCCACACGATCATGAAGGCCACGAGCCATGCGCCAACCATCAGGGCAAGCCCGATGATGGTCGAAAGGTGGCGAAGTCCCGTCGTCTGGTTGACTTGCAGCTCGGCGTTTCCGCTGAACACGAAATCGCGCATGAGCCGTTCGATCATTTCACGCCCCGCCATTGCGGTGACCGCGCTCACGGCGGCGAAAACGAGTGTCATGAGGTAAGAGATCACCGTTGTTTTGATGGAGTTTTGGTCCATCAGCTTTTTTAGATCCTGATCCATCGGCTCCGTCATAGGGATCACCTCCGTCCCATAGGTAGGTGCTGTTATTATAGCAGGTCGTTCGCTTCCGTACATTAAGAATCTGTGGCAAAACAGGCAATTTCGTGCGATCAGGCCTTTTCGAATTCGTCAATTCGGTCGGTCAAAACCTTGACAGAACCGCGCCAGAATCCGACGTCCGTTACGTCGATGCCCACCTGCGCGGCCACCTCGCGCACGTCGCCCGCGCTGGTGGCGGTCAGAAGCGCGTCGTAGTCAGGCAGGAACGCCTCGCCCTTTTCGAGGTAGCGCGCGTACACGCCCAGGCCGAACAGAAGGCCGAACGCGTAGGGGAAGTTGTAGAAGTGGAGGTCGGGGCTGTAGTAGTGGGGCTTGCATGCCCACATGTAGGGGTGCATGGAATTCTCGTCCAGTCCGTCGGCGTAGGTCTTTGCCTGCGCGTCCTTCATGATTTCGCAAAGTTCCCTGGGCGTGAGCGTGTGGTCCGCCCGGCGTTTCAAGACCTCGGATTCAAACAGGAAGCGGCTTAAAATGTCCACAATCACCTGCGCCGCGTCGGTGAGCTGCTGGTCGAGCAGCGTCTCGCGCGTTCCCGCGTCCGCGGCGTCCAGAAGCTTGTTCACCAGGAGCGTCTCATTGAAAATGGAAGCCGTCTCCGCAAGCGGCATGGGGTAATCGCTCATGAGGATGGGCAGGTCCTTGACGCAGTCGTTGTGGTACGCGTGGCCCAGCTCGTGGGCCAGCGTGCTCACCGACGAGAGGCTCCCGTCGAAGTTTGCCAGCACATAGCTGGTCCTGAGCATGTGCGCGCCCGCGCAGAACGCGCCGCCCACCTTGCCCTGGCGCGGGAACGCGTCGATCCAGCGGTCCTCAAACGCATGGTCGATGAACGCCGCCATTTTGGGGCTCACCCGGGAGAACACATCGTTCAGAAGCGCGCGGGCCTCGTCGAGGGTGTATTCCTTGGCGGAAGCGCCCACCGGTGCGAACAGATCGCAGAATTTCAGCCCGCCGCCGTAGCCCAGCTTTCTTGCCTTGGCCCGGAAAAAGCGCCGGAAGGCGGGAAGGGATTCGCGCATGGCGGCCATGAGCGCGTCCAAGGTTCCGCGGTCGACGCGCGCGAGGTCGAGGGCGGTGTCGAGCACCTCGTCATAATGCCTGAGGGGCAACAGCGTCAGCGCCTCGCCCTTAATGGCGTTGAGGCAGGCCGCCATGCCGGTTTCGATGGCGGGGTACGCCGCGAGCTCGGCCTCGTAGGCGCGCCTGCGCACATCCGCATCGGGGGAGTAGGCCATGCCCCGGATGGCGGAAAGGGGATGCTTCTTCCCGTCCAGCTCGATCATGTGGCCCGCGTCGATCTGGTCGCGCAGCTGCGCGAAGGCGTTTGCGCCCGTCATGCGCATTTTGAGAACGGTTTCCTCCAGCGCGGGATCGATGACGTGCGCCGCTTCGCGCTTCAAAAGGATGAGAAGGTATTTGTGCTGCGCGAGGAAGGGATCGGAAGCCGCGCAAGCGTCCGCGTCCGCGTCCTTCATAAAATTGCTTGCCGCGCTCATGACCCTGCGCCTGCCGTTGTCGAACACCATCAGCCTTTCCGCCAGCGCCAGCGCGGACTCGTTGGTCGCCTCGGCCGCGAGGGTGAGCTGCACGAAGAGCGCTACCCGGATTTCCTTGGTCACCGCGTCCGCCATTCCGCGCAAAAGCGCGGAGAGACTTTCCGGGCCGTCCAGCTTTTCCGCCTTTGCCAAAAGAGCCGCGTATGCGCCTTCGAGGGAACCGAGATCCCTTAAAAACGCCGCGTCGTCAAATCCCGGATAGAGCTTTGATAAATCCCAATTCATGGCTGTTCCTCCGCAAATTTCACTATGCCTGCATTATATCATGCAAAAAACGCGCTGTAAACAAAATAGCGGTTGACATCCGCCGCAAATCCCTCTATAATGGTCCGCAAAGCGATGAAGGGGAGAGTAGCGCGCGAGATACGCCCACAGAGAGCCGGACAGGCTGAAAACCGGCGGCGGAAGGCGGCGCGAACATGGCTCCGGAGTTCCGCGCGTGAGCGACGCAAGCGCGCGGCGGACGGCACCGTTATGCGCGCAGCCGATCAGACGGTCGGCGAAAGGCCCGGCAACCAGAAGCGCCGGGTGAACAGGGTTGGTATCGCGCCCACAGCGCCCCTCGCATGGTTCGAGGCGCGTTTTTTTATTTTCCATAGACCAGAAAACGAGGAGGATGAAGTCCAATGGCGGACAAAAAGACGTTCTATATCACGACCCCCATCTACTATCCCAGCGGGAATATGACCATCGGCCACACGTACACCACCGTCGCCGCCGACACCATGACCCGCTTCAAGAAGATGACGGGCTACGACACGTATTTTCTCACCGGCACCGACGAGCACGGCCTCAAAATCGAGCGCAAGGCCAAGGAGACCGGCGTCACGCCCCAGGCGTATGTCGACAAGATCGTCGCGGAGACCAAGGACCTCTGGAAGCTCATGGACATCGAGTACGACGATTTCATCCGCACCACCGAGGCGCGCCACGTCAAGATCGTCCAGAAAATTTTCAAGAAGTTCTACGATCAGGGAGACATCTATAAGAGCGAATATGAGGGCATGTACTGCGCGCCCTGCGAGTCTTTTTGGACGGAGACGCAGCTCGTCGAAAAGGACGGCCAGAAGGTGTGTCCCGACTGCGGACGCCCCTGCGAGGTCGCCCACGAGGAGAGCTACTTCTTCCGCATGAGCAAGTATCAGGACTGGCTCATCGATTATATCGAGACGCACCCGGAATTCATCCAGCCCACCGCCCGCGCCAACGAGATGCTCAGCAACTTCCTGCGCCCGGGCCTTCAGGACCTGTGTGTGTCGCGCACGTCCTTCAAGTGGGGCATTCCCGTGGACTTCGACCCCGGCCACGTGGTGTACGTGTGGATCGACGCTTTGTCCAACTATATCACCGCGCTCGGCTACGGCACGGACCACGACGAGCTGTTCCGGAAGTATTGGCCCGCGGACATTCAGCTTGTGGGCAAGGAGATCGTGCGCTTCCACACCATCTACTGGCCGATCATGCTGAAGGCGCTGGGACTCCCCCTGCCCAAGCAGGTGTTCGGCCACGGCTGGCTGCTGTTCGGCGGCGACAGGATGTCGAAGTCCAAGGGCAACGTTGAATATCCCGCGCCCATCGTGAAGCGCTACGGTGTGGACGCGCTGCGCTACTACCTCATGCGCGAGATGCCCTTCGGGTCCGACGGCAACTACACGAACGAGTCGTTCCTGAACCGCCTCAATTCCGATCTTGCCAACGATCTCGGCAACCTCGTTTCCCGGGTGGTGGCGATGATCGAGAAGTACTTTGGCGGCGAGATTCCCGTCCCCGGTGCGCGGGAGGAGGTTGACGCGGCGCTCATCGCGCGGTTCGAGGACCTGCCCGCTCTGGTCGAGAAGGCCATGGACGAGCTCCAGTTCGGCCAGGCGCTCATCGAGGTCTGGAAGCTGGTGGGCGATGCCAACCGCTACATCGACCTCACCCAGCCCTGGGTGCTTGGAAAGGGCGAGGAGACGCTTCCGCGCCTCAAGACGGTTCTTTATAACCTTGCCGAGTGCGTGCGCGCCGTCGCGGTGTACATCGCGCCCACCATGCCCGCCACGCCCGGAAAGATTTTCGGGCAGCTGGGCGTTGCGGACCCCGCGCAGAAGACATGGGAGAGCGTGAAGACCTTCGGCGTACTGACGCCCGGTACCAAGGTCAAAAAGGGCGAGGCGCTGTTCCCCCGGCTGGACGTGAAAAAAGAGCTTGCGGAAATCGCGGCGGAGAAGGAAGCGGCGGCCGTGCCGGCAAAGCCCGAACCCACTGCCGAGGCAGCGCCCGCGCAGGAAATCGGCATTGAGGATTTCCTCAAGGTCAAGCTCATCGCGGCGAAGGTGATCGCCTGCCGGAAGGTTGAAAAATCCGACAAACTGCTTCAGTCGACCCTCGACGTGGGTGGCGGAAAGACGCGCACCGTGCTCTCCGGCATCGCCAAGTGGTATTCCCCCGAGGAAATGCCCGGCAAGACCGTCGTTCTGGTCGCAAACCTCGCCCCGCGCAAGATGCGCGGCATCCTGTCCGAGGGCATGCTGCTCTGCGCCGAGGATGAGGCGGGGAATCTGAAGCTTCTTACCGTCGAGGACGGCATCGCGCCGGGCTCGGAAATCGGCTGACGAAAGCGGGGGCCGCGGGCGATGCGCCCCGGCCCCCGCCCTGTGGAGAGACGAATGAAGATATTTGACACGCACACCCATATCTCGCTGGAACAGTTTGCTGAGGACCGGGACGAGGTCATCGCCCGCATGAAGGAAACGGGCGTCGCGCGGGCGTTGGTGGTGGCGGATTCCACCGAGGATGTGCCCTTCGCCGCCAAACTCGTGGAGGCGCACGATTTTCTGTACCTCGCGGCGGGCGTGCATCCGCACAACGCGTCGAAGTACACCCCCGAGGTGGAGACAATCACGCTGGAAACCGCGAAGCACCCGAAATTCGCCTGCCTGGGCGAGATCGGCCTCGACTACCACTACGACCTTTCGCCGCGCGAGGTACAGAAGGACGTGTTCGCGCGCCAGATCGATCTGGCTTACGGCCTCAAAAAGCCCATGCAGCTGCACATCCGCGAGGCGCACGGGGACAACATCGAGCTTTTGCGCGCCGCGCGGGCAGCGGGACGGCTGCCGGCGGGCATCATGCACTGCTACACCGGGAGCTGGGAGAGCGCGAAGATTTACCTCGATCTCGGCCTGTACATTTCCCTCACCGGCGCGGTGACGTTCAAAAACGCGCCGAAGCTTGCCGAGGTGGCGGAAAAAACGCCCCTCGACCGGCTGCTGGTGGAAACCGATTGCCCGTACATGGCGCCCGTGCCCCTGCGCGGAAGGCGCAACGAGCCCGCGTTCATCGTGCACACGGTGGAAAAGATCGCCCGTCTGCGCGGCATGGCGCCGGAAGCGCTGGCGGCGGCCGCATTCGAAAACGCAAACCGCGTGTTTAACCTGTAATCACAAAAATCTGCGTTTCCAACTTAACCGTCGGACGAATATACTATCTCCGGATTGATACAAAAGGGGATACCAGCATGTCCGACGCATCCCTGAATTTTTTCCGCAAGGCGCGCCCGCTGTTCTACCGCAGGCTCGCCATGTCGTTTTTTGGCGTGATTGTCTGTTCGTTCTCCATCGGCTTTTTCAAGCGCGCCCAATTCGGCACGGACCCCTATCAGTGCCTCTGCACGGGCATTTCCAACAAGCTTCCCATCGGGTACGGAAACGTGCAGGCGCTCATGAACATCCTCCTGCTCGCCGTTGTCTTCTTTTTCGGGCGCAAGTACATCGGCCTCGCGACGTTTTTCGCGGTCTTCCTCACCGGCTATATCGTCGAGTTGTCGGTGTGGGTGCTCGGCCTCACGGGCATCCCCATGACCATCTTTGTCCGCATCGCCTTTCTTGTCATCGGCATCGTCCTCATGTGCCTCGCGGCGAGCTTCTACATGACCGCGGCCCTGGGCGTTTCCACGTACGACGCCCAGGCCATGATGCTCGCCGACCGCCGCCTCGGTCCCTTTCGCTTCGTTCGCATCTTTACCGACCTCGTCTGCGTCGTCTCCGGCTTTTTCCTGGGCGCTACCGTCGGCGTCGGTACCCTCGTCACCGCCCTGTTCATGGGGCCCCTCATCGACCTGTTCACCGCCCGCCTCGCGCGGCCTTTCCTGCTGAGGGGACGAGGGTGACGCCCGGGGGCGCAGCCCCGGGCGACCGAATTAATAAACTCGACGGCGCGGGGG
>JAEYRW010000182.1 GCA_023435435.1 Bacillota bacterium | reverse complement strand
GCGGGGGGTCAACCCCCCGCCCGGGCGCCGGCCGGTATGACCGGCCGTATCCCTCTTTCTTTTCCGGAAGAGAGCGCCTCCCTGGGAGGCGCTCTGCGTATCCCGGTTACCGCGCCACGCCCAGCGTCGCGGTTTCGCCGTTGATGTTCCACTCTCGCACGGACTCGCCCGCCGCGCCGGGCCGCAGCGCTACCGCGAGCACGGCAGATTTGATCTCCTCGGCGCCCGCCTCGATGATGGCGGACAGCCGGGGCGACGCGGAATAGGTGACCGCGATGCGGTCGGTGACCTCGAAATCCGCGTCCTTGCGCATGTTCTGGATTTTGGAAATGACCTCGCGCACGAAGCCCTCGTTGACCAGCGCCTCGGTGAGGTTGGTATCGATGACCACGGTCATTTCGCCGTCTGACTCGGCCACGAAGCCCGGCTTCTGCATGGGCTCTGTGAGCACGTCATCCTTCCCGAGGGAAACGGATGTGCCTTCGACTTCGAAGGAGATTCCCTCGCCGCGGGCGAACGCGTCCACGACCTCGTTTCCGTCCAGGGTGGAAAGGGTCTGACCGATCTTCCCCAGGAGCTTGCCGTACCTGGGCCCCACGGTGCGCATCTGCGGTTTGAGCCGGTAGGTGGTGAACGCCCGGGCGTCGTCCACGAACGCGACCTTTTTCACGTTGAGTTCGTCCGCGATGAGCTCCGTGACGGCGGCGGGCAGCGCCGCGCCCTTGACGTACAGCGTCGAAAGCGGCTGGCGCACCTTGATGTTCGCGGCGGCGCGGCACGCGCGGCCCAGCTGCACCGCGGCCATGACCTCCTCCATGTCGGCTTCCAGCTTCCCGTCGATCCGGGAAACGTCGGCCTGGGGGAAGTCCGTCAGGTGCACCGATTCCGGCGCGCCGGGGACGTTGCCCGCCACCAGGTTCCGGTACATGGATTCCGAAAGGAACGGGATGTACGGCGCGCACACGCCGGTCAAGGTCGTGAGCGCCGTGTACAGCGTCTCAAACGCGGCCAGCTTGTCGCCCTCGAGGCCCTTGCCCCAGAAGCGCTCGCGGCTCAGCCGCACGTACCAGTTGGAGAGCTCGTCGACAAACGCCGCGATGGCGCGGGCGGTCTCGGTGATCTTGTAGTCCTGCATGCCCTCGTCCACAAACTTCACCAGGGAGTTGAGCTTCGAGAGCAGCCATTTGTCCATGAGCGAGAAGTCCTCGGGCTTCGCCTTCTGCTTCCCGGGGTCGTAATTGTCGATGGACGCGTAGAGGGTGAAAAACGCGTAGGTGTTCCACAGCGTGCCCATGAACCGGCGCTGCATCTCGCTCACCAGTTCGTGGGAGAAGCGCGTGGGCAGCCACGGCGCGGCGCTTGCGTAAAAGTACCAGCGCACGGCGTCCGCGCCCTGCCGGTCCAGCACCTCCCACGGATCGATGACGTTGCCCACGTGCTTGGACATCTTGCGGCCCTCGGCATCCATGACGTGACCCATGACGATGCAGTTCTCGAACGGCGCGCGGTTATAAAGCAGCGTGCCGATGGCAATGAGCGCATAGAACCAGCCGCGGGTCTGGTCGATGGCCTCGGAAATGAAGTCCGCCGGGAACTGCTCCCCGAAAAGCTCCTTGTTTTCAAAGGGATAGTGCAGCTGCGCGAACGGCATGGAGCCGGAATCGTACCAGCAGTCGATGACCTCGGGCGTGCGGTGCATGACGCCGCCGCACTTTGCGCACTTCATGGTCACCTTGTCGATGTAGGGCCTGTGCAGCTCGATGTCCTCCGGCACGTTTTCGCCCAGCTCCTTCAGCTCCGCGATGGAGCCGACGGTGTGCGTGTGGCCGCAGTCGCAGACCCACACGGGCAGGGGCGTGCCCCAGTAACGCTCCCGGGAGAGCGCCCAGTCGAGCACGTTGTCCAGGAAGTTGCCCATGCGGCCTTCCTTGATGTTGTCGGGCATCCAGTTGACGGCGCGGTTGGAGGCCATGAGCTCCTCGCGCAGCGCCGTCATGCGGATGAACCACGTGGCGCGGGCGTAGTAGATGAGGGGCGTATCGCAGCGCCAGCAGAAGGGGTAGTCGTGGGTGAATTCCGGCGCGGCCACCAGCATCCCCCGGTTTTTCAGGTCCTCCAGGATGATGGGGTCGGCCTTCTTGACAAAGGTCCCGGCCCAGGGCGTCTCCTTCGTCATTTCACCCTTGGCATCTACCAACTGCAGGAAGGGCAGATCGTACTTGCGGCCCACCCGGGCGTCGTCCTCGCCGAAGGCGGGGGCCTGGTGGACGATGCCAGTGCCGTCGGTCATGGTGACGTACTCATCGCACACCACATACCACGCCTTTTTGTCCGCAAGGCCCTTCTGGAAATCGAACAGCGGCTCGTACTCCATGCCCTCCAGCGCCGCGCCCTTGACGGTTTCCTCGATCTCGACGGGCGTTTCCCCGAAGAGGGAGGGAATGAGCGCCTTGGCCATGATGACGGTCCTGCCCTCGACCTTGAAGCGGGCATAGTCCTCCCCGGGGTTCACGCACAGCGCGGTGTTGGAGGGGAGCGTCCACGGCGTGGTCGTCCAGGCATAGAGGAATGTGTTCTCCTCCCCCTTGACCCGGAAGCGCACCACGGCGGACCTCTCCGTCACGGACTTGTAGCCCTGGGAGACCTCGTGACTGGAAAGCGCGGTGCCGCAACGGGGACAATAAGGCACCACTTTATGGCCCTTGAAGAGCAGATTTTTGTCGCTGATCTGCTTTAAGGACCACCACACCGACTCGATGTAGTCGTTTTCATAGGTGATGTAGGGCTTTTCCATGTCGGCCCAGAAGCCGACGCGCTCGCTCATCCGCTCCCACTCGCCCTTGTACTTCCACACCGACTTTTTGCACTCGTGGATGAACGGCTCGATGCCGTAGGCCTCGATCTGCTCCTTGCCGTCGAGCCCCAGCTGCTTTTCCACCTCGAGCTCCACCGGCAGGCCGTGGGTGTCCCAGCCCGCCTTGCGGGGCACGAACTTGCCCTTCATGGTCTGGAAGCGCGGGATCAGGTCCTTGATGGCGCGGGTCTCGATGTGGCCGATGTGAGGCTTGCCGTTGGCAGTGGGCGGGCCGTCGTAGAACATGAACACGTCGGAACCCGCGCGCAGGTCGACGGATTTCTGGAAGATACCCCGTTCCTTCCAGAACTTTAAGACCTCTTCCTCGCGCTTTACAAAATTCAGGTCGGTGGAAACCTTCTCAAACATGAATGATCCTCCCTTATTGATCGCCCGGCCCCCTCGGAGGCCGCCAATTTGACCCGGCGGACAGAAACACAAAAAAACCGCCCCGGAATCGGGACGGATTGAACCGCGGTACCACCCTCATTGGCCTTCTCAAAAGGCCCGCTCATGGCGCGCAGACACGCGCCGGCGCTGTAACGGGCGCTCCCGGCCACGCCTACTTGAAAACCGTTCGGCGCGCGGCTCGGGGGTGATTCCCGCGCCGTCGCCGCCCGCCGGGCTTGCACCACTCCCCGGCTCGCTCTGGGCGCGAACGGCGGGCGCTCCCCGTCGCTGCTTTTTCTATGATCCCATTATAGACGGAAATCCTGCAAAGTAAAGCGGGCGGATGTTAAATGTGGAAGGCGCGCCGCATGCTATTCTGTTTTCTCGCCGGGCGCCTCCTCCGTGCGCTTCTGATACTCCTCCCATGAGCCCATCTGAATCACCTCCGGTTCTTCCTCCGGCGGGTCGGCGGCCTCGCCTGCGCCTCGGAAGATCTCGATGGCCAGCCCCGCCTGCGCCAGCCGGAAGTACGGCCCGAGAAACCAATAGATCAGCGTCAAAAACCCGATGATCAACAAGGCCGCGGCCCAGTGCGGCCACGCCTGCACCGCGATCAGACCGATTGTCACGAAGATCAGCACAACCCACCACCAAAGCGCGATGGCCATGCCCACGATGCGGAAGAACGCCCTGAAGATTTTCCCGACGCCGAAGAGGATCGTGCGCCAAAGGGACTCGCCTTCCCCAATCTCCAGCGCGTAATACAGATCATTCAGCGACATAAGGAAAGCGATGACGATCGGCCACGCCGTTAAGATCACAATGGGCCAAGGAACCAGGCGCACCAGAAGCGCAAGCCCACGCGCCGCGCCCCAGGACGCCGCGATTCCGAGAAGCACTACCACCAGCGCGCGCAGGAACAGCCGCCCGTCGGCGAAATATGCAACGAGATCAGAGACGCGCGCCTCGCCTTTCCTCCACGCCCGAATTGATACGCGCGCCCCGCCCGCATAGGAAAACAGGAGGATCGCGAATTGGATCGCGTACAAGAAGATCCAACTCACCTGAAAGGAAATGCCGAAGGTTCTCAGATTGCTGTAAACGATCAGGAGAATCGACGGCGCGTACGCAAGAAACAGCACGGGGGTCACGCCCTTCGCAGACACCTTCTTCCGCGCGGCCTCCCTGAGTTGCCGGTTATTCATTCTGCTTCCTCCTTCAATTTTTAAATATTTCCCGCGCGAGCCCCGCGTTCGCCAGGCAGACGTACGACCCGATCATCCACGTAAGCATGAGCGCCACCAGCGAGGCGACGGCGTTGAGCGCCGCGCCGCCGAGTCCGGAGAGCATTGATATCACCACCGCCCCAATCCAGACGAGCGCGACCCACCACAGAATCGAAAGCTCCATCCCCAAAATCCGTCCGAGGTTTTTGAACGCAACGGAAAGCCCTCGCCCTAGCGCGGCAAACAGACCCGCCTCCGGCTGAAGCGCCAGCGCGAAGTACAGAAACAGCCAGACGAAGAACAGGGGCAGAAGGAGCGCCGCCCCGACGAGGAACACCCACAGTCCGTGGCCCGGCAGCGGATCGAGCCGTGCGAACACCGCGTCCGTCAGAAGCAGCGACAGAAGGACGCGGCACAGCCCGGCGACGAACCCCAGCGTCAGCGCACCCAACAGCGGCCGGGGCCGGAAAAAGCACGCGAAAAACGTCGAAAACCGCGCCTCGCCCTGCCGCCACGCGGTCATGGCGGCCTTAAGAAGCCCCGCGGGAAACACGAGGGAGACCAGAAGCGCCGCGCCCCCCGCGATGGCCGCGTCAACCGGCCCGTCCCCCGTCAATCCCCAGGTGAATTGGGAAATCCAGATGAGCAGGCCGGAAATCACCGCCATTATGGTAAGATTTTTGACCTTGACCTTGGCAAGCGCCTTCTTGCGGATGTCCGCGTTTGACATGTTGTTTCCTCCAATTTCTTTTCGCCCTCCCCTTTTGTTTTCAAATATCTCCGGCGCAGGCCCCGGGAAGGCCGGGGGCGCACGGGAAACGCACGCGAACCGCCGTGTCCGCGTCGATGGACGCAAAAACGCATTGGGCGCCGCAAACCACGGCAGGAGCGCGGGCGAACGGCAAAATTATGTGGCGTCGCCTTCCAGAATTCCCCGCGCCTTCTGATACTTCACCTTCCAGAAGTCCCGCGCCCCGGCGGTCATCGGGACATCCGTCAGTCTGGTTTCGTCGGAATTGTGCCTGAGGTCCGCCAGCTTGACGCGCCGGGCAACCTCGTTTCCCCGGATCGCACGGACGTAATCGAAGTAATCAACCCCCTCACCGTGGGTCAGAAGCCGCACCACCTCACAAACCTCGGGCGGAAATTGCTCCCGCAGATCCTTGAGGGTGAGGGCGGTGTCCTCCACCACGTCGTGCAGAAGCGCGGCACAGGCGGAAACCTCATCGGGCATTTCCTCCGCCAGATGAAGGGGATGAAGGATGTACGGAACGCCGCCGTGGTCCAGTTGCCCGTGGTGCGCGGCATACGCAAGGCGCATGGCCTTGTTGGTCAATTGGGTATAAATCATAGAGCTCCTTCTCTTTTCGCCGGCAAATACTCTTATCCATTTCGCCGCGCCGTGTGGGTTTCCCTCCCCGCGGATGTCCCAAAAGACCGGAAAACCCCGGGGGGCGAGGCCCCCCGGGATCGTTTGGTATTTAGGCGTCCAGCTTCCATTCCTCGTTGAGCTTGGGAACGTCCGCCACCAGCTGCTTTGTGTAGCGGTGCTTTGGATTGAGGATGAGTTCGTCCGCCTTGCCGGTCTCCACCATCTGGCCGTGCTCCATGATGTAGAGCGTGTCGGAGACGTAATAGGCAAGGCCCAGGTCGTGGGTGATGAACACGATGGTCATGCCGCGCTCATCCCGCAGCTTCAAAAGCATGTCGAGGATGGTGGAGCGCGAGCAGGCATCGATCATGCTCGTCGGTTCGTCCGCGATGAGGACGTTGGGCCGCATCATGAAAATGCGCGCGATCATGAGCCGCTGCATCTGCCCGCCGGAGAGCTCGAAGGGGTACTTGTTGTACAGCTCCTCGTACTTGAGGTTGACGAACTGGCAAGCGTCCTTCATTTTCTGCCGCTTTTCGTCCAGGGGCAGGTGCCCGAGGCCCTGCAAGGTGAGGCAATCGTTCAGAATCTTCTCCACCCGGAAGAACTGGTTGAACGTGGAGAAGGGGTCCTGGAAAATGGCCTGGATGTTCTGCCAGTAGGCCCGCTTCATGGGCTGCGTCTGGAGGAAGCGCGGCGCGCCGTTGTAGTCGATCTCGCCGCCGGTCTCGTTGAGAAGGCCCAGCAGAATCTTCGCGAACGTGGTCTTGCCGCTTCCGGACTCGCCAACGATGGAGATGATCTCGCCCCGGTGGAGCACGAAATCGACGTCCTTGACCGCGTGCACGGCGTTCTTCCCGGCACCGAAGATCTTGTTGACCTTCTTGGCTTCCAGCAGGATGCCGCCCGAGGTATGGTTCCCGCAGTTGGGGCACATGCCGGCGCTCTTGTCCACGACGCTGCCCTTGGAGACCGTGCCGCACTTCTCGCACACCACGTCCCGGTCAAACTTCTGCGTCATGTTGTAAAGCCCGATGACGACGGCAAAGACGATGGCGGCGGCCGCCACATACAGCCACCAGAGCCGGGAAATCATCAGGTAGTAGGCGGCCTTCGCCACCGGATAGTACACGATGAGAAGGTCCCCGGCCTCTTCCTGGGCTTCCGCGTAGGGAACCGCTTCCTTGAGGGCGGCATAGTTGTCGATGTAGAGCTTCGGAAGCTCGCTTGTCGCCATGGATTCCTCATAGCCGGTATCCACGCCCAACTCCTCCTCCGCGATGGTGAGGAGGGCGCGCGCGTAGTCGGAGGCGTTGGAAAGCTCCGAATACACCATGGAGCACAGAAGGCTCAGAAGAACCATGATGACCGCCAGCGACGTCAGGAGCTTCGTGGTCTTTTTCAGGAGCATGTACCGGCGATAAAATGCCTGCCACTGTTTCATTTTTCCGCACCCCCGATCGCGAACTGGCGCTTCTCCAGCTCATAGCGCTCGCGCAGCTCCTGTTCGGTGTACACGCAGCGGTGATAGCGCGATCCGTTTTCGCCGAAGCGCGTGATGCCCACGCGCGCCTGCGCCTTGCACTCGGCATGGGCATACTGGCAGCGGTCGTAGAAGCGGCATCCCGGGGGCACCCGCTTGAGGTTTGGCGGCGCGCCGGGAATGGCGGTGAGCTTCTGGGCCTTCATGCCGTCCTCCGGCACGATGATGGAGCCCATGAGCGCGTGCGTGTAAGGATGCATGGGGTCAAAGATGACTTCTTCAGTGGTGCCTTCCTCCACGAGCTCGCCCGCGTACATGACCACGATGTCGTCCGCCACGTGCCTGAGAAGCGGCAATTCGTGGGTGATGAAGATCATGGACTTGACATAGCCCTCGTTCATCATTCTGCGCAGCATTGTGATGACGATCTTCTGGCTCGAAACGTCCAAAGCCGACGACGGTTCGTCCGCGATGAGCACCTTGGGGTTGAGAAGGGTCGAGAGCGCGATGACCGTCCTTTGCTTCATGCCGCCGGAGAGCTCCGACGGGTACGCGTTCAGGACGCGCTCCGGCAGGTTCAGGAATTTGAACTTCTCCACCGCCATGTTGATCATCTGCTCCTTGGACAGCTCGGGCCTGTGCTCGGAGAGGATGTCCACCACGAAGCGGGAAATTTTGCGCGTCTGGTTGAGCGCGTTCATGGCCGCCTGGGGAATGTAGGCGATCTCGGTGCCGAGGTAGCTCTTGCGGAGCGTCTCGTAGGGGATCTTCATGATGTCCGTGCCGTCGAGCACCAGCTCGCCCGAATCAAAGTGGAGCGGCGGGAAGTAAAACCCCATGAGGGACAGCGCCAGCGTGGACTTGCCGCAACCCGACTCGCCCGCGATGCCCAGTACCCGGCCCTCCTTCAACTGAAGGCTCACGCCGTCCACGGCACATACGTTTTCCTTTAAGCGCGTGCGGTAATAGGTTTTGAGGTTGCGCACGTCGAGTATGTTTTCTGCCATGGTATCAGCTCCTTATCTTGGGATTGAACACCTGATCCATACCGGAGTTCATCAGGTACAATCCGTAGGTGATCATGGCGATGGCGCAGGCCACCGGGATGAACAGCCACCAGCGGTTGTAGTTGATCGCCTCGTACTCCATCGCCCAGTTCATGAGCCGGCCCAGCGAAATGCCCGTCGGGTCGCCCAGGCCCAGAATGGCCAGCGTCGCTTCCTGCATGATGCCGCCCGCCACCTGGAGGATGAACGCCATCACGATGTAGCTCATGATGTAAGGCATGATCTCCGTCATGATGATGCGCGCGGTGGAATAGCCGGTGATTTTTGCCATGTTCACGTGGTCGCGGTAGCGAAGGGAGGTGGTCTGCGCTCGGACGGCGCGCGCCGTCCACGGCCACGCGATGCAGCCGATGACGATGCCCGTGATCCACATCTCCCGGAACTGCCCGATGGCAATGGAGATGAGGATCAGTATGATGATGCCCGGGATGACGATGAACGTATTGGTGACCACCGTGATCACGTTGTCCACCATCCCGCCCACGAAGCCCGCCGTGAGGCCGAGTGTAATGCCGATGAGGGTCGCGAGGATTCCCGCCACCAGACCCACCAGCAGCGACGTGCGCGCGCCGTAGGCCATCTCAAGGAAGAGATCGCGCGAGAAGTTGTCGGTGCCCAGCCAGAACTGAGAATTGGGCGCGGTGTTCTTCGGGATGAGGTACGTCTTCTGGATGGAGGACATGAGAACCGTCGCCGCCGACTCGTACATGCTGCTTTCCATGCGGGTCAGCGCCTCGTTCACGTACTCCTCGAGTTTGGTGTGCTGGGTGGTGAACGCCTCGGCAGCCGCGGTGAGGGCATCCAGGTCCTTTGCCGCGATGGCGGCCGCGATGTCCGCGACTTCCGTTTCCGTCTGGGTGGTGAACTGGTCGAGCGCCGCCTGCGCCGCAGTAAAGTCGGACGCCGCCACGGCATCGCTCAGCGCCTGCGCGAATGTATCGGCCTCTGCGCAGTGGGCGAGCAGCCGCGCGCCTTCCGCCTGGGCGCCTTCGACGTCGCCCGCCTCAAGGAGGGCCTTCATCGCTTCGCGCTCGGTGCTGACGAGGGGATACTTGCGGTTTGATTTCACCTGCTCAAGGGAAGAAATCGCGCCGTCAAGCGGATTTTTGGCGAGCTCGGCCTCTACCGCGTCGACGGAATCATTCAGATTGTTCACCGCGTCGACAAGGATGGGGTCCGTGTTTTCGGCCGCCATTTCCCGGAGCTTGGCAATCTCATCCTGGATGGCCGCGTCATCCTGGGCAACGAGGGCGTCGCGCAGATCCACCACCTCGTCATAGTAGGGGCTTTCCGCGCGGCTCGCCTTGGGGTCGCCGGGGAAAATGACGGGAACAAATATGGCGTAGCAGAGGATGGTCATCACCATGATGAATCCAACCACAAACCGGGGCGATCGGAACATTGTTTTTAATGCCTGCATACATCAACCCTCCTCAGTATGGGCGCTGCGCACGCGCGGATCGAGGACGCCGTATACCAGCTCCACGAGGAAGTTTGCGATGAGCACGCACGCGGAAACCATCAGCGTGCAGCCCGAGAGCAGCGTATAGTCGACGTTCCGGATCGAGGAGTACAGAAGCGATCCCACGCCCGGATAGGAAAACACGATTTCGACGATGAGCGCGCCGCCCACCGACGAACCGATGGAGAGCGCGAGACCCGTGACCTGCGGAAGCACGGCGTTGCGGAACACGTAGCGGGTGATCTTTTTGTCCCGGATGCCCAGAAGCTTTGCGTAGAGCACGTAGTCGGCGTTGAGTTCATATAGGGACATCGAGCGCATGCCGATCGCCTGGCCGCCGATCATAACGATAACGGTGGAGAGGAACGGAAGCGTCCAGTGATACGCGAGGGAGGAGAAGAACCGCCACGACGGCAGCGTCAGAAAGCCGAAGAGCTTCACATACGAGGGCAGGATGTCCGCCGCGTAGGCGTTGCTCAGCGGGAAAAAGTGAAGCTGCATGCCGAGGAGGAACAGGAGAACGAACGACAATATAAAGGAAGGAATCGACGAAACAAGAAGGGACAGCGGGAAAAGAACCTTGTCGAACACGCCGCGCTTGTAAGCGGCCACCGCGCCGAGCAGGTTGCCGAGAATCCAGCCCACGAGGATCGAGGGAAGCTGGATGGCGAGGGTGTAGGGCAGTCGATCCGCCAGAAGGGAGGTAACGGTGCGCGGATAGAGCGTAAAGGAACGGCCCAGGTCGCCGTGGAACATGTTTCCGACATATTGCAGGAACTGCCGCCACAGGGGCAGGTTGAGACCAAAGTCCTGCATGAAGTCGTTGTAGATTTTAAGATACTTGTCGGTGTCGGTCATGCCCGCCGCCATGTCGTTGAGGATCAACGTGACGGGGTTTCCGGGTATGAGCCGCGGAAGAAAGAAATTGAGAAGCAGCGCGATGACAAATGTAAACAGATACCATCCGAGCTTTCTCAATAAATATTTGGCATAGCCTTTCATGCGTGCATCCACCCCCAAATTTGTCATGCGGCGAGTAACTGTCGTCGCCGCCTTCGCACTGCGACGGGCCTGCGGGCCGCACGCGGCCCGCTCTTCAAAGGCGGGCGGCGGAATCGGGTGGCCGGGGTCTGAAACGCCACTCGAATAC
>JAEYRW010000135.1 GCA_023435435.1 Bacillota bacterium | reverse complement strand
GGTTTGAGGTCGATCTCGTTGCCGCAGTTGTCGGGGCCAAACCCCCAGTTTTTAACGAAATCGTCGCCGTCAAGGAACGTGAAAATACGCTTCACATCACCTTCCGTGTGCGTTTCCGACAGAATGCGGGAATGGGTGTCCGTGAGCTGCATGACGAACGCGCGCTCGACGATTCCCCCGTCAACATGTTCCTTCGAGACAACCTCGACGCCTTCAATGCCGTGCACACTCGCGCGGCCCATGACCCGCATTTCGACGTATTCCGTCCTTTTCTTCTCCGGAAAGTCGTACATGGCCCAGTCGAGTTTCTCGCCGACCTTGGGAACGATGAACCAGCCCATGACCTCCTCCCAGCGCACCGGGAACGGCGCCTCGTCGAGCCTCCGAATGGTGTAATCGGGCATGATTTCCGGCAGCTTCCTCATAAAAACCTCTCCTCTCATGGGAATGGGATAGGCGTCGCGGAACCGTCCGCGCGCGGCGTGGAGGCGGCTTTTCACCGTGCCCTCCGGAACGCCGAGCCGCCCGGCGATCTCCGCGACGGACTCGTCGCGAAGGTAGAAGCGGGAGAGAAGTTCCCGGTCGGGCGCGTTCAGCGCGTCCAGCGCGTCCGAGACGTCCGTCCGGCGCACCGGATGCGCGAGATTCCCGGGGCGCGCCTGCTCGAGGAGCGCCTCGCGCCGGTAGCGCGCGCGGTAGAAGTCGCGGATCTGGTTCCGGGTAATCTGGACGATCCAGGCTTGAAACCGCGCGGGCTCCGAAAGCGTTCCCAGGGAGCGGAACGCCTTCAGGCACGCCTCCTGCACCACATCCTCCGCGTCCTGGCGCGCGGGGAGCCTGAGGTTCGCCAGCCGGAGCATCGCCCCGCGCACGGTGTTGAGCCGCGCTTCGAATTCAGCCCTTTCCATTTTCCCGCCTCCCTTCGCCATGAAAGACGCCAAACCGGGCGTATGAGGTTCACGGATACGACAAAAAACCCGCCGTTCGCGGCGGGATTTGGCGATCCGGAGGGGGCTCGAACCCCTGACCTCCAGCGTGACAGGCTGGCATTCTAACCAACTGAACTACCGGACCACGTGGTGGGCCTTCAGGGACTTGAACCCCGGACCGATCGGTTATGAGCCGACTGCTCTGACCAACTGAGCTAAAGGCCCCTGAAGTAAAGATGGCGACCTCTACGGGACTCGAACCCGTGTTACCGCCGTGAAAGGGCGGTGTCTTAACCGCTTGACCAAGAGGTCACAGTGGATGGTCGGGGTGACAGGATTCGAACCTGCGGCCCCATGCTCCCAAAGCACGTGCGCTACCAAACTGCGCTACACCCCGACGCAGGAGGTCCTGTGCCTTACAAGCGACGGAATTTATTATATCAATCGCGCGCCCCTTTGTCAACACCGGAAATTGAAAAAACTTGACGATGGGGCGCGCAAAATGATAAAATCCAGAAAAAGCGCAAGGGCGGTCGGTACAATGGACAAATGGGACAAACGGTTTATCGAAATGGCGCGCGTCATCGCCAGCTGGGCGAGCTGCTTTCAGCCCGACCGGAAAATCGGCGCGGTCATCGTCAAGGACAAGCGCATCATGACCACCGGCTATAACGGCGCGCCCGCGGGGGTCAAAACCTGCGTCGAGCGCGGCGAGTGCATGCGCAAGGCCCGGGGCATCCCCTCCGGCACCCACCACGAGCTGTGCTACGGCATCCACGCCGAGCAGAACGCCATCATTCAGGCCGCGAAGCTGGGCATCTCCATCGACGGCGCGACGCTTTACTGCACCCACCAGCCCTGCGTCATCTGCGCCAAAATGATCGTCAACGCGGGCATCCGGCGGGTGGTGTACGAAGAGGGCTACCCGGACGAATTCGCGGTGGACATGCTCCGTCAGGGCGGCGTGCAGCTTCAGAGGTACGGGGATTTGGCCGATTAGAGCAAGGCGCAGAAAAAACGAGAGAAAGCCCCGCGATGGATTTTCGTGCAGGGCAGGGAGCCGATAGCGACGCAGGATTGGGCGAAAAGACGCGCTCGGCTTCTCGGTATTTCTGTGGATTGCTCTAGCACTCCGTCCATGACAGAAGCCGTGGAATTCGGCGCGGCCCTTTTGTTCCTGGCGCGAAGCCGCAGCGCGGGCGTGGTGGTCGGAGGCGGACTTTCCGCCTACGTCAAGCGAAGCGCGACAAAGCCAGGGACAAAAGGGGATTTCGAAAACGCGGTTCTGTCGCGGATGGCGTGCTACCCCAGCCCCAGCGCCTTCTGGGCGAGAATCGACACCGCGGCGAGCACGAACCAGCAGCCCAGCCCCAGCGCCATGGGCCGCCAGCCGCTTTTCAAGAGCTTCACGAGGTTGGTATTGAGCCCGATGGCGGCCATGGCCATGACGATCATGAATTTGCCTGCCGCCACCAGCGCCTTGAGGACCGAGGTCGGAACGGGCAAAAATGTTCCGATCACGGACGCGGCGAGGAAGCCCAGCACGAACCACGGGAATATCTTCGCAAAGGAATAGGACGCTTCCCGGGCGCGCCGCTTGGAGGTATACACGGCCAGCACCAGCGTCACCGGCACGATCATGAGCGTGCGGGTGAGCTTCACGATCACGGCCAGATCCCCCGCGGCGCTTGAGAACGTGTAGCCTGCGGCCACCACCGAGGATGTATCGTTGATCGCGGTGCCCGCCCAAAGCCCGAAGCCCGCCTCCGACATGCCCATCAGATGCCCCAGGAATGGGAACAGGAACGCCGCGATAATGTTGAACAGGAAAATTGTGGAAATGGACTGGGCGACCTCGTCGTCCCGCGCGCCGATGACGGGCGCGGTGGCCGCGATGGCCGATCCGCCGCAAATGGCGGTGCCCACGCCGATGAGCACGTTGGCATTTTTGTCCACCCGCAGCGCCCGGCCCAACAAATACGCCGTCAGAAACGCGGCCGCCAGGGTAAACGCCATCAGAAGAAGCGTCTGCCCGCCCGTCTTTGCCACGCGGAACAGGTTCATGTCAAAGCCGATCAATATAATCGAATACTGAAGAATCTTTTTGGACGTGTACGAGATGCCGGGGTCGAGCGCCTTGGGCCGCCGCCAGAAGGCCAACAGCATGCCGAACAAAATCCCCAGCACCGGGCTGCCCACGATGGGAAAGAATTTCCCGATGATGTATGCCGGAACCGCCGTCGCCGCCGCGAGCAGCACCCCCGGCAGCCTCTCCATTGTCTTTTGCATGGTATCACTCCTCGCCGACCAGTATACCGCTTGACAATTCATAAGTAAAATATTATTATCAGATGTATACAATAAGTATATACTTATGATCGGGGGCGGGCGCGTGACGCTGAGGCACTACGCGGTTTTCGTGGCGGTGTGTGACCGGATGAACATGACGGCGGCGGCGGAAAAGCTGTTCATGTCCCAGTCGGCGGTGAGCCAGGCGGTGGCGGAGCTGGAGGCGCACTACGGCGTCAAGCTCTTCGAGCGGCTGTCCCGCAAGCTGTACCTCACCCAGCCGGGGGAGAAGCTTTTGGGCTACGCCCGGCACATCATCCGCATGAACGCCGAGGCCGAGGCGGAAATGCGCACCCTCAAGCGCACGGGCGTCATCCGGGTCGGCGCGAGCGTCACCATCGGCGCGTGCCTTCTGCCCGGGCTGGTGGCGGTTTTTCGGGAAAAGAACCCGGGAACCACCATCGAGGTGACGGAAAACAACACCGAGGCCATCCAACAGATGATCATGGACGACCGTCTCGATCTGGGCCTCGTGGAGGGCGACGTGACCCTGCACGACATCGTGACGCGAGAGCTCGCCGAAGACGAACTGGTGCTCATCTGCGCGGGCAGCCACCCCTTCGCCGGACGAAAGGACGTTTCGCCCGGCGAACTGGCCCATGAAAGCTTCATCCTGCGAGAGGTGGGCAGCGGCACCCGGCGCACGTTTGAGCGCGCCATGGCCGCGGCGGGCGCGCCGTGGCGGGCGAGCTGGACGTGCAACAACGCCGACGCCATCAAGGCGGCGGTGGCGGCTGGCCTTGGCGTGTCCGTCATCTCCCGCCGGGCGGTGGCGCGGGAACTGGAGGAAGGCGTCCTCAAGGCGGTTCCGGTTTCGGGGCTGCGCTTTTTGCGTGCGTTCAAGCTCGCCTATCACAAGAACAAGTATTTCACGCAGGCCATGCGCGCCTTCGTGGATTTCGCCTTTGCGGACGAACAAAAATAGAGCGGCGCGAAATTTCAGTTTCCGCGCCGCTCCTGTCTTTTCTATGTCTATTTGTCCTTGAACCGATCCTTCAGGGAACCGTATCCCTCCGCGTCCAGCTTTTCGTAGGGAATGAACCGGAGCGCGGCGGAATTGATGCAGTAGCGCAACCCGCCCTTCTCCTGAGGGCCGTCCGGAAATACGTGGCCCAGGTGTGCGTTTCCGCTGCGGGAGCGCACCTCCGTGCGGCTCATGCCGTGGGAGTGGTCGGCCTTTTCGCGCACCACCTCGGGAGCCACGGGCTTTGTGAAGCTCGGCCAGCCGCAGCCGGACTCGAACTTGTCTTCCGACGTGAAGAGAGGCTCCCCGGTGGTGACGTCCACATACACGCCCCGGGCAAAATGATCCCAGTATTCCCCGGTAAAGGCCCGCTCGGTGGCGGCCTCCCGCGTCACGGCGTACTGGGTCTCGCTGAGGGTTTCCCTGAGCTCCTTTTCGCCGCGCGCGTCGTAGACAGGCACCTGCGGCCGCTTGTGCGCCTTTGCGCGGCGGAACAGCCCTGCCGGAATGTGGCAGTAACCGGCGGGATTCTTGTCCAGGTAATCCTGATGAAAGTCCTCCGCGGGCCAGTAATTTTGAAGGGGCAGAAGCTCCACCGCCACCCGCTCCCCCAGCCGGTTTGCCAGGGATTTGAGGGAGCGCGCCGCGACTTCCTCGTCGGCGGGATCGGTGAAATAGATGCCCGTGCGGTACTGGCGTCCCACGTCGCCCCCCTGCCGGTTCACGGACGTGGGATCGACGCTTTCATAGTAGAGCTCCAGAAGCTCCCGGAGGGGCAGCACGGATTCGTCGTATTCCACGCGCACGACCTCCGCGTGGCCGCTGCCCGCGCAGACCTCCTTGTAGCTGGGACGCGCGGTGTCGCCGTTGGCGTAGCCCACCTCGGTGGAAACGACGCCCGGCACCAGCTTGAGGTACTTCTCCGTGCCCCAGAAGCAGCCGCCCGCCAGATAAATTTCTTTCATATGCCTCACCTCGCTATTCCCTATTATAACCCCCCGGACGCGCGGAAAACCACCTCAGTGTGCCTCGATGTAGCGCGCAAGTTCCGCGTGCCACCGGTCGGGGTTCGTATCGCCCGGCGCGGTTTCATCCCCCAGCACCAGATCGGCCATGTGATGCGGGCGCTTGCCGCCCACGGCCATGGACTTTACGCAGGAGACGCAGTAAACGGCGACGTCCCCGCAGGGCATCTGCGCGGCGCGCATTTTCTGGAATTCCGCAACGCGCTCATTGGGGACGTGTCCGTATAAATTGTCGCCGCAGCACACGGAGCGGGTGCCGGAGAGCACCGCCTCGCGGATTGTGATGTTCATCTTCCCGAGCAGGCTCCGCACCGCCGCATGCACCTGCGGCTTGGGCCGGAAGGAGCAGGAATCATGCACGGAAACCGTCAAGCCCGCATGGTCCGGCAGGGGAATGCCCGGAATGGAATCCAGCACTTCCCACAGGGAAATCGTCTGAATTCCCTCATACAGCGAGCGGAAGCGCCTGTCGCAGCCCGCGCAATTGTTGATGATGACCGAGCCGCGCGGCAGCCCGGGCTCGTGGCGGCAACAGATTTCGTGGAGCCGCACCGGGCCGAAGCGCTCGTTGAGCAGCGCAAGAATCTTCCCGCCGGACGCGGGCCGGTAGAGATTGAGCGCGCAGCCGGGATTAAAATAACACCTGTTCCGGTCGATGTCCGCGACGGAAATGCCGGGAATAAACACGCCGCTCACGGCTTGTTCTCCGCGTTCCCGCGCTCCAGCGCCAGCAGCGCCTCCTTCATGTCCAGCCCGCCCGCGTAGCCCACCAGGGAGCCGTCCGCGCCCACCACCCGGTGGCAGGGGATGGCGATCCAGACGGGATTTTTGTTGTTGGCCATGCCCACCGCGCGCGCAGCCTTGGGGCTTCCGATCATCGCGGCAATCTGGCCGTAGGTGCGCGTCTGGCCGTAGGGAATTTCCCGGAGCGCGCGCCAGACCCTCTCCTGAAACGCGGTGCCCTTGGCGCGGATGGGAAATTCAAAGACGCGCCGCTTGCCCGCGAGGTACTCCATAATCTCCCCATACGCCCGATCCGCGAGCGCGGAGGGCGCGCCGTCCGTTCCCCGCGCCGCGACCCGGGAAACCGACGCCACCGCGCCCTCCGCGCAGCCGATTTTCAAGACCCCGTAGGGAAAGGAATAATAAGTAACCGTCATTTTTTCCGATGCTCCCTTCTGTAAGCCGCCGGGGTTTGCCCGGTTCCACGTTTGAAGAAGAGATAGAACGCCGAAAGCGCGCGGAAGCCCACGGCGTCCGCCACCTCCAGCACGGGGACGTCCGTCTCCGCGAGAAGCCGCTTTGCCGCGGCGAGGCGCCTCTCCCCCGCGCAGGCCGAAAGCGTCGCGCCATAGGTCTGCTTAAACACGGCTGACAGCCTGCGCGGGGATACGCCCGGCACGGCGGGGCTTTGCCCGGCCTCCAGCGCGGCCCGCGCCGCCTCGGCGATGGCGCGGACAGGCGCATAGCCCGGGATGTCCGGGCGGCAGCGCTTGCAGGGACGGAATCCGGCCCCGCCGGCGTCGGCGGCGGTTTTGTAGAACAGCACGTTCTCCCGGTTCGGCACGCGCGAAGGGCAGGAAGGGCGGCAGAAGACGCCCGTCGACTTGACGGCGTAGAAAAAGGCGCCGTCAAAGGCCGCGTCGCTTTGGGACGCCGCGCGCCACATCTCCTCTTCCGTCATAGCATATCACACGTCCTTGGCTCATTTCTTCCGATTTTCGGACGCTCAATTCGCCCGCTGCCACAGCATCCTGTTTTCGGCAAAGGAGGCCGTGAGCCGCCCTTCCCCCTTCATCCACGAAAGGAAGGAGCGCACCGTGGAGCCTACGAGCACATACTGTTCAAAGCGCATGGAAAGGCCGTAGCGGTCGAACACGGCTTTCAATATTTCCTCAAACGGCGTCGGCGTCTGGCAGATCCCGGCGATGACGTCCGCCGCCGCCAGCAGCTTTTCGCGGTTGAGCCGGGCGAGGGCGGAGACGTCCGCCGCCGCGTCCGCGTGCGCCGGAACGAACAGCCGCGCCCGCATGCCCTCCACCGCCTCGAGGGTGGAAAGCGCCGCGCCCACATCGTAGAGATATGGAACGCCGTACTTTTCGAGGGTCGCGGCGCTGGACAGACAGTCGGCCAAAAATACCACGTCGTCGGGCGTGCGGAAGCCCACCATGTCAAAGGCGTGGCCCGGCAGCGGGATCGTTTCGATTTCCGGCGGAAGCGCCGCTTCGGAAACGTCGCTTTCCTGGGCCATCAGGAACTTGTGGCGTAGCTCCTCCGGCGGACAGCCCCCGTAGAGGAAGGACGGTTCCAGCACCGGATGGCGGGTAAAGTCCGCCTCAACGCCGCGCGCGAACACGGCGCAGCCCGTCTGCTGCTGAAGGTATCTGTTTCCGCCGATGTGGTCGGCGTGGGAATGGGTGTTGAGAATGGCCTTGAGCCGCCAGCCCCGCTCATCAAGAATTTTCTTGACCCTGCGCCCCGCGTCCTTGTCGCTCCCGCTGTCGATGAGGCAGACTCCGTCCCCCGCATCCCAGACGCCGATCTTCGCCGGGCAGTCGATATAATAGGTGTGCGCCCCGACCTGATTGAGTTCGTACATGAAATAGCTCCTTTGATGCGGCCCGCGCGCCGCCGGATCGGGAAATCCATACCTCTATTTTATCACAGATGCGCGGCGTCTGTCGAACAAAAACAGCGTGCGGACGGTTCGCCGAATCTCCATTTTGAATTTACCGGATTGATACACAATCCCTATTTACTTGCTTGGTATTTCGGTTATATAAAAGGCGTCGGAGGAAAAGCCGACGAGGAAGAAAAGGAGTGAAACCCATGAAGAGCAATCTGTATGACGTCTCCCGCAGCGTTTATGGCGGAGAAGTTGTGAATATGCAGCCTGTGGCGTTCGGCTATGTGCCCGCAAAGCAGCGCGCGGAATCCGTGAAACCGGTGGAGAACGAAGTGGCATGCGTGGGCGAATTTTGCGACAACCGCAACAACGGCCGGTTCATCCGCATGGCGGTTCAGCACTGAAATGAAAGCGTCCGGGAAGGAAGTGTTCGCATGTTTCGGAATATGATGATGGTGGATGTCGGTCAGAACCTGCGGCCGTTCGACGTGTTCTCGCCCAGAAAGGGCCGGCTCGTCATGGCGGTGCGGGCGTCGATGTCCAAGTGGCGCTCCCATCCGGCGTACACCGGTGAATGAACGTGTGCGCCCGGTCAGATTGATTGAACAGACAAAGACGCCCCGGCGAAATGGCCGGGGTTGTTTTTTGTGATCCCGTCTTTTTGTGCCGATCAGTACTTGAACCCCAGACTGTAAAGCTGAAGCCCGTCCAGCATGGATTCAATTTCAACGGCAGAAGGATTCCCGGAAGAACAATCGATCAGAACCAAATAATCCGTTTCGCCCGCGGCAAGAAACGCGCTGATGACCTGATAGCTTTCATCGCGATAGATGAATGAAAAGCGCGCGCACTGGGCGTCAATTCCGCCGACATCCACCGTCTTGAATACATCTATCTCTTCATGGGTTGGATAGGCCTCCGCAAGATAGTCCTCGAATCCTTTCTCCGGGTCGTGCTGGTAAGAGCTTGTATTCAGGATGGTGGTTCCAAACTCGTAAAGCTGAAAGTTCGCGGTTCCATAGATCAGTCTTGCATCTTCAGGCATTGGAAACCTCAGAAGGTATGGCATCTCATCAGCGTGCGCTGAAATTCCGAGCATTGACAATATACACAGAAAGAGAATCGCTTTTTTCATGTGCTAAACCTCCACCGATCAATGAATGGCAGCGTCACTTCGCATACAGTTGATGCGTCGTTTTAATCAAATCCACTCCTCCATACGCACCGCCGCCATAACCACAAACATTGCAATTAAGATCATATTTTTGGTATGTTTTTACGATCATACAATAATCGTGTCGCATACATTCCTCGGACGTCGTATATCGCGTTGTATTGGTACGCGTAAATTCCCTGTATTCATGGCAACCACTACAATACTATGTAGCGGCAGATGCCAATGGCGCAGCTGCAATTAGAATCATCAAACAGGCACAGAAGATGCGAACCGACGGCCACCGTATCCCCATTCTTTTTCCCACCAACAATTGAATCCCCTCCCTTACCAAGACTACAAGCACAGCTTATCATGCAATTGGACTCATGTCAATGCGAAATTGCATGAAATTATTCAAAATAATAAAAAAGTTGAAGTACACATAATCTAATCTTGCCAGTCTGATGAAAATAAGGAGGATAACTTGACTTATACAAATGGAGAATGATAACGCGTCCAGAGCATCGAGAGTTCTTTGTCCCGCGAGGTTGGTTTGCGACCATGCCGACCACGTTCGGCACGCTTTGGAGCCGGAGAGAAACGTAGCGGCGCTACGTTGATCGGAGGGCGACGACGCGTTATTATTTGGAATTAGGGCAATGCCGCACAATTGCGAATACAGGATTATGTGAGTAGGCAAGGGTGCCTATTCCTCCACCACGTGCTCATTGGGAGCCATAGAGGAACAGGAAATCAGGCTGCCAGAGACGATCTGTCTACCAGGATGAGCCTGTTCAGAATTTTCTGTAAAAGAGCACCAACTGTGAGGAATCAGATCAAGGACATCTATGGATTCGAGGTGAGCGAAGATCTCGTAACGGGGATCACCAACAAGCTGCTTCCCGAGATCGAGGCGTGGCAGAAGCGGGCGCAGAGTGCGGTATATCCCATCGTGTTCATCGATGTTCCCGAATGCTGCACGGTAATACGTCATCCCGAAAATGCCTAAAAATAAAGGCTTAAGTGGCAGCACATGATATTACGCGGCGGCAGCGATGCGGCATCAACTGCGGGCAGGATTTGATGTTGACAAAGCGGTGACCGGAACGGGCGCTTCCTTCATTTTGCGGAGAGCGTCAGTTCAGCATTCCCTTGCCTCCCGAGGTTTCCACAAATAGTACGGACGGTGTGGACTCTGGCGCGAGGGGCAGATCCCCCCGACCCTCGCTGGGTGAGATATGAACACAACTGTTTTTGTCACTCGTTATTGTACCACCTCTTTATGCGCGTAGGAATGGCGGCCGGCATTGTGCGCATATCTGGTTTCGCAAAACAATGCCAGCATCCTAGCGGACACTGGCATATAGGCTAGCAGTTCTATTACTCTACAGGCGCAGGGCTCTCAATCGGTAAATGATTCTTATACCCGTTTTCATTGTGCTGGGTGTTGTCGTTCGCATTTTCGTTAAATTCCCCGTCACCATACCAATCCCAATCGTGACCTTTCCCAGGATTGTCGAATCTCGAATAGCCCTCTGCGAACGCGGTCATGAAGGCCAAACTGAGAAGCGCAACCATTAGCAGCGACGTCACCATTAACCGAGCAGTCCTCATAGCGATTCCTCCTTCGTTGTTCAAGGCTGTTTGATTGTATTTCCAACAACTAAATAATATAGCAACATGCCATTTCTGTCAATAATTTTCCGCTATTTTGTCGAAATTTTGTCTTAAAGTGTGGTCCAACTTATCTACGATATGAGAAACGGCCCGAATACGACATGCGAGTTCCACTCTTAAATACAGAGCCTGCGGGAGCTTGACGCTTATCTACTCCTCGACACCGGCGGTGGCGAGACCGTCGTCGTTTTAAAGGACGCCAAGGGCACGCGCCGGGAGCTGCTCGGCAATTGGCGCCGACCACTACCGCCGAAAACCAGGCACATGTCAAAACGAGCATGCTTATCGAGCGGCAGGATCGGATCGAGGACTGCGAGGACCGTTAGCCGGAGTACAAGGAGGCCCCTGATGAAGAGTGGGTACCTGACGAGTATGTTGACGAAGACTTTGTATCTGACGAGGAACCGCAGTACGAGGTGGGGACCTACGATTGGCAAACCACGGGTGGGGAAAGGACGAGAGAATTGACTTGCATGTATGGCCTTTTTCACCGTATTTTGGCATGCGACAGCGGCATAGCCGGATATCGCCAAAAACACGAAACCCCCCTGATTTATCAGTAAAATCAAGGGGTTTGAGTTGGAGCTGCTGCCCGGATTCGAACCGGGGACCTCATCCTTACCAAGCTTGAACTGCTATTGCTATTTTAACATCATTTGGCGTGCTTTGCATTTGACCTCTGCCTGCTGCAAGTTACGAATATACTAATCGGTTACCAGCTTAATTTCACATGGATATAGTATGTTATATATCGTGAAGTCTTCTGATAAAGCGCCAGCCTTAATATAGTCGTCATAAAGCATTCCAAGCGTAATTGGATCAAGATATATATATCCATCAACGTCGACTGTGCCGTCAATTCGAAATTTGACTTTAGAAGTATTGTTGCTTGCGATGTCATTAAGAAATTCAATCGACTGATCAGATATTGCTATACAAGAGACATCAACAAACTTTCCGGATTCGTAATCCGTCTTGCTTTGAACTGTAAATGTGTATCTCGTAGTATCAGTTTTAAGTATAATCTTCTCGGATGATATTATATCTTGACCATTGTACTGAATATATATACATATGGTCGGCGGTAAAGATTCAGTTAGCACAGCTGCTATAACACCTGTCACAGAATCACCAAATTTTTCGGTCTCTCCAGTAAAATAACTTCCTTCTCCCGCAAACATTATTGTTCCTGTATCGTTCATATCGTCATATTTGACAACATAATTCTCATTATTTTCGAAGACCGATATGTCGAACGCTGTAGTAGCATAGGACACAACGGAAGTTAACACCAACGCCAGCATGGTCACGAAACAAGCGAGCCTTTTCATTCGATTCACCCTCCATTTTTCTATCGAGTAGTATGTCTGAGTTGGTACAGCCGAAAAACCGCAGATTTTCCCAAAAGCCACAATTAGTATAGGTCAATTTTACCCTAGGGCAACACCGCACAGAACGAGTTCGCCTGCGAGCGAAAAATGTAGTATAATAAGCACATGAACAAGCAAATCAGTCTGTCGGCGTTGAACGATGAACTATCGCAGGTGCGGACGAAGAAAAAAG
>JAEYRW010000133.1 GCA_023435435.1 Bacillota bacterium | reverse complement strand
CCCCCGGCCTCACCCCTCGGCCTTTTTGCTCCGCGCGGGGGTAATGGGCGCCATGGTCATTCTGTGGCGCATGGCGCGCACGGCGCAGGAGAGGGCGAAGTTAATAATGAAGTAGACGAGGAAGGCGAAGCCGAAGAGCACGAAGACGTCGGAGACGTTGATGGTGCCGCGGCTGGCGGGGCCTTGGAAGGTGCCGTTGTACATGTTCGCCTTGGAGATGATGAGCTTGACCCGCGCCATGAGCTCGATGACCGCAAGGGATGCCATGTAGGAGGAGTCCTTGATGGTGGTGATCATCTGGGACAAAAGCGTGGGGATGATGTTGCGGAATGCCTGCGGGAGCACGATATAGATCATCACCTGAAAAAAATTGAAGCCCTGGGCATAGCCGGACTCGAACTGGCCCTTCTGGACCGAGTTGAGTCCGCCCCGGATGATCTCCGCCATGACGGCCGAGGTAAAGAGCGTCAGGGCGACGCAGGCCTTGAAGAGGGTTTTCACGTCGACGGAGGACGTGAGCCAGATGGCCTTGGCAAAATCCGTCGAGAAGGCCGGGGCCGGGAAGAGCACGAAGCAGACGAACATCCACAGCATGAGCGGGGTGTTCCGGAAAATTTCGATGTAGCCCACGGCCGCGAGCTTGAGCAGCTTCGTCCAACCGCGCGTGGCGTAATTGCGCATGAAGGCGAGCACCGAGCCGATGACGAGGCTCAAAGCGATGGCCAGAAACGCGATGACGAGGGTGAAGACGAGGCCCTTTAAGAGGTAGCCGACCACGTCGCCGTTGGTGATGATGGAGAGGCTGCCCTGAAAATCGCTCATTTGCCCTCCCCCTTTCGCGCGGCGATGAGCGCGTCGATCTCCGCGTCCGAAACTTCGGCTTCCTTGGGCTTGTCGGGCGCGACGATGTGCTCGCGCGCCTTGATGCGCGCCTCCCACCTGCCCGCGAAGGTGGAAAGCGGGAAGCAGATGAGGAAGAACAGGATGCCGCTGACGATGTAGGCCGGGCCGTACGCCCCGCCGGTGTTTTCACCGGTGACGAAGTTGTAGGTGGAGGCGATGAGGTCCGCGCCGCCGATGATGTAGAGGCAGGAGGTGTTCTTGATGAGCGCCACCACCTGATTGACCATGGGCGGGAGGATGATCTTGATCGTCTGGGGCAGGATGACGTGCACCATGATGCCCACGTACTTGAAGCCCTGGGACTTGGCGGCGTCAAACTGACCGGACGGAATGGAGCCGATGCCCGCGCGCACGACCTCGGATATGTATGCCGCGTGGTAGATGCCCAGGGAGGTAAAGCCGATGGTCACCACCGGAATTTTGTAGCCCGAGTACGCGAAGGCGTAATAGAGAAAGCAGACCTGGAGGATGAGCGGCGTATTCTGGAAAAATTCCACATAGATCCGCGCGACGACGCGCAGAAGCCGCCTGTGGCTGGTGGCCATGAGCCCCAGAATGAAACCCAGGCACAGGGCGATCAGGAGCCCGACCCCCGCGCTTTCCAGCGTGTTGAAAAGTCCGTGGACGAACGTCCCCCGGTATTGCCAGACGATTCTCCACGCCCGCTCGCTGACGACCGTGCTCATCTCATTCCCCCTTTGCCCGTCTCCCAGATTATATCATACGTTTCCCGGTAAGAAAAGAACCGGGGGCGTTTGGCCCCCGGCGCTTTTGCGTCCCTTATTCGAGGCCCCACTTCTCGATGAGTCCCGCGATGGTGCCGTCCTCGAGCCAGCCGGTGATCAGCGTCTCGATGGCGGTGGAAAGCTCGGAGCCCTTCACCGTCGCGACGCCGTAATCCTGGGGCGCGAAGGTGTCGGTGATGTAGGAGCGGCCCTCGGTCATGTAGTTGGCGAGGATGGACTTATCCACGCAGAAGGCGTCGACCGTGCCCGCGCTGAGCGCCGTGGAGATGGACGGATAGTCGTCAAAGAGCGTGAAGCTCACATCGCCCGCGTAGGTGGCGGGATCGAAGGTCTCGGCGTCGAAGCCGTCGCCGGTGATGACGCCCGCGTCGATCATGGCGGTCACCAGCGCCTTGGCGGAGGTGGAGCCGGAGGAAACGCCGACATTTTTGCCCACCAGATCGGCAAGCGTGGTGATGCCGGAGGCATCCTCCACCAGAACCGTGACGTAGTCGGTGTAGTAGGGCGTGGTGAAGTCCCAGGACTCCTTGCGCGCGTCGGTGATGGTGAAGGTGGCGATGACGCAGTCGATGTCGCCCGCGTCGAGAAGCTCGGTGCGCGTGGCGGCGGTGACGGCGGTGAATTCCACGTCGGTGTAGCCCAGCGCCTCGGCGATCATATTGGCGAGGTCGATCTCAAGGCCGGAATACTCGCCCGTCACCTCGTCCTGATAGCCGAAGCCGTATACGGCGTTCTTGACGCCGACCCGGAAGGTGCCCTCCGCGCTGGCCGTGAGCGCGAACGTCGAGACAAGGCAAAGAACCAGTGCCAGTGTGAGAATCCGCTTCATTTCATATTCCTCCTTGATTTTTATCCATAACGGTTTGGAACCGCCGTTACCTGAGAATCTTTGACAGGAACGCCTGGGTGCGCTCGTTCTGGGGATTGGTGAAAAAATGCTCCGGGGTGCCCTCCTCCAGGATGCGCCCGTCGTCGCAGAAGATGACCCGATCGGCCACCTCCCGGGCGAAGCCCATCTCGTGGGTCACCACAACCATGGTGATGTTGTCGTGGGAGAGCTCCGTCATGATGTCCAGAACCTCCTGCACCATTTCGGGGTCCAGGGCGCTGGTGGGCTCGTCGAAGAAAATGATGGGGCTTTTCATGGTCAGCGCCCGGGCGATGGCGATGCGTTGCTGCTGGCCGCCCGAAAGCGTCGCGGGATAGACGTGCGCCTTGTTTTCCAGACCCACCCGGCGCAGGTTATCCATCGCCAGCGAGCGGGCTTCCTTTTTGGGCACTTTTTTGAGCTTGACCGGCGCGAGGGTCAGGTTTTCGAGCACCGTCAGATGCGGGTAAAGGTTGAACTGCTGAAATACCATCGAGGAATACTTGAGGTTGAGCATGGACCGCGTGTGCGTGTTCATGGGCTGGCCGTCGATGAGCACCTGGCCCGTCGTCGCCTCCTCGAGGCAGTTCATGAGGCGAATCATGGTGGATTTCCCCGAGCCCGAAGGGCCGATGATGACCAGCTTCTCGCCGGGATGCACGTGCAGGTTGATGCCCTTGAGCACCTCATTGTCGCCGAACTTCTTGTGCACGCCGACCAATCGGATCATTTGACACCCACCCCCTTCAATATAGAAAAATGGCACTGGCGCCCTACAGCGCGCCAAGCGCCATCGCTTGCAACCCTATTTTCATTATACGGATTTCATTCATTTGCGTCAAGCCATTTTCTTGTAAAAAATGGGGTGTGTTCCTTTGTTTCTGGATATAATTGAATTTTCAGCTGCATTTCAGGCGAAGGGGGCTTCTGTGCCGCGATGGTTCGCGCGCAAAATAATTCTGCATAACCGCCGAAACGGTCATGCAGAATTTGTCGAACCCGCATGGAGTGCCCGTCAGATGCGCAAAACCATCGCCTTCCCCTGTTCGATGACGGACGAACCGCCGTTCATTTTTTTGACCTCGTCGACACTCACGGCGTAGCGCCTGCCGATGGACCACACGCTGTCTTCCTCCGCGGGCCAGAACAGCACGATGCCGGGGCGCTTTTTGATGTCCTCACCCTCCGCCATTGTGGACACGACATCCTGCTTTCGTGAAAACCGCGTGACCGTGGAAACCCCCAGCATGCACCGAAGCTCCACCCGGTCACTCATGAGCGCGTTCGCCTCGGCGGAGAGCACGCTTACGCGGACCTCGCTTTCGCCGTTGAGGGACCCGGGACAGCGCACGGAGAAGGGCAGTTCCGACTGGGCGGAGGCGATCCGGTCCGAGCCGCCCGGCATGTAGAGGACGTTAGCCTCGAGAACGCCCTCGATGCGCGAATCGCCGCCCTCTGCCCAGCCGCTGATGTTGGGATGAACCACGACCGCGATGACGCTGCCCACGCCCGGCGCGTTCTCGGAAAGCAGCAGCGCGCCCTTGACGAGCTCTATGAACCGTTGACTCTGGATGTCCGTGACGAGGGTGAGTGCTTCCCCTTCCACGGCGATCCGCTGCCCGCCGGTGGCGTAGGCGTCGGACAGCGCCGTAACGGCGTCCTTGCCGACGGAGGTGACGTTTACCCCGACCTCCGCCTCGATGACGAGGGTGGAATCTTCGCCCTCGCCGCCCTGCTCCACCCGCGTCTCCAGCCGGTTGAGGGACGCGCCCGCGAACACCTCCTGCGCCAGCCATTCGGGCACTTCGACAAGCTGGTCATAGTCGAGGGCGTATTTGACCGTCGCAGCCGGACGGCCCTCGACGCCGCTGGCAACGAGGGATTCCACGAAGACCTTGCCCTTGACGCGCACGCCGCCCAGGTCCGCCTCATAGGATTCCACGGTGGCCGTGCCCCAGTCCATGAGTGCCGTGCGCGCGTCCAGCGCGGCGGGCAGCGCCACCTCCTCGCGCAAAAGCGCGGAGGCCTCCGAATCGGCGATGGACCTGACGGAGCTTAAATCGATAAACTGCGTCTGTGCCTGCGCGCCCGACACCGAGGTCACCACATCCGTGGGCGTGAGCTTGAATGTTTGCGCGCTCAGCGCCACCGTCGTCAAAAAGATCATGTGTCCGTTTTCGTACCGCGCCTCCACGTGATCCACGTTGGCGCACGCGGTGGCCGTGTGTCCGGGCGCCGTGCCCGGCATGTCGAATACCTGAGAGAGCGTCGCTTCCGCCGTCAGCGCCCGGAGCGTCGCCTCCGATCCCTGCCTGTACACCGCCTGGCAGCGCACCGTTCCCTCCACCACCAGCCGGTCGGTCTGCGCCTCCGGGCCGTCAAGCTCGACCGACGCGTTTGTCAAAAGCACCTCTATGGCCTCGCGCCCCGCGCCCGGCACAAGCGCCTCCGCGCGCACAAGCGCCTGCGCAGCCTTCGCGCCGACCCCGTTTTCAATTTCAATCGTCTGTGTGGTTATCTCAAGCGCCATCTCGATCCCTCCGTCCGCACTCTTCGTTTGATGGTATGCGCGAGACGCAAAAGATAGAGCCAAGAAATTGTTAATCTACGAAACGCGTGCGGGGGACGCCGCCTTCCGCACCCCTGCCAGGGGACACTGTCCCCTTGAAACCCCAAACTGATTATGCGATCCGCCGACTTTGTCCGTCGGATCGCCCGGGGACCCAGCCCCGGGCGACCGAGACCACAAG
>JAEYRW010000053.1 GCA_023435435.1 Bacillota bacterium | reverse complement strand
CCCCCCCCCCGCTTTTTGCTTTCGGGCGATACGTTACTTCGCCTTGTAGGTGCCGTTGGAGAGCACGAGACCCTGCGCCACCCAGATGTACCAGTGGTCGTTGACAGTCTTGAGCTGCTCGGGGTCGGTGGGGATCATGATATTGCGGCCCTGGGCCTCGATCTGGTCAGCAAGCGGCAGTCCGTCGATGTCCGCCATGTTCAGCCAGTAACCGGAGGCGTTCTGGAAGAAGGAGATGGAGAACACGTTCTCATTCGCGATGTAGGAGATGCGACTCGCGGCGGCGATCATGTCGGCGTCGGACATGGCCAGCATGGTCTTGAGAAGCGCCGAGATGTCGGTGTCCTCGCCGTTCTGGTCGGCGTAGACCATGTTGATCTCATCCTTGCGGTTGCCCTCGGTGAACTTGGGGAAGTTGCCGGCACGCGCGGCGAAGGCGCTGCCGAAGTAGCCCTCCTGGAGCGGGCCGTAGGGGCAGTAGAGGCCCCAGCAGTTGTCGATCCAGTTGCAGGCGAACTCGTAATCCTTGGTCTCGGCGGTGTACTCGCTGGTGTAGACGGAGGACTCGAGTACCTTGAGCTCGGTGGTAAGGCCGAAGGCGGTGAGCTGCTGAGAAAAGACCTGAGCGGCGTTCAGGAACTGGAAGTCCGAGGTGGTGATGGTGGTCCACTGAATCTTCTCGCCGTTCTCGTTGTACCAGCCGTCGTCCTTCTTGGTCCAGCCGACGGATTCGAGAAGAGAGGCGGCCTTTTCCTGATCGGTTCCGTACTTGGTCATCTGGGCGGTCACGTCGGAAGACACCCAGCCCTCGTTGGTGACATAGCTTTCCGGCATGCCCAAGGCCGCATAGGTGGCGGTATAGCCGTAGTAGTTGCCCACCTCGCGGATGGCGTCGCGGTCGAGCACATACGCGATGGCCTGGCGGACTTCCTTCTTGTCGAGGTTCTCGTCCTGAATGTCGATGGACACGCCCACGGAGGCGTTGTCGAGGGTCATGTAGTGGACGAGGTTTTCATCGGCGGCGAGGATGCCCTCGAGGACGTCCTTGGCGGGCGTGCCGTCGGAGCGGGAGAGCTGGCCGGCCTGGAGCATTGTCATCTTCGTGTCGGTGTCGACGTTGACGAAGTGGATCTTGTCAAAGCCCAGCAGGTCGAGATTGTAGTAGTAGGGGTTTTTCACCATGATGCAGTCCGTGTCGGTCATCTTGTCGACCATGTAGGAGCCGGTTCCGCAGGGGACCTGGTTCTCCGGGCCGTAGGAGATGAAAGCTTGCCAGTTGGCGGACAGCGCGGAGATGGTGTCCTCCGTGTACTCGAGGCCGAAGGCGCGTTTGTTGGCCTCCACATCGGTCTCGACGCCCGTGGCCAGAAGCTCGGCCGCGGTGTCCACGTAGGAAGAGAAGATGTGGTAGGGGATGCAGCCGTCGTAGTTCGTCGCGATCATGCGGATGCGAACGCCGGGGTTGATCATCTCGCGCCAAGTGAACTTGAGGGTGTAGTCGTCCACGATCTCAAGACTCTTGAGCTGCTGGGTCACAGAGCAGGAGTTATTGAGCATGTAGTAGCCCCAGATGTCCTTGGCGGTGAGCGACTCTCCGTCGTTGAACATGACGTCCTGCCGGAGGTGAATGGTGTCGGAATAGTCATCCTGCTCAAAGGACTCGGCAAGCCTCGGGTAGTAAGTGCCCGAGACCGCCACGAGGCAGAAGAGACCCTCGTAAGTCATCGAGCCGATCTGCCAGCCCACGCCGTTGGTGGCGAAATAATTGGCGATGTAGGAATTCACCGGCGGCCATGTGCAGGTGTCGGTGAACACGCCGGATTCCGCGGACGCGGGCGCGACCACGAAGCACGTACCCAACAGACATACGGCCAGTACGAGCGCCAGACGGGTTGTCAGTTTCCTCATGAATTCATTCCTCCGCTTCTTCTCTATCCTTCAACCGCTCCCGCGGATTGAAATCTATCTGCGAATGGCGACCTCGCGCCCCGTCTTTGCGGATTCGTACATGGACGTGATGATCCGCATGAGCTCGATGCCGTCGTCGATGCGGTTGCGGCATTCGGTTTCCCCGCGCGCGCAGTCCACGAAGTGCCGGATCTCCGCCTCGAACACCTTCTCAAAGGGCGGGACGTCGATCTGGGGCTTGATGTTGACCAGGTATCCGTTCATCTCGGTCATGAGGGTCAGGTGCGGTTCCACCACCGCGCCGCCCTTGGAGCCGTAGATTTCAACGCCCACGACGCCCTCCTCGATTTCCTGGCTGTAGGAAAATTCCAGACTCATGGTCATCCCGCCTTCAAACTTGACCATGCCCACCGCCAGATCCTCCACGTCGCTGAAGGAGGAGGGGTCCACGGAGGCGTAGCGGTCGATGCCCTTTACGTGGGTGCGGGAACCCATGTTGTCATACGTTGACGCATAACAGGACACCGCCAGGGGCTTTCCGGTGAGGTAGCGCACCAGGTCGATGAGGTGTACGCCGTTGTCGATGAGCGGCCCGCCGCCGGAGAGCTTGGAATTGGCGAACCAGCCAAGCGGACAGCCGCAGCGCCGGGTGACCGCGATCTTTGAAAAGTTGATGTCGCCGAAAAAACCGTTGTTGAAAAAGTCCAGCACCAGTTCAGCGTTTCTGCCGAAGCGGCGCACGAAGCCGATCATGAGCGTCTTTCCGCTCTCGGCCTCGGCCTTTTGCATGGCCTCGGCCTCCGCGACGGTCATGGCCGGGGGTTTTTCGCACAGAACGTGCTTCCCGGCCCGGAGCGCGTCGATGGTGATGGACGCGTGGCCGTTGTTCCAGGTACACACGCTGATTGCGTCGAGATCGCTCTTTTCGAGCATCTCCCTGTGGTTCCCGTACACCTCCCGGAAGCCGTACTTCTTCGCCCAGGCTTCCGCCCGGGGCACGTTCAGGTCGCATGCCGCCACGAGCTCGACCTTTCCCTCCTCGGCGAGCTTCGCGTAGCCCAGCATGTGCGCGTTTGAAATACCGCCGGTGCCGACAAGTCCGATTCTGACCGGTTTCATGCGTTTTCCTCCTGCCTTTGCTGCCTCAGGTACTGCGTGGGACTCATCCCATAAATGCCGCGAAAAACCTTGCCGAACGCCTGCACGCTCTGGTACCCCAGCCGCTCCGCCGTCTGTGTGGCGGTCAGCTCGGCCTCCATGAGGAGTTCCGCCGCTTTTTCCATCTTCTTTTTGTGGATATATTGCTGAAGCGTGATTCCTGTCTTGTTCTTGAACAGGTGCGAGATGTAGGTATAGCTGTAACCCAGCTTCTCCGCCAGGTCCCGGATGGAGCCAATTTCGCAGATGTGGTCGTCCACATAACGGATGATCAGGTAGACAGTGACGCCCACATTGATTGTGGTGACGGCGCGCTGGCCCGGCGAGGCCGCGTGGGAAACGGCGTTTCGGTAGGCCAGGTGGATGATGAGACGGAGGGAAGCGGATACGATTTCCTCGAAGCAGGGCTGATCCCAATAAAATTCCTGCACGGTCTTGCCGAGGATTTCGCCCACGCCGGAGCGGTCCTGGGCGCAGGGGGATTTGAGCTCATCGAAGAACCGGAGCACCTCCGCAAGGGCAGGCTCCCGCCGACGCGCCTCCGGCACGTCAAAGCCCATATACAGGTATCTCAACTGGCTGCCCCGGTCGGCGCGGATGCTGTGGACGTCGTTTTTTCCGTTTAAATAGATGTCGTTGGTGCGCACGTGATGCGTCACGCCGTCGGTGCACATGGTACCCTCACCCGATTTGATGTAGGCGATTTCGTAGCACCACTGCTTGTGCGGGGGCACCTCGTACCCAACCTCGCAGCAGATTTCACCGACTTGATAGAGCAGTATGTTCCCGAACGGACTTGGGATGACATCGAAATCCTTTGAGAAATGATAGACTCTGCCGAGCGTTTCCACGGGCACTCCTCCTTTCGGGAAGAAGCGTGAATGGCTTTGTCAGATGCGCGCGTTCAGATAATCAACGGCAAGGCGGATATCCCGCTCGGGCGTTTCGCCCGCCTCGCGCTCGATGGTGAGGAAGCCCCGGTAGCCGACTTCTGCAAGGGCGTCCAGCCACGCGCGGAAATCGACGCCGCCCTCGCCCAAAGGCGTCTCGGTGAACGGTTCGCCCTTTTTTTGAAACTTCTCCCAACCGCCGGGCATGAACAGTTCCTCTGGGTCGAAGTCATAATTGCGCACCCCGTCCTTGGCGTGGGTATGCACAATGTAGCGCCCCAAGGTCCTGGTGGCCTGCACCGGATCGACGCCCGCGCACATGACGAAATTCGCCGGATCGAGGTTGACCGCCACGCCGTCCGAGCCCAGCTCGTCCAGAAAACCCTTCAAAAGCTCCGCCGACTCGGGGCCGGTCTCCACCGCGAAGTGCGCGCCCACGCTCTTTGCGTAGTCAGCCAGCTCCCGGCAGGGCGAAAGCATGACGTCATAGAGGGGGTTGTCCCGGCTCTTGGGCACGACGCCGATGTGGGTGGTGACGATATTTGTGTCAAATTCCAACGCGAGGTCCAGTATTTTCTTCGACCTCTCCACCTGCGCGGGATTTTTTTCCGCGTCCATGAAGCCGCCGATGTCGCCGCACAGTGCCGCGACCCGAAGCCCGCTGTCCCGGATGACGGCTTTTTTTTCGCGGATGCCCGCCGGGGTGATGTTTTCCGGCGCCATCTCGCCCTGGGTCGCGTAGATTTGCAGTCCCGCCGCGCCCACTTCCGCAGCTTTTTTCACCGCCTGGGCAAACGGCAGCCGGAACGATTCGAGGATTACGCCCACCGAAAAACGCCTTTCCATGCCTTCTGCCTCCACCATACCGCCCGGAGAATCGTCCGCGCGGCTTCTTGATGAATCTATTATAGAAGTATGTGAAACCTTTTGCAATGATGAAAGTTTTGTTCCCATGTGTCCAAATTTGCTGTGCATGTGCACAAATTTCGTCGGGTTATCCGGAAAGCGCGCCCCCCGGCCCGCAAGATTAAGTTTTCCCGCGGCAACAGACCGGTGTTGACAGAATGGTTAGGATATGCTAATATCATGAGGGATTAGAGATGCCTAATATCTGAACAAAAAGGGGTGTATGCGCATGCCGCTGTCGATGGCCGGGCTGGATGAGACCAGGTGCATCAGGAAGATCGGCGGGCTGCCGGAGACCAGGCGTTTTCTGGAAAATCTAGGGTTTACCGAGGGCAGCGCGGTCAAGGTCGTCTCCGCGTCGGGGGGCAACCTCATCGTGCAGGTTCGGGAATCCCGCGTCGCCATCAGCCGCGAAATGGCGCTGAAGATTCACGTATAGAAGGAGGCAGGAAAATGACGCTCAGGGAGGCAGGCATCGGCGCGACCGTTAAGGTCAGAAAGCTGAACGGCGAGGGGGCCGTGAAGCGGCGCATCATGGACATGGGGATCACAAAGGGAACCGAAATCTATGTGCGCAAGGTGGCCCCGTTGGGGGACCCGCTGGAGTTGACCGTGCGCGGCTACGAGCTTTCCGTCCGGAAGGCGGACGCGGCCATGGTCGAGGTCGAATGACGCGGAGCACACAAAAGGCTCCGCGAAAAATAAGTCAAAGGATTAGGATGGCCTAATCCAGTTCGCAAGGAGGAACAGTCTTATGGCGATTCGCATCGCATTGGCGGGAAACCCCAACAGCGGAAAGACGACCCTGTTCAACGCCCTGACGGGCTCGAACCAGTTCGTCGGCAACTGGCCGGGCGTGACGGTGGAGAAAAAGGAGGGACGCCTGAAGGGCGACAAGGAGGTCACCATCACCGACCTCCCGGGGATTTACTCCCTCTCGCCCTACACCCTCGAGGAGGTCGTTGCGCGCAACTATCTGGTGCGGGAGCGGCCGGATGCCATTCTCAACATCATCGACGGCACGAATCTCGAGCGCAACCTTTACTTAACCACGCAGCTGGCGGAACTGGGCATCCCCATGGTGGTGGCCCTCAACATGATGGACGTGGTGCGCAAAAACGGCGACAAAATCGACACCGGTCGGCTTTCCGAGGCATTGGGCACGCAGATCGTCGAAATTTCCGCGTTGAAGGCCGAGGGCGTCATGGAGGCCGCAAAGCTGGCGGTGGCCCAGGCCAGAAGCGGGGAGAAGATGATCCCCCGGCACAGGTTCCCCGGCTCGGTGGAGCACGCCATTGCACACATTGAGGAGGCGGCGCTTCACGACCTGCCCGAGGAAAAGCAGCGCTGGTTCGCGGTGAAGATCTTCGAGCGCGACGAGAAGGTGCTTGCGGACCTGAACATTTCCGAGGGCATACTCTCCCACATTGAAAAGGACATCAAATCCTGCGAAGCGGAGTTGGACGACGACGCGGAATCCATCGTCACCGCCGCCCGCTACGACTGGATCGCCTCCATCATCGGCGCCTGTTACAAGAAGGTGAACAGGGGAATGCTCTCCGCCTCCGACAAAATCGACCGGGTGGTCACCAACCGATGGCTTGGCCTTCCGATCTTCGCCGCCATCATGGTTTTCGTCTACTGGATCGCCATCACCACCGTGGGCGATCTGGTCACCGGCTGGACAAACGACGTGCTTGTCTCCGAATGGATCGCGGAACCCCTGCGCGGCTTTCTGGAGGGCGTGGGGACGGTGGGCTGGCTGGTGGGGCTTGTCGTGGACGGCATCGTGTACGGCGTGGGCGCGGTCATTGGCTTCGTGCCGCAGATGCTGGTTCTGTTCCTGATGCTGGCCGTTCTCGAGGACGTGGGCTATATGGCCCGGGTGGCGTTCATCATGGACCGGGTGTTCCGCCGCTTCGGACTTTCCGGAAAGAGCTTCATCCCCATGCTCATTTCCTCCGGCTGCGGCGTGCCCGGCATCATGGCGTCGAGGACCATCGAGCAGGATCGGGACCGGAAGATGACCATCATGACCACCACATTCGTGCCCTGCGGCGCGAAGATGCCCATCGTGGCCCTCATCGCGGGGGCGCTGTTCGGCGGCGTGTGGTGGGTGGCTCCGTCCGCCTACTTCATCGGCGTGGCGGCCATCGTGCTCTCCGGCATCATCCTCAAGAAGATGCGCCCCTTCGCGGGGGAACCGGCGCCCTTCGTCATGGAGCTTCCGCCCTACCATGTGCCCACCGCCATAAACGTTTTGCGCGGCACCTGGGAGCGGGGCTGGAGTTTCATCAAGAAGGCCGGAACCGTCATCACCCTCGCCTCCATCTTCGTGTGGTTCACCTCGTCCTTCGGCTGGGCGGACGGCTCCTTTGGCATGGTGGAGGACATGGACCATTCGGTTCTTGCGAAAATCGGGAATTTCGTCGCCCCGCTGTTTGCCCCCCTGGGCTTTGGCAACTGGCAGTCTTCGGTGGCCACCGTTCTGGGTCTGGTGGCCAAGGAAGAGGTGGTCGGCACCTTCGGTACCCTTTACGCCGTGGCGGGCGACGCCCTCGAGATGGTGGAGGAAGGCGCTTTCGGCGGACTCTCCCCCATCGCCGCGCACTTTACCCAGCTTTCCGCCTACTCGTTCCTGGTCTTCAACCTCCTGTGCGCGCCGTGCTTCGCTGCCATGGGCGCCATCAAGCGGGAGATGAACAACGTCAAATGGACGTGGGCGGCCATCGGCTGGATGACGGGCTTTGCCTACGCCATGAGCCTCATCGTCTATCAACTCGTCGGCCTCCTGACCGGCGAAACCACTCTGGGCATCGGCACGCTGGCCGCGGTCTGCGTGCTCGCGGTTCTCATCTACCTCGTCGTGCGGCCCTACAGGGAATCGCGGACGCTTCGGGCAAGGGTGCCCGCATAAGGAGGGACCTGCCATGCTGGCAAATGTGATCGTCGGAATCGTTCTGATCGGAATTGTCGGGGCGATCGTGTACTTCAAGGCGAAGGCGCGGAAGATGGGAAAGTCCTCGTGCGGCTGCGGCTGCGACGGCTGCCCGTCAAACGGTGCCTGCCATCCCAAATGACATAAATGACAAAGCCCCGGCCGTCTCCGCGGGAGACGAGCCGGGTGTTTTTTTCGAAAATGATGCGAAACCGCCGCGTTTTGGAGAAGCCGCGTTTGACAGCGGGGTGCGCGATGGTCTACAATGGCGCAGGGAAGTAAAATTGTACCAACCGACCGCAGGAGGGAACCATGAAGATTGGGATCATCGTTTTTTCACAGACGGGACACACGCTCTCGGTGGCCGAGAGGTTGGCCGGGGCTTTGAAGGCCAAGGGCCACGAAGCGGAAGTGGCGCGCGTCGAGCCCGTCGAGGCGAAACCCAATTCGCCCGCGCCCGACGCAAGGCCCTACGACGCGGTAATCTTCGCCTCGCCCGTTCAGGGGTTTACCCTGGCGCGCGTCATGCAGCTTTACCTGTCCGGCATTTCGGATCTATCCGGGAAGAAGGTTTCCTGCTTCGTCACCCAGCACCTTAAGCGCGCGTGGATGGGCGGGAACCGCTCGGTGCGCATCATCGCGGCCGCCTGCCGGGCCAAGGGCGCCGAGATTGACAAGAGCGGCATCGTCCACTGGTCCGGCGCCGACCGGGACAGCCAGATCGCCTCGCTCGTGGAGAAGCTGAGCGCACTCTGACGGTGAAAGCAGGATCAGCATGCTTTGATACCCTCCAAGCCGGAGTGGGCATCGCAAAGATGCCCACATTTTACCATCCAATTGAATCTATTATAAGAAAAGCGGCCGCTTTTTACTGTGACAAAGTCACAGAAGGATGCCTGAATCGCGTGAGATGGTCACGGAGCGCGCGCCGTTTCCGGTGTATCCTAGGATCATCAAAGCGAAGGAGGCATTCCATATGAAGGCCATGAACATAACGAGCGAAAATTTCCAAAAAGAGGTCATGGAATCCGACAAAACGGTGCTTTTGGATTTCTGGGCGAGCTGGTGCGGCCCGTGCCGGATGGTTTCACCCATCGTGGACGAAATCGCCGAGGAGACGCCCGCCGTCAAGGTCGGCAAGGTCAACGTTGATGAGCAGGGAGAACTTGCCAGCGCGTTCGGCGTGATGAGCATCCCCACGCTGGTGGTGATGAAAAACGGCAAGGTGGTCAACCGCGTGACCGGCGCACGCCCCAAAAAGCAGATCGCCTCGATGCTCGCCTGACGTTCCCCAAAAGCCCCGCGCAAAAAAGCGCGGGGCTTTCGCATGCCTTTGCAGGCTTATTCAATCCGTCCGAACGCCTTGAGGAGCGCGACGTTGGCCGCCGCGCGGCTTCCCTGCCACCAGCGCCGCGCGATGGCGAATTCGTTGGGGTACGCGCCCCATTCCCACGAGATGTCCCACACGCCCTTGTCAAAGCGCGCATCCAGGATGTAATCGAGCTCCGCTTCCAGAATCTCCTCGTTGCCCGCATAGTAGGGGCTCTCCGGGCCGTCAATGTACTGGGACGGGCGCATGGAATACCGCGGCCACTTGGCCGGATCGCGCTCGATTGCCTCGTTCACCAGCCCGGCGACGATCCCGCCGAGGGCATCCAGGTCGAAATCGAGCTTCGCGGCCCTGGCGCCCGGAAGCCAGGCCGCGTACGCGCCCACCTCGTGGATGTCGCCCTTTCCGCGCGCTTCGATTTTTTCCGCCATGGCGCGGGAGGCCGCCAGCGCCCTGCTGTATGCGGGGTTTTTTTCATCTCCGCAGCGGAGGATGTAGCCAGCCAGCGCGCCGGTCGCATGAAAGCCGTTGGCGTGGTTGTTCCGGGCGGAAAAGCTCCACCAGGGGGCGTGCGGAAAGCCGTCGTTGGTGGGCACGGTGAAGTGCCAGCCCAATTCCGGGGAGTAAAACGCCGTCGCGCCCAGATCGTCGAGCATTCCCCCGACCATGGCGTGCGCGGGGTCGAACAGCCCCAGCTCCGTAAAAATCCCGGCGGCCACGCACGCGTTGTACGGTGCGGAATTAGGGTTCCAGTTGTCGCAATCCAGGGCGTGGCCGAATCCGCCATCTTCGTTTTGGTACGCCCGAAGCGCGGTCAGAACGTCCCCGTCCGGCCCGCCCTCGAAGCGCCGCCGCCACAGCGCCAATTCGAGGGGCCGCGCGTTCCGGTACATCCAGTTTTCGATCTCCCCGTAGGCCTCCCGGCTCAATTTCCTCATGAAAATACCTCCTGTCCGATCTGTTGCAATGATACATCACAGTTTGTACGCGTCATTGTAAAAATCGGACATGTTTCGGGCATACTGGAGCGGCGTCGTGCCGCAAATTTCCCGGAAGTCGCGGATCAGGTGCGACTGGTCGAAGTATCCTGCCTGGGCGGCAATGTCCGCGTGCGTACGGCCAGACGCCCGAATGAGCCGTGCGGCACAGTTGATCCGGGCGATCCGCGCCATCGCTTTCGGCCCGACGCCCACCCGCTCCAGAAAGATACGCCGGAGCTGCTTTTCCCCGTAGTGGAATTCATCCGTTAAAACGCGCGCGTTCGCGCCGCCCCGCCGCGCACGGATGAGGCCTACGGCGCCCCGGACGAGCCCGTCACGTTCGTCGGCCGCGGCAAGGGGGAGAAACAGCGCATCCAGCCCCGAAACCAGCGCTTCGGCGGAACCGCACCGTTCCAACATACGCGCCGCGGCCCGGGAAAGCACCGGGGCAATGTCTTCCATCGGGACGGAGCGGTCCAGAAGATCGCGCGAATCGGCTTTGAGAAAAGGGAAAAGTCCGCCCGGCCGGAACTCGACGAGCACCAGAAGCCGCGCGCGGTTGGCGTGCGCGCCGACGTTCACCGGGCGCGTATTCACCCCGCGCAGATGTACAAAAACGCCCTCCGCGCGGGCCGTTGCGACGAATGTGCAGCTTGCGGAGGGCAAAATCGAATACGCCGCGGACATTGTCGCGGGCGTGGGGCATGAAATCGTATAGCAGGAAATGTAGGGAGACAAAAGGGGATGGGGCGGGACGTAGAGAAAGCCTTCGCCGCGCGCGAGGCAAGGGCCCCGGTACACATGCAATTCCGCGGCGGAAATCATCTTCGACCTCCGTGATCTCATCTTTCCCCATGATAATCATACCACATTTCGCAGTCAAATTCAAGACTGTTCTTTTGGGCCGCCGCGTGTTATCCTATCCCGACGAGGGGGGATTTCATGAATCAGGACGAATTGCGCGCCGAGCGCGCGCACCTTGCGGAGGCGATCAAAATCATCCGCGCCCAGCTTGCGGACGCGGAGACTGGGGCGGCCCGGCGCGCCGCGGACATCGAGCGCGCGGGCCGGGAGATGTTGGACGATGAACGACGCATGCTCGACAGCCTCTGGACGTCCGACGCCTTCGAGGAGATCGTCAACTTCAGCCAACTCGTCCAGCCGCGCTCCGTGGAAATCGCCACCAAGGAGATGCTGGACGAAAAGACGCGCGCCCTGCGGCACATGCTGCCGGCTCCCTACTTCGCGGGGGTGGACATGACGTTTGACGACGGGGGTGACGCCGAGCGGGTGTACATCGGCCGCGCGGTTCTCAAGGACGAAGCGACCCACGAGATTTATATCCACGACTGGCGCGCCCCCATCGCGAGCATTTTCTACCGTTTCGGCACGGGCCGGGTTTCCTACGCGGCGCCGGGCGGCGAAGTGACGGGTGAGATGACCCGCAAGCGTCAATACGAAATCAAGGAGGGCGTTCTCGAATACTACTTCGACGCGGACGTGCAGGTGCAGGATGAATTTCTGCGCGCCATGCTCGCCCGGAACGCCTCGCCCCATATGCGGGCCATCGTGGAGACCATCCAGCGCGATCAGGACGTCGCCATTCGCGACACCACCCACGACCTCCTCATGGTACAGGGCGCGGCGGGCAGCGGCAAGACGTCCGTGGCGCTTCACCGCGCGGCGTACCTCATGTACGCGGGGCTGGCCTCGCCCCTCAAGGCCGGGGACATTTTGATTCTTTCGCCCAATGACCTTTTTGAGCGCTACATCTACGGGGTTCTGCCGGAATTGGGGGAGGCGAGCGCGGAGACGGTCACCTACGAGCGCCTGCTCGAATCCGTGCTCGGCGCGCCTGTCGAGTCCCGGTTCGCGCGGTTCGAGCGGCTGTACGGCGGAGAAGAAGCCGCGACGCCCGCCGGTCTGGGCGGGAACGCGGCGCCCATGGGGAAAGAATGCGCGCAGCCCGGGCGGGGCTTCGGCGCGGCGGAGGACATCGCCTTTAAATCCTCACCCGTCATGACAGAACTCCTTGACCGCTTCGCCCGGGAATTGCCCCGGCGCTGGCTGGGGATTTCGGACCTCGTCTATGCGGGCCGGGTCTTGTTCACCCGCGAGGAAATGATCGCGTTCATCGAACGCGAGGAGGACGCGATTCCGCTGGGTGCGCGGCTTGCCCGGCTGGAGGGCGCCGTCTGGGACGCGGTGTTTCAAAGGCGCGGCGCGCGGCGCGAGAGACTGTTCGCACTGGCGCGCAAAAATTCCCGCCACGCGGAGGAGCTGGATGCGTGCGCGCGCGCGTATGCCATCCTCGAATGCGCGGCGCTTGCCCGGCACATCCATGCCTTCACCCGCCCGGACGTCGGTCGCCTGTATGCGCGCCTCGTAGCCGACGAGCGCGCCGTGCGCCGGCTGGGGGCGGGGCTCGCGCTGCCCGAAGACCTGCCCGCCCTTCTTTCGCGCACCCGGGCGGCGGTTTGCCGCGAGATTCTTCCCCTGGAGGACGCCGCTGCCGTCGCCTACCTCTCCCTCGCGCTCACCCCTCCGGAGAAGCCGTCCCCCATCCGGCAGGTGGTGGTGGACGAGGCGCAGGACTACGGCGCGCTGGACTATGCGGTGCTGAACCGGCTCAATCCCCGGGCGCGTTTCACCGTGCTGGGCGATGTGAACCAGGCGCTGGACCGGCGCGTCGACCTTTCCCTCTACGACCGGATTGCCCGCACCCTGAACCGCCGCACCCACGCGCTTGTGACCCTCGAAAAGAGCTTCCGCTGCACGCGGGAGATTTTGGAATTCAGCCTGCGCTTTCTGGACGACGCCGGGGGCATCGAAAGCTTCAGCCGATCGGGCGAAGCGCCCGTGGAGGCGGTTTACCGGGACAGGGCCGACGCGAAGGCGCACATTGCCGCGGAAATTGCGCGGCTTGAAGAGGCGGGCATGGGTTCCGTGGCGCTCATTGCCGAGACGGCGCGGGCGGCGCGCGTCTGGGCGGAGGCGCTCGGTCTTCCCTTCGTCGGACCGGGCGGAGAAGCGGCGACCACGGGTGTCTTTTGCATCCCGCTTGCGCTTTCCAAGGGCCTCGAGTTTGACGCCGTGCTGGTTCTGGACGCGAAGAACTGGCGGGAAAAGCGGCACCTCTACGTCGCCTGCACCCGCGCGCTCCACAGGCTGTGCCTGTTCTCCCCCGCGGAGGACGGAAGGGAGGAAATATGACCTACAAAACCATCCGCGACGCCCTCGCGTCAATTCTCTCCGTCGAGGAGGAAACCATCCGGCCCGAGACACCGCTCTGGGGCGCGTTGGACGCCGTGGCCGTCGCCAAGCTCGTCCTCTTCTGCGAGGACAGATTCCGGGTTACAATCCGCGACGAGCGGGTGTGTGAATTTCACCGGCTCATCGACCTTGTGCGCCACATCGAAGCCCTCGTGGAGGACGGACGCGACGGGTACCGCCAGCCCGGCGAGCGCGGGCGGGCGGCTTGGTACTACGAGTAAGCGTCGCCGGGGACCGCCCCCGGGCCCCCGCGCAAGTGCTGGGCGCCGTTGAGAATCCCATACTTTTTGATCCGGTTGACAGGGCGCGCCGTTTCTGGTATCCTGCTCGCAACGCGGGCAGTAGCCCAACGAAGGGAACGGATTTACATGAAAGTGCAACAGAACATGGTCGCGGAGGTCGCCGTCGGCGCGGCCGCCCCGGACGCGCGGATGGACGTCCGGGTGACGGCCCCGGACGGCGGCGTCTTTCGGGTTCCCGGCTTCCGGGCGGGCGACGGCGTCTGGAAATTCCGCTATTCCTCGCCCCTTGCGGGCGCGCATTCCTATCTCGTCGAGTCGGACGCACCCGGCCTGAACGGCGCCTCGAGCGAAATTGAAGTTGCGCCCTACGAGGGCGACAATCCGCTCTACCGCCACGGCCCCATCGGACGGCGCGGAAGCGAGCTTTATCTCACCCACGCCGACGGCACGCCCTTTTTCTGGATGGGCGACACCTGGTGGATGGGCTTCACCACCCGGCTTTCGTGGCCGGAGGGCTTTCAGAAGCTCACGGCGGACCGGGTGGAAAAGGGCTTCAACGTGGTGCAGATCATCGCCGGGCTCTATCCGGACATGCTCCCCTTCGACGCGCGCGGCAAAAACGAGGCGGGCTTTCCCTGGGACGAAAAGTTCGAGGCCGTCAACCCCGCCTACTTCGACGCGGCGGATAAAAAGATTGCCCATCTTGTGGAGTGCGGCATCACGCCCTGCATCGTGGGCAGTTGGGGCTTCTTCATGCGCTTTGCGGGCATGGATGTCCTGAAGCGCCACTGGCGCAACCTCGTCGCCCGCTGGGCGGCGTACCCGGTGTGCTGGTGCGTGGCGGGCGAGGCAAACATGACGTTCTATGGCGACCAGTCCATCCCCCACGAGGAGCACCTCAAAATGTCCCGGCGCGACTGGAACGAAATGACGCGCTTCGTGCGCGAAACCGATCCCTTCCGCCGTCTCGTGACCATTCACCCCACCCAGAACGGCCACGAGCAGATCGAGGACGAATCGCTGCTCGATCTCGACATGCTTCAGACTGGTCACGGGAGCTTCCACTCCATCGTGCCCACCATGCTGCAGGTGAAGGCGGCCCTCGACAGAAAAAAACTCCCCGTCATCGACGCGGAGGTGTGCTACGAGGGCATCTGCAATTCCAGCTATGACGACGTGCAGCGCTACCTGTTCTGGATGAACATCATGCTCGGCGCGTGCGGACAGACCTACGGTGCCAACGGCATCTGGCAGCTCAACACGCTTGGCCAGCCCTACGGCGTCTCCCCCCACGGTGCGCACTGGGGCAGCACGCCCTGGGAGGCGGCCTACAAGCTGCCCGGCTCGTTCCAGGTGGGCGCGGCGAAGAAGCTCTGGACGCGCTTTGATTGGTGGAAATTCGAGATGCACCCGGAATGGATCGAAAAGCCCTGCTCGCTTTCCGCCATGGACGGATCGTTCGCGGCGGGCATTCCCGGCAAGGTGCGCGTCATCTTCCGCCCGTTCTGGGGCGGCTACACGGGAAAACTCGCGGTGAAGGGGCTCGAGCCCGGCGTCCGCTACCGCACCTTCCACTTCAACCCCGTGACGGGGGAAGAAACAGACTGCGGGGATGCCCAGCCCGACGAAAGCGGCGCGTGGGTTTCCCCGCAGGTGAACGCGTTCCAGGACTGGGTTACGGTTTTGTACGCCGAATGATCAGTCCTTCACCGCCGCGACCAGCAGCATCATGGGGCGGCGCAGTTCGTCCGGCATGTCCTCCGGCGGCACCGGTTCCACCACGTGGCGCAGCCGGAAGCCGAGGGAAAGCAGCGTCTCGAGGTAGGTCGTGAGCGTCCGGTGGTATTTTCGCACGGTCTCCCCGAGGAACACCGCCGCGCGGGGGCCTTCGAGGGAATAGTTGTCCACGGGGAAGTGCAGAATTTTTCCGCCTTCCCCGTAGACCCAGTCCTGCGTTCCGTGGGCCGTAAAGATCGGGTGCTCCACGGAGAAGACGAAGTCCCCGCCCGGCGCCAGCCAATCGTAGACCCGCCGTGCAAGCCCCGCGTAGTCCTCCACATAGTGAAGCGCCAGCGAGCTCAGGACGACGTCGAAGCTGCCCGGCGCGAAGTCCAGATCCTCCATGGCGGCGCGCTCGTAGGAGACGCCGGGCGCGTCCGTCTTTTCCCGCGCCACGGCGAGCATTTTTTCGGAAATGTCCGTGCCCAGCACGGATAAAGCCCCATGGTCCGCCGCGTAGACGCAGTGCCAGCCATATCCGCAGCCCAAGTCCAGGACCCGCCTGCCCGCGAAACCGGGCAGTATTTTTTCGAGGGATTTCCACTCGCCCGCGCCCTTGAGGCCCTCCCGGGAGCGGGTCATCCGCGCGTATTTCTCAAAAAACGCGCCGTCGTCGTACTTGTTTTCCTTCATATCATCATTCTTCCTCAATCGCAAGCGTCTCCGTGTTGAAGACCGCCCTGTGGTCGCCGTATTCGAGCAGAACCGTGTGCGGCTCGTCCTCGACGAACTGGTAGTTGAGGACGCCCCGGAACGCGGCGAAGGAATCGTCGTCGCACACGATCTCGCCATACGCCCCATCGTAGGATAGATTATAGCTGCCGATCCCGGATGTGGCGCGCTCCGCGTCGGTAAGGCCGAAATAGTTGAGCCCTTCCGCGTCGCCGTTGTCATCCCAGGTGGGGTCGATGTGGTAGAATTTGCCGTTCAGCTTCAGCACCAGCCACATGTGCCCCTGATCCGAATTGACGATGTCGCCCGAGACGCGCAGGCATTCCACGCCCAGCTGCTGGAGCGCGAACTCGCAGAGGTAGGAATAGGAGTGGCATACCCCCTTGCCCGTTTTGAGCGCCTGGTAAATTTCGATTTCGGGAAACAGGAACTTGTCGTCCGACATGTTGAGCGCGCCCAGCCAGTCGAGGTCGTACTCGATCCGCTCGCCGAAATACCGGTACACCGCCAGAACCTCGTCCAGCTCGTTCATTTCCGGCGTAATGGCGGAATTGAGGATTTCGAGGTACTCGCCGTCCATGTAGGCGCGCATTTCGGCCTGCTCATCCGCCGTGTACGCGTAAGTAAGCTCCACCGCACTGTGGTTGGCGGTAAAGGTCAGGCTGTCCACGAAAAAATAGTAGGGATTCCCCTGCAGCGCGCCGAACGCGCGGAGGTTGGCGTCGTAATCGTCCGATAGCGTCACCCGCGCCGCCCGCGCGAACACCCCGTCCAGCAGCTTTTCGTAGAGCGCGACATCCGTTTCCGTCATGTACGCGCGCACGTCCGCCTTGATGACGTAGGGATTGATTTGATCAATCTCCGCCGCCGCCGGGAACGCCCACAGGGTGAGCGCCAGAATCGCCGCCCAAATTCGCTTCATGGAATCCTTCCTTTCCTCGTCCGCCGGATGGCGTAGGCCGCCGACGCGGCAATGGAGAGCCCCAGCGCGATGCCGCCCGCCGCCAGGATCGTGCTCGATCCCGCCGCCGCCGCGTCCGCAGAGCGCCCCTGTACCAGCGCGAGCATTGTGTTGTAAAGCCCCGCCCCCGGCACCAGGGGGATGACCGCCACGGTCAAAAAGATGGTCGCCGGCGCACGCAGCCGCGTGGCCAGCATCTCCCCCACCAGCGCGGCCGCCAAAGAGCCCAGAAAGATGCCCGCCCACTCGGCGTTCAATTCCCGCCCCGCCCACACGCTGAGCGCGTAACCCATGACGGCGGTCACCGACGCGGGGGCGATCAGCCGGACCGGGGTGCGGAACAAAAGCGCGAACAGCGCGGACGCCAGCAGGCAGCCGATCATTTGCATCGCTTCGTTCATTGTGCGCCGCCTCTCAGAAGCATCCACGCGGAGATGGACAGGCCCGCCCCCGCCGCGAGCACCACCGCGCGGATGAGCGCCTCGCCCGCCCGGGAGACGCCCGACACCAAATCCCCCCGCATGGCGTCCCGGATGGCGTTTGTCATCGCCAGTCCCGGGAGGAGCGGCATCAGCGCCGAGATAATGATCTTGTCGACGTCCCCCGTTTGAAACACCGCGGTCAGAAGGATCGCGCTCATGGCGGTCAAAAATCCGCCCGCCAGGCTCACGAGGGACATGCCCGCCTCCTGGTCCAGCTTCACCACCGCCGCCTGGGCGAGAAACGCGCAGACGCCGGCCGCGCAGATGTCGAAGGGCGTGGCCAGAAACATGAGGGCAAACATGGCGGACGAACCCGCCGCGATGAGGCACTGGGAAAAGAGCCCCCAACCCCGCCGGTCCGCCACCGCACGCAGTTGCGCTTCGGCCTCGGTCAGCGTCAGCGCGCCGGCCGCCAGCTCGCGCGAAATCTTGTTCACCCGGTCGATCTTTGAAAAGTCCACGTCCCGCTTGGAGACGCGCGCGATCATCGCCTTGTCGGGGCCGATCTGGAACATGATTCCCGTGGGAAACGCGATCACGTCGGACTCATAGCCGAAGGCCGCGCAAATGTGCCGCGCCGTTTCCTCCGCGCGGTAGGTCTCCGCGCCGTTGCGCAGCATGAGCTCCGCCGCAAGCTTGGCCACCCGCGCCACCAGATTGACATCTTCCGTCCTTTTTTCCATCCAATCACCCCGTCCATTATCCCCGATTCCGTCCCGCGTGTCAATTCGAATTGATTTCGAATTGATTGTGCGCCCCGGAAACGTATGGTAAAATCGGCGCAAGGGGGGAGCAAATTGGAGAAGATCATCGAAGTCTCCGGACTCCAGAAATCCTACGGCGCGGTGGCCGCGGTAAAGGGCATCGATTTTTACGCCGAACGCGGAAAGCTCTTCGCGTTTTTGGGGCCCAACGGCGCGGGCAAATCCACCACCATCGATATACTGACCACCATCCTCCGGCCCGACGCGGGGGAGGTCGTCATCGACGGCCATCCGTTGGGCGGGGACGACGGGGCGATCCGGCGCGCCATCGGCGTTGTGTTCCAGGATCACCTGCTCGACCCGCTTTTGACGGTGGAAGAAAACATGCGCGTGCGCGGCGGCTTTTACGGCCCGTCCCGTGAGGAAATGAACGAGCGGGTTTCCCGGGCCGCACGTGCGGCGGATGTGACGGATTTTATGAAGCGCCCCTACGGCAAGCTCTCCGGCGGACAGAAGAGGCGCGCGGACATCGCCCGGGCGCTCATTCACACGCCGAAGATTCTCTTTCTCGACGAGCCCACCACCGGCCTCGATCCCCAGACCAGACGGAGCGTGTGGGACGGCGTGCGCTCCCTCCAGCGGGAGCAGGGACTCACCGTCTTTCTCACTACTCACTACATGGAGGAAGCCGCCGAGGCGGACTACGTGGTGGTCATCGACATGGGGCTAATCGCCGCCAAAGGCACGCCCACGGATCTGCGCGAGCGGTACGCGGACGACACGGTGAAGCTCACCCCAACGGACGAGGCCGCGCTTTCCGGGGCGCTCGCCGGACTGGGCGTCCCGTTTGAGATGGTGGCGGGCCGCGCGGTGGTGCGGCTCAGAAAAACCATGGACGCGCTCCCCGTTCTCGACGCGTGCCGGGATTTCATCTCGGGCTTCGAGGTGGCGGGCGGCACCATGGACGACGCATTCATCAGCATTACAGGAAAGGAGATGCGCGAATGAACGCCCTGATCTCCCGCAATTTAAAGGTTTTCTTCCGCGACCGCGCGTCGGTTTTCTTTTCACTCTTGGCCGTGCTCATCATACTGGGGCTGTACGTGCTGTTTCTGGGCGACGTGATGATGCAGGATTTTAACGGTGTATCCGGCGCAAAGGCGCTGTCCGACAGCTGGATCATGTCGGGCATCCTTGCCGTCATCTCGGTGACCACCGTGCTGGGCGCGTTCGGCACCATGGTGGACGACCGGGCACACAAGATCATCAAGGATTTTTCCGCCTCGCCCCTGAGCCGGGGAAAGCTCGCGGGCAGCTATATCGTCTCGTCGTTCGTGGTGGGTTCCGTCATGACGCTTCTGGCGTTCGCGCTTTCCGAGATTTATATCGTCGCCCGGGGCGGAACGCTTCTGACGCTTTCCCAGACAGCGGAAGTCATGGGGCTCATCCTTTTGAGCGCGCTTTCGAACACCGCCATGCTCTCGTTTCTGGTTTCATTTTTGAAGAGCCAGAACGCCTTCGGCACCGCCAGCAGCCTGGTCGGCACACTCATCGGGTTTCTCACGGGCATCTACATGCCGGTGGGCGTGCTTCCGGAAGCCATGCAGGCGGTGGTCAAGGTGTTCCCCGTCTCCCACGCCGCGCTGCTTCTCCGGCGGATCATGATGGAAGCGCCCATGAAGGCTGTGTTTGCGGGCGCGCCCGACGCCGCTGCCCAGTCCTTCCGGACGCAAATGGGCCTTTCCTATTCCTTCGGCGGCACAGAAATCCCCGCGGCCGTCAGCATCGCCATCCTGGCCGGCGCCGCGCTCGCATTCTATGCCCTCTCCATCATCCGGTTTTCAAAAAAGAGCAAATAAAATTCTCCAAAAGCAAAGTCGGCCGCCCGTGGACAAGATTGGTTGCCGTTGGCAAACCAAGTCGTTTCACGACCGCGCCTGACGAATGAATCCACCAGGCGCGCCTCGGTCCTCGGGCGGTTGACGGACAATGTCCTCTTTTCCGCAATGCGCATGGAATTCCAAAGGGACAATGTCCCTTAAAGGTTGGCTTGCCTTTGGCAAGCCAGGTCGCGTCGGTGCATATGCCTAAGGCGAAGCTGCCGTGCGACCGCGCTGACCGAATCGAGATTCAATTCGGTCAGTGCGCCGTCGGGGTTCGGGACAGAGCCCCAGGCGTCTCCCCCGTCACTCCTCCGCAATGCCCAGCGAGTCGATCCAAATCTGGACGGTTTCGCTGTAATCGCCGTCCCACTGGTCGAGGGGTGCGACGGCGACGAAGGCAAACGAGGCCGTATCGGTAGAGATGAGGACGAGGGAGCCGAAGCGGGCGTCCTCGTTTTCGCCGTCGGTGAAGTTGAGGCGCGTGGCGGGGTAGGAAGAGACCGGCGCGGCTTCCTCCTCAAAGGCAACCTGCGCGTCGGGGTAGAGTTCCGTAAGCAGGTCCTGCGCGCTCAAAGCCTCCGCGCGGCGCAGCATCGTCACCTCCGCCGTGCCGTACACGAGGTAACGCACGGTGTAATCGCCGTTCTCCGTGGCGCCCAGGCCGGTCTGCTCCATGTCCTCGGGCAGCTCCGCGGTGAGGACGAGCCCCGTCGGCACGTAGTTGGCAGAATCATCGAACAGGTCGAGGGACTCGATCCACCACTCGATGAGGTCGGCATAGTCCTCAGCGGCGTCGGCCCATACGTCCACCGCAAAGGCAAACGTATCCGTGTCCGTCGAAAAGACGACGAGGGTTCCGAACCGGGTGTCCTCGTTGGCGCCGGTGGTGAAGGAGTCGCGAACCGCGGGGTACGCGGCGATGGGCGCCTGGTCCACCTCGGCCACGTCCGTCGCCTCGGGGTACAGCTCGGCAAGAAGCGCATCCGCCGCCACCGCGCCGGTCCGGCGCAGGAGCGTGATGTTGGCATAGGTGTCTGCGGTCAGGAGCCGCTCGGTGTAGCCGCCGTCCTCCGTCGCCGCGTTCTCGACGAGCGTGGCGTCCAGGGGAAGCTGTGAGATGAGAACAGGCCCGACGACGGTGGGCGTCTCTTCCGCAAGGGCAAGGGCAGGAAGAACCAAAACCAGAGAAATCACCAGGGCCAGCACGCGACGAATCATGGACAAGCACCCCTTCCAATTGTTCCCATATATGACATGTTCCGGGATCGTTCGGTTCCGCGTTCCATGCGAAAAACCGCGGCAAACGCCGCGATCTTTTATGGCAATCCCGCACAGGGCACGCGCGCCCCGACAAGATAGATTTTCGTCAGATTGTGCTTATTAAATTCGTCCGCGCAGCGGTGCTTTGTCTGGAATTTTGTGGGCGCGCGATGGCGGAAACGCAGCCGTCAGCGCGTTGCGGGACTGCGGATTGCCTCAAAGTTCCCGTCTTCCCTCGAACGCCCGGGAAAGCGTGACCTCGTCGGTATATTCCAGCTCCCCGCCCACCGGAACGCCGTGAGCGATACGGGTAACCTTGACGCCCATGGGCTTAATAAGCCGGGAAATGTACGACGCGGTGGCCTCGCCCTCCACGTCGGGATTCGTCGCGATGACAACCTCCCTGACCTCGCCGGAGGCCAGGCGGTTCATAAGCTCGCGGATGCGGATGTCGTCCGGACCGACGCCGTCCATGGGCGAAATGACGCCGTGGAGCACGTGATAGAGCCCGTCATAGTCGTGCATGCGCTGAATGGCGTTCACGTCCCGCGGGTCCTTGACCACACAGACGACGTCCTGCCTGCGGTTTTTGTCCGCGCACACGGGACAAAGATCGGAATCGGTATAATCGCCGCACACGGGACAGAGGTGCACCTGCTTTTTGCCGTTGAAGATCGAAACGGCCAATTCGCGCACCTGCTCCTCCGGCATGGCAAGGATGTGATAGGCCAGCCGCTGCGCGGTCTTTCGGCCGACGCCCGGCAGCTTTGAGAGCTGGTTAACCAGCCGGGCGATCGCCTCGACCTCCGCCATATCAGAACAGACCCGGTATGTTGAGCCCGCCGGTCAGCTTGCTCATTTCGCGCTCGGTGGCCTCGCCCGCGATGCGCATGGCCTCGTTAACCGCGGCCTTCACCATGTCCTCGAGCATTTCCACGTCCTCGGGGTCCACCGCCTCGGGCTTTATCTTGATCTCGAGCAGCTCGTGCTTGCCGTTGACCTTGGCGCCCACGACGCCGCCGCCTGCGGAAGCCTCAAATTCCTTCGCCTCGAGCTCCTCCTGCATCTTCGCCATCTGCTGCTGCAGTTTCTGCGCCTGACGCGCCATCGCCTGCATATTTCCACCGGGCATGCCCTGGAATCCACGTGCCATTTTGTTCATCCTTTCAATAGACCTACTGCCTATTATACATGATTTGGCCGCCCCAGTAAACCCCAAATGAAGAAAGGAAGCGTGAGCATTCCCCGGAAGCGGGGATCAAAAAACCTCCCCCGAAATCCGGGAGAGGTCTGCGGCGCGCGATTACTTCGCGGCCTTCTTTTCGTCGACCTCGACGATCTTCTGACCGTCGTAGTAGCCGCAGTGCTTGCACACGCGGTGCGAAAGCTTCATCTTCTGGCAGCGCGGGCACTTCACAATGCCGGGCACGGACAGTTTCCAATGGGAGCTACGGCGCGAATGCTTTCTCGCCTTGGATATTTTCCCCTTCGGTGTGGCCATCGTTACACCTCCTCATCGTCATGCAAAAATTCTTTCAATGCCGCAAAGGGGTTCGCAACCTCTCCACCCTCCTGGCATGCGCAGGATACCGCGTTTCGATCCGCGCCGCACACCGGGCAAAGGCCCTTGCAATCCTCTTTGCACAGGATGCGTATGGGCAATTCCAGAAGCAGCGCGTCCCGCACCGAATCCGTCAGATCGATGGCCGAGCCCTCGAAAAGATACAGATCCGGATCGTCAGGGTCCTCCGCCCGTGCGAACAGCGCGTCAACTTCGGCCCGGATCGGCATCGCGACCGCCCCCAGGCACCTGACGCAGCGCGACATAAGCGTCGCCGTGACGTCCGCGCGCACACTCACCCGCTCCTCCGCGCCCACCATCGCACCCTTTACCTTGATCCCGGTAAAGCGGATGGGGTCGCCAGAGAGCTCCATTTCCTCGACAAGCACATCCTCGTTGATGGGATATTCCTGTCCGGGAAACCTGAGCGCGTTGGAAACGTCCACAAAGTTCGCCAAAGCATTTCCCCCTAACCTAAACTATTATATCCACATCGACCCCTCTTGTAAAGTTAAATGTCAGTCAGAAGGCACGAAGAACGATTGGGGCGCCGCACCCGGGCACCGAGCCGAACTTTGGCGTTGGCAGAACCCGGGTCGTAGGACAGGCGACCTCGTGGGACGGGGGAATTTCGAAACCCTGTCCCGCTTCCCCGCAACATAAACTCGGTCGCGCGGGGCGGGGCCCACCCGCCATCCGCCCGAAAAAAAGAAACTTCCCCCATTATGGGGGTGCCAAAGGGACTA
>JAEYRW010000047.1 GCA_023435435.1 Bacillota bacterium | reverse complement strand
GCTCATGGTCGTGATGCTCATGGCCGCAGTCGCAATCCTCGTCGCACGCGCAGTCCCCGTCGTGGTCATGGCCGCAGGCACAATGCTCGTGTTCATGCGCGTGCTCCTCGAAGTCGTCTACGAGGGGCTTTTCGGCGGTGATGGCGTTGATGAGGGTCTTGGCGTCGAGTTCCTCCCAGGGGGTGGTGACGATGCGCGCCTCGCCGTTGATGGCGCGGATGAGCTCGATGGTCTTTTCGAGTTTTTCGGGGGTGGTCATCTGCGTGCGCGAGAGGATGACGCACTCGGCGGACTCGATCTGGTCGGTGAAAAACTCGCCGAAGTTGCGCGCGTAGACCCGGGCGCGGTTGACGTCACACACGGTGGCGCAGGCTTCCAGCGAGATTCCCTCAACCTCGCGGGCGAGCCCGGCGATGACGTTTCTGACCTCGGAGAGCTTTCCGACGCCGGAGGGTTCGATGATGACGCGGTCGGGGTGGTATTTGTCAATGAGATCGATGAGGGCGTCGTGGAAATCGCCCGCCAGGGTGCAGCAGATGCAGCCGGAATTGAGCTCGGTGATCTCGATGCCCGTGTTCTTCATGAACGCGCCGTCCACGCCGACCTCGCCGTATTCATTCTCGAGCAGCACCAGCTTTTCGCCTTCGAAGCCGCCGCCCGCCAGAAGCTTTTTGATGAGCGTGGTCTTTCCCGCGCCCAAAAAGCCGGATATGATATTTACTTTCGTCATGTTCACATCTCCCGGAATCAGTTTTCCATTTATTATAACACCATGTTGTTATTTATAAGCGTTGCGAGATGCCAATGGGGAACATTATTTCGTCCAAAGTGCAAAGAGATTGGGATTTGGTATCGGTATTAAACATGCCGGGAAAGGCAAAGCGCCCGTTGCCGGGCGCTTGCGCTTTGCGGGGAAAACGGTCAGGGCGCGAGGGAACGGACGTAAGCGTGCATTTCCTCCCGAGACTTGATGTCGTGCGCTTTTGCCACCACCGCCTGCTGTTCGGGCTTCGACATGGCGGAAAAACGGTGCATGGCATCCATATTCTCCGCGAAGGCCATGCCAAGGCCGATGGGCATTTCGGAAGAGTCGAACAAATCCGGCATATGATTCACCTCGGCCTTAGCTTTCTACCGGAACGCGCCCGTTATGCCGTTGCAGGCGCGGCATTCCCATGGTAAAATAGCGTAGATCGAAAAGTCGGAGGGCCATATGGCGGACATCTATAAAAAAATTTCGGATTCCCGCACCGAGCAGGTGCACATCCTCATGTACGAGCACATCAACAGCGAGGGCCGACTGTTCGGCGGGCGGCTCATGGAGTGGATCGACGTGGTGGCCGGCGTCGTTGCGCGCAGGCACGCGGGCATGAACATCACCACCGCCACCATCGACCGGCTCGAATTCCTCGCCCCCGCCTATCTGGGCGACACCATCGTGCTCGACGGACGCATCACCTACGTGGGTACAACTTCCATGGAGGTGCGCGTCGATACCTACGTCGAAAAGCTCTCCGGCGAAAAGGAGCGCATCAACCGCGCCTACCTCGTCATGGTGGGCCTCGGCAAGGATGACCGGCCCGCCCCCGTCCCCCGCCTCGCCCTCGAAACCGAAGACGAACGCGCCGAGTGGGACGCGGCGGTGTGCCGCAGGCGAAACAGAAGCGCGCAGGACGGCTGCGAGAGGACGCCGGGGGCTCTGCCCCCGGACCCCGCCTAAGGGCAAATATCCCTTAGGAATCCCAAACTGATTGGGATCATTTCATTTTGTGCGTCGCCGTCCCGTGGGTCCAATCCCCGGGGCGGCGAGCTTGTTTACAGGCTTTCCGCTATTGATTCAGGTTGGGACATTTCTCCCGGAGAAAATCCTCGAACTGATTGGCGTCGCCCACCGTAAAACCGATGGGGCTGAGCAAAATGGCGTTTGTCTTTCCGAACATCAGCACCCAGGACTTGCGCAGCCGCCGGAAGGACCGGATTTGCGCATACTCCACGGTCATGGTAACCGTACCCTCCGAAACCTGAATGCTCTCGCTGAACCGGACGACGTTTTCGTAGGGTCTCCCGTTGTGGAAGGACGCGCTGCTCGCCCTCAGCCGCCGGAACATTCTGTATGGCGTGAGCGCCACGGAGATTAACACGTACAGCCCGAGCGCGCCCGCGAGGAGGAACCCGGTGATGTTCTCGTACCGGAGCAGAAGCGCGAAGGAGATGAGAAAAAAGGGTGCGGCAAAAAACCCGGACCGGATGGCCCGCGCGGAAAGGATTTTAAACGCGTACTCAAACGCCATCCTTTCGGTTCCCACGCACCTGTTCTCAAACCGCACGTCCACGCCTCACCTCCGGTGGACGATCTTCCCGCCCATCATGGTGAGATCCGCCTTCGTCCCCGGAATTTCTTCCGCAGGGACTGTAAAGATGTCGCGGTCGAGCATGACGAGATCCGCAAAAGACCCGGGCGCGACGCGGCCCTTGACGTTTTCCTGGAATTCCGCCCAGGCGCTTCCCGTTGTGTAGCGGTCGACGGCGTCGAATATGTCGACGCATTCCTCCGGGAAAAAGCCGCCCTCCGGAAGTCCGGAGAGATCCTTGCGCGTCACGGCACAGTAAATGCCCCGGAAGGGGTTCGGGTCCTCCACAGGGGCGTCCGAGCCGTAAGAGACGGGCACGCCCAGCCTTTGGAGCGTCGCAAACGCGTAGCTCGTGCTGGCGAGTTCCCGGCCCACGCGGTCCTCGGCAATGTGCAGATCATAATGCAGAAAAATGGGCTGGACGAGGGCCAGGATGCCGGACCTCGCCATGCGCGCGTGGAGCGCCGCGTCGGTGATCTGGTAGTGGACGACGCCGTGGCGCAGTTTATTTTCCGCGCCCGCGTTCGCCGCCTCGTACTGGGCGATTGTCTCCTCGATGGCCGCGTCGCCGATGGCGTGAGTCACCACCTGCATGCCGCCCCGGGCGGCCATTTGACACAGCGCGGAAAAGCGCGCGGGCGTGAGCACCTCGACGCCCCGGTTGCCGGGATCGTCGGCATAGTCCTTGCGCATGAGCGCCGTGCGCGCGCCCAGAGAGCCGTCCTCGAACAGCTTGAGCGGCCCCAGCGTCACGGGCTTGTCCGCGTACCACGGATCATTCTTCTCCCCGGCGAGGTAATCCGCGAGGAGCGCTTCGTCCGTGAGCGTGATCTGGTGCCGGTAGCGCAGAAGGAGATTCCCCTCGTCGCAGATTTTTTTCATCAGCCGAAAGTGCGTCCCCGCCTCGGCCTCGTAGGCATCGTTGGACTGGACGGAGGTGAGGCCCACGCTGACCGCGTATTCCATGGCGCGGCGCATCATTTCTTCCCGGCGTTCAAAGGACGGCTCCGGAAAGATGGCCATGATCTGGTCGATGGCGCTTTCGCTGAAGATGCCGCTTGGCTGTCCGTCCGGGCCGATTCCGATTTCCCCGCCCTCGGCGGGAACCGTGGACGCGGTGATCCCGGCCTTTTGAAGCGCCGCGGCGTTGGCGGAAACGGTGTGCCCGCACACGCGCTTGACCACCACCGGAACGCTTTGCGAAATGCGGTCGAGGTCCTTTCGGGTGAGCAGCCGCCTCTCGTCCTCAAAATAGTCCTGATTATAGCCGTAGCACAGAAACCCGTCCCGGGCGGACGGATTTTCCGCGAGGAATTTCTGCCCCCGCGCCACCACCTCGGCAATGGATTTCGCGCCGTTCATGTCGCAAAGGGAGAGGGAAAAACCCACGTTCATAAGGTGCATGTGGGAATCGTTGATGCCGGGGATGACGGTGCGCCCGCCCGCGTCGATGATTTCGCACCCGGCGGGCGCGGCGGCGCGCACCTGCTTTTCGGTGCCGACCATTGTAAAAACGCCGTTTTCAATCAGAACCGCCTCGCAGAAGCTGTCCCGCTTCAAATAAATCTTTCCGCCCAAAATCGCGGTCGCCATCCCGCATCCCTCCGTTCAATGAAAAAGCCCGGCGAAGGCACGCTCGCCGGACTTCCTTTGCCATTTTTATCATATCACGAACCGTTTGATCGCGCAAGACGGCGCACCAGATAAAGAAACTCGTCCTTGTAGGGATCGTCGCGCACCCCCGGGATGCTCTCGATGAGCGCGAGCGCAGCCTCGTAGCTCGAGGTGCCCGCGTACTGCGAATCCCGCAGAAGCATGCCCACCTCGGAAACCGCCGCCGCGAACTTCATGCAGTCCGGCATCTCGGAAGTGACGCTCTCCTCCCCCACGGGATATTCGTAGAGCTTGCTTTCGTCGCCGTCGGGGGCTTTCGCGCGCACGGAGACCGTCAGGTATTCGTCGCTTCCGGTGGCCTGGTTTGTCTGGTATTTGAGGGAGCTTTCCTCGTCGCCGGTGGCCTCGATGATCTCGTAGAGCACCGTCACCCGGTGACCCGCGCCGATCTCCCCGCCGTCCACCGTGTCGTCCGCAAAATCCTCGTCGCTGAGCGCGCGGTTTTCGTAGCCGATCTGGCGGTAGCTCGCGACCTTCTCGGGGTTGAACTCGATCTGCAGCTTGACGTCCTTGGCGACGGTAAAGAACGTCGCGCCCAACTCCTCCACCAGCACCTTCCTGGCTTCCAGCAAACTGTCGATGTAGGCGTAGTTGCCGTTTCCGTTGTCCGCCAGCGCCTCGAGCTTGTTGTCCTTGAGGTTGCCGGTGCCGAAGCCCATGACGGAGAGGGACACCCCGGACGCGCGCTTTTCCTCGATGAGCCGGGTAAGCGCGCCCTCGCTGGTAACGCCGACGTTGAGGTCGCCGTCGGTGGCGAGGATTACGCGGTTGTTGCCGCCCTCGATGAAGTACTTTTCGGCGATTTCATAGGCGGTCTGAATGCCCGCGCTCCCCGCCGTGGAGCCGCCCGCGAACAGTCCTTCGATGGCGGACATGATCTCCGCCTTGTCCGCGGCCCCCGCGCCCTCGAGCACCACGCTGTCGGTGCCGGCGTAGGTGACGATGGACACCGTGTCCCCCGCCCGGAGCTCATCCGTGAGGAGCAAAAACGCCTGCTGGGCCAGACCCAGCTTATCGGGGCTGTCCATGGAGCCCGAAACGTCAATGAGGAATACCAGGTTTGAGTCGGGCCGCTGGGATTCGTCGATTTCCTTGGCCTGAAGCCCCACGAGCAGAAGCTTGGCGTCCTCGTTCCACGGACAGGGCGCGATCCGCGTGGTGACGGAAAACGGCGCGTCGCCTTCCGGTTGGGGATAGTCGTAATCGAAGTAGTTGATCATTTCCTCGATGCGCACCGCGTCCGCCGGGACGGTTTCGCCGCTGAGAAGCATCCGGCGGATGTTTGCGTAGGAGGCGGTGTCCACATCCGCCGCGAAGGTGGAAAGGGGGTTGGTCAAAACAGACTGGAAGCCGTTCTCCTTGATGTAGGCATATTCCTCTATATTGTAATCCGGCATGGCCGCCGGCGCGAAAGCCGCCGAACTTGCGTCCCCGGCGAGACTTTCCGCGGAATCCTCCGCGGCGAATGTCCGCTCCTGTTCCGTTGCCGTGACGGCGTCCGATCCATTTTGCGCAACGCGGTTGAGCAGCGTCGGCACGCCCAGGGCCAGCGCCAGCGCGGCGGCAAGCCCTGCGGCGAGCACGCGCACCCCGTTCGGGACGCGGCGCTTCCTCGCCCGCTTTTCCCGGAGCAGCGCCAGGGTCCGTTCCTCGAAGTCCCCGCGCACGGGGATTTTGTCCAGAGCCTCTTTGTAGGCGTTATTCTTCATCCGTCATCCCTCCGATCCAGTCTCGCAAAATCTCGCGGCCCCGGGAAAGCCGCGTGCCGATGGTGGCGGGCTTCTCGCCCAGCATCCCGGCGATCTCCCGGATGCCATAGCCTTCGTAGTAGTGAAGGTGAATGGGCAGCCGGTACTTTTCCTCCAAATCCATCACCGCCTGAAGGAGCGCGCTCTCCTCCTGCGCGAGGCAGGAGAGGCTCTCGGTCAGCGGCCGCCGCCCCCGGAACCAGCGGCTCCTCAAATGATTCTTGCAGCGGTTGATTGTGGCGCGGATGAGCCATGCCTTCTCGTGCTCCTGACTGGAAAACGTCCTGCGCGCGCGCAGCCACGAAAGAAACACCTCCTGCACGACATCCTCCGCGTCCTGCTGATTCCTCACATAAGTGAACGCCAGCCGGATGAGGCCCTTGGCGTGCCTTGTCACAACCTCCCGCGCGCGTCCTTCTTCGCGCAGTTTCTCCACGTCTCTCCCCCCCTCTCACCCGATACACAATTGGGAGCGGCCAAATTTTTCATCGCCGCGAAATTTAACAAAAAGGCGTACCCTCGCCTACATTGTAGCACATCCGCAGCCGCGCGGTTGAAATTTATCCCGATTTGTGCGATACTTGATACGCAAACTTGATTCAATCTTTACAGTTTATTGCGCATTTCGGAGGGCGGTTTTTATGATCGCGAAGAAGTATCTCAAGCGCGCGGCGCTTGCGGCGGCGCTGTTTTCCATTTTCGCCCTGCCCGGGTGCGGCAGGCGGGCGGGCGACGCCCAGGCGGACGCCGTCATTCTGGGCTTTTCCCAATTGGGCAGCGAGAGCGGCTGGCGCATTGGCAACTCCCGGGACATCTACGCGGCGGCGGAACGCGCGGGCGTGGAGCTGATGTTCCAAAACGCGGAACAGAAGCAGGAAAACCAGATCAAGGCCATCCGTTCCTTCATCGCCTATCAGGTGGACGTCATCGCCTTCGCCCCCATCGTGGAAGACGGCTGGACCAACGTTTTAACCGAGGCGCGGGAGGCCGGCATCCCGGTTCTGTGCACCGACCGGTTCATCAGCGAGGAGGACGCGGGACTTATTACGGGCTTTGTGGGCTCCGATTTCTATGAGGAAGGCCGCCGCGCCGGGGAATACCTGCTTGAAAAGGCCGACCGGATGGGCGCGGACCGGCTCCAGGTGGTGGAGATCACGGGCACCGAGGATTCGACGCCCATGCGCCAGCGGGCCATCGGCTTCCGGGAGGTCATCGAGGGAGACGACCGCTTCGAAATCGTCGAATCCATCTCCGGCGACTTTCTCAAGTCCAAGGGCAAGGAGTGCATGCAGCGCATCTTCGCCGACCAGGGACACGACATCGACGTACTGTATTCCCACAACGACGCCATGACGCTGGGCGCCATCGAGGCCATCGAGGAGGAGGGTCTTACGCCGGGCAAGGACATCGTCATCATCACCGTTGACGGCGAGCAGGGGGCCATCGACCTTCTCAAGGAGGGCATGGTCAACTGCGTCGTAGAGTGCACGCCCCTCATTGGGGATACCATCATGGCGCTTGCCAAAAAGCTCGCGGCCGGCGAGGAGATCGAGCGCTACACCTACTCGGAGGAGACGGTATTCACCGAATTCGACGAGGATCTTCAGTCGATCCCCGCCCGGGGATACTGACCATGCGGCGGAGTTTCCTCGTCCGGGTGGCGGATTCCCTCAGGCGGCGCATCGCCATGTCCTTTGTGGTGGTGCTTACCCTGATGGCGATTCCGGCCATCGCGGCCATCGGCATGATGACCAGCTATTCCAGGCAGTACCACGACGTCATCACGCGCATGGACCGCATCTCCTCCCTCTCCCCCGTGATTTCCGAGGACCTCCTGGGCGAGATGTGGTCCATCGTCGCGGGGCGGGAGACCTTTGCCGCCGGCAGCCAGTTCGGCACCCTCGACCGGGTCTCCGCCGAAATGGACGCGCTCATCGAGACCGACGCCGCCAGCCGACTCCAGATGACCGTCGCCCGCAACACCACGAACACCCTCTACCGCTACATCGAGGACCTGGGCGAGCAGATGCTCGGCGGGTCCACCGTCGACGAGGACGAGGCGACCCTGGAGGAAATCAGAAACGTAGGCTCTTTGGTGGTGGACATGCTGGGCGACGCCATTACCGCCGAAATCAACGCCTCAATGGCGGCGTCCAACGAGCTGCAAAGAATCGTGCGGCTGACGCTGCTCATCGAAATGCTCATATTGCTTGCGGCGCTCGTCTTCGCGGGCATCGCGCAAAGGTCCCTGAGCCGGGCCATCGCCAGGCCCATTGAGCAGCTCAAGGACTTCGCGGGCATGGTCGCGGGCGGACACCTGGACGTGCGCGCTCCCGCGCCGGACGTGTCCGAGCTTTCCGACCTGACGGCAAGCCTCAACACAATGGCGGGCAAGCTCAAGGAGCTCATCGAGGAAAACAAGCGCGAACAGGAGAACCTTAAAAAGAGTGAGATGCGCACGCTGCAAACCCAGATCGCGCCCCACTTTCTCTATAACTCCCTGGACGCCATCATCTGGCTGGCCGAGGCGCGCAAGACCCAGGACGTCATCAACGTCACCCGCGCGCTCTCGAACTTTTTCCGCATCTCCCTCTCGGACGGCAAGGACTGGATCACCATCCGGCAGGAGGTCGAGCACCTGCAGGGCTACCTCACCATCATGAAGGTGCGCTACCGGGACATCCTCGACTACGAAATCCAGGCGGATGAGTCCCTCTACGACCTGCGCATTTTGAAGCTCGTCATCCAGCCTTTGGTGGAAAACGCCATCTACCACGGCATCAAGAACCGGCGCGGCGGCGGAAAGCTCGCCATCCGGGTAGAGCGGCGTGGCGATTTTCTGGCCGTAGGGGTGTCCGACAACGGCGCCGGCATGAGCCCCGCGCGGCTCGAGACGGTGCGCCGCGCGTTCGCGGGGGGCGCCGCCCCCGACGACAACTCGGGCTACGGGCTTTACAGCGTGGACCAGCGCATCAAGCTCTACTACAACCAGCCCATGGGGCTCGACGTGACCTCCGCAGAGGGGGAGGGCACCGCCATCGAATTCTGCGTGCCCATTCGGGCAGGCGAGGAGGACGCGCGTGTATAAGGCGTTTGTGGTTGACGACGAAATCGTCATCCGGGAGGGCATCCGCAACAACTTCCCGTGGGACGAGAGCGGGTTCCAGCTGGCGGGCGAGGCGCCCGACGGCGAAATCGCGCTGTCCATGCTCCAGGACATCAAGCCCGACATCCTCATCACGGACATCCGCATGCCGTTCATGGACGGGCTGTCCCTCTGCCGGAAGATCGTCAACACGATGCCCTGGATTCACGTGGTAATCCTCTCGGGCTACGACGACTTTTCCTACGCCAAGGAGGCCATCTCCCTGGGCGTCAAGGAATACCTGCTCAAGCCCGTGTCCGCCCACGAGCTGGAGGAGGTCTTGAAGCGCATCGCCCGGGAAATCGAGGAGGAGCGGCGGCAGCAGGCGGACTATCAGGCAATGAAGAGCCAGTTCGACTCCTCCAGCCGGTTCATGCGGGAAAAGCTGGTGCTGGAGCTTCTGTCCGGCGCGCAGGGAGAGGATGTCCTCGACCAGGCCCGCAAGCTGCGCGTGAACCTGCTCGCCCGCTGGTACCGGGTGATGCTCATCGCGGCGGGCGAGGGCGAGGACATGCTGCTGGTGCGCGCCCACGTGCAGCGGCTGGCGGAGGGCTCCGGCGGCGCGGTGCACCTGTGCGAGACGGGGGGACGGCTGGCCGCGGTGGTGATGGGCGACACGGGCGAGGATCTGGAGGAGCGCGCCTTCGCCTTTGCCCAGGCGGTAAAGTACGAGGTGGAGAGGTCCGTGGGCGTGACGCTGCGGGTGGCCATTGGCGCGCCCACCCAGAAGATCGGCGATGTGAAGGATTCCTATTTCTCCGCCCAGAACGTTTTGAGCGGCATGGCCATGAACGCCGCCGGGACGCGCATCATGGACGCGGCGGACCGGGGCGCGCCGGTGGGCGCCCGGCTGATGGGGCTGGACGTCGTCCCAATCTTCGACAAGCTGCGCTACGCCACCGGCCAGGAAACCGAGGAAATTCTCCGGGCACACTTCGAATCGGTGGGCGCGGTGGCGCGCCAATCGGTGGTCATGGCAAACTACCTGTATGTGGACGTGCTGCTCGCCGCCATGCGCGTCATCCGCGAGAATGGCGGCGACCCGGAAAAGATCATTCCCGAGGCCGTCGCGCGCCAGAAGGAAGGCGGACACGCCTTTTCCGGCCAGGGGGACATGGTGGATTCGGCGCGCAAGATCCTCTCGCAGGCCATTGCGTTCCGCGACAGCCAGAACATGTCCCACGCGGCCTCCATCATCCGCGCGGCCTGCGCCTACATCGGGCAGAACTACGTCAAGCCCGACATGACGCTTTCCGACGTGGCCAAGCACGTGGCGCTTTCCAACAACCACTTCTGTACGGTGTTTTCACAGGAGATGGGCGTGACGTTCATCGAGTACCTCACCTCGCTGCGCATGAAGAAGGCGAAGGAGCTTCTGAAGCTCACCGACATGCGCTCCAGCGAAGTGGCGGTGGCCATCGGCTACTCGGACCCCCATTATTTCAGTTACCTGTTCAAAAAGAACGTCGGCATGAATCCCCGGGATTACCGGAACTCCTGCAAGCGATAAACACAGTAAATATCATACTTTTACCGTAATATAACGACTATTTTTCCATAATCACCGAAAAAGCAGGAAGATTTTCGCCCAATGTGCGGAAACCTGCCTGTTTTCGGTTTTGGGCGAATATGTTATGATCGTGATAAGGGGCGGTTCGTCCGCCCACATCGGAAATGGAGGGGGACAATCCTATGAAGAAACTGGTTGCTCTCATGCTGGCAATGCTGCTGGCGCTGGGCGTCGCCTCGAGCGCGTCGGCGCTCACCGTCGCGTTCTCCCAGATCGGGCAGGAGTCCGACTGGCGCACCGCCAACACCGACGACCTGTGCGCGGGCATCGAGGCCGAGGGCTGGACGCTGGTGTACGACGACGGCCAGCAGAAGCAGGAAAATCAGATCAAGGCCCTTCGCAACTTCATCTCCCAGGACGTGGACTACATTCTCTTCACCGGCGTTGTGACCACGGGCTGGGAAGAGGTTCTCAAGGAAGTCAACGAAGCCGAGATCCCGCTGATCCTCATCGACCGCATCCCGGACTGCGCGGATGACATCGACTACGTGGCGGCGTTCGGCGGCGACTTCGTCGAGGAAGGCTGCAGGATGGGCACCTGGGCCGGCAACTACTTTGCCTCCGTCGGCCGCGGCGAAGAAGAGATTAACGCCGTGATCCTCGAGGGCACCACCGGCTCCGGCCCCGCCACCGACCGCACCGCGGGCATCAACGAGGCGCTGGTAAACTACCCCAACATCAAGGTCATCGCGTCCCAGACCGGCAACTTCACCCGCGCCGAGGGACAGGCCGTCATGGAGAGCCTTCTGAAGTCCAACCCCGACATCGACCTGCTGCTTGCCGAGAATGACGACATGGCCATGGGCGCCATCGAAGCCATCAAGGCCGCCGGCAAGGTGCCCGGACAGGACATCATCATCGTGGGCTGCGACGCCGTCAAGACCGCGTTTGAAGCAATCGTCGCGGGCGAAATGAACGCCACCGTCGAGTGCACGCCCCTCTACTCCCAGTTCGTCATCGAGGCCATCAAGAACATCGAGGCGGGCGAAGTATACGACAAGACCGTCATCCATCCCGAGGAGTTCGTGTATGACGCCGAGGGCGGCATCGCCTACACCGCGGACGGCTCCGCGCTGTCCATCAAGGCCGCGGACGTCATTGACAGCCGCAAGTACTAAGACCGACAAAGCACTGAAAACCGCGACGGATGGGGGAGGTCTCCCTCATCCGTCCTTCCTGTAATACCAATTCCAAGTAGTATTTCGCCGTCGCGTCGGATCTTTTTCCGTCCCGCTTTGTCGCTCTCCGCTCAACGTAGCGCAGCTCCGCCTCGCTCCGGCCTCAAGGCACGCCGAACGTAGGCGGCGCGGTCGCAAAGCGATTTGGTTTGGCGCGGTGTACCGCGACAGATCAACCGTGCCGGACGAAAAAATCTCGCGCCGCTTTGGACGAAATAATGCTCTCCATTGGTACAAGAATACCGGACATTGCGTTTGAGGGGATGATCGTTTGCAGGATGAAATTCTCACGATGAAGGGCATTTCCATCCAGTTTCCGGGCGTGAAGGCGCTGGACAACGTGGATTTTACGCTCATGCGGGGCGAGGTGCACGCGCTGCTCGGCGAAAACGGCGCCGGGAAGTCGACGCTCATCAAATGCCTGACGGGGGTTCACCGGATGGATGCGGGCGCGGTAAGGCTGGACGGCGAGGTCATCCGGCCCGTGAGCCCGCAGGCCGCCATTGGGATGGGCATTTCCACAGTGTTCCAGGAGGTCAACCTGTGCCCCAATCTCACGGTGGCCGAAAACATATTCATCGGGCGGCAGCCCATGAAGCTGGGCTCCATCAGCTGGAAGGCGATCAACCGGCGCGCCGCGGAGCTGATGCGTTCCATGGGCATGGAGATCGACGTAACCCGCCCCCTTTCCTATTATTCCATCGCCATTCAGCAGATGGTGTCAATCGCCCGGGCCGTGGACATCAAGGCAAAGGTTCTGATTCTGGACGAGCCGACCTCGTCGCTGGACGAGCACGAGGTGCAACGGCTTTTCAAGGTCATGCGCGGTCTCAAGGCCGAGGGACTGGGCATCATCTTCATCACCCACTTCCTCGACCAGGTGTTTGAGATCTCCGACCGGATCACCGTTTTGCGCAACGGAAAGCTCGTGGGGAGCTACCAGACGCCCCAGATCACAAAGCTCGATCTGGTCACCCACATGATCGGCAAGGACATGAACGAGATGTTCAACTTCCGGCGCGCCCACCAGAAGCCGGGCGCCAGGCCCATGCTCGAGGCGGAAAAAATCGGGGTACCTGGCAAGGTGGAGGACATTTCCCTGTCCGTCAAGGCGGGCGAGCTGGTGGGATTCGCGGGCCTTCTGGGCTCGGGCCGCACCGAGACCGCCGAGATGCTCTTTGGCGTAACCCGCCTGGCCCACGGCGCCGTGAAGGTGGACGGCAAGGCGCTGACCCTCAAAATCCCGCTGGACGCCATCAATCACAAAATGGCTTTCTGCCCCGAGGACAGGAAGCGCGACGGCATCATCGGCGATCTGTCCGTGCGCGAGAACATCTTTCTGGCTGTACAGGCCAAGCGCGGCTTCTTGAAGCCCATGCCCAAATCCGAGCAGCAGGAGCTGGCCGAGAAATACATAAAGCTCCTCTCCATCGCCACCCCCGACGCGGAAAAGAAGGTGGGCGAGCTTTCCGGCGGCAACCAGCAGAAGGTGATTCTGGCCCGCTGGCTGGCGACAAACCCGGACGTGCTCATCCTCGACGAGCCCACGCGGGGCATCGACGTGGGCGCCAAGGCCGAGATTCTCAGGCTCATGCTTGAGATGTGCGAAAAGGACATCGCGGTCATTTTCATCAGTTCCGAGCTGGACGAGATCATCCGCTGCTCCAACCGCATCGTGGTCATGCGCGACGGCTTGAAGGCCGCCGAGCTGGACGGTGAAAACTGCCGGCAGTCGGACATCCTCGCGATCATCGCAAACGAAGCGGCGGAGGTGGGCGCATGAAGAAGAAATTCGACTTCGACCGGATCGTCCGCTCAAAGGTGTTCTGGGCGGCGGTGGCGGAGGCGCTGATTCTGATCGTGAGCGTCATCCTCCGGCCCGACTTTTTGAAGGTCGAAATCAACCCCACCACCGGCATGTTTTACGGCGTGCCCATCGACATTCTGAGCCGCGCCGCGGAGATCATGATCATTTCCATGGGCATGACGCTGGTCATCGCCCTGGGCGGAACGGACCTCTCCGTGGGCGCGCTGGTGGCGGTTTCCGGCGCCATGGCGCTCAAATTCCTGCGCTGGGACGTGACCCAGTATCCCACGCCCGGCAACTACACCGTCATGCCCTTCATTCTGGTGATCCTGGTGCCCCTCCTGGTCTGTACCCTCATGGGGGCGTTCAACGGGTTCCTGATTTCCAAGCTGGGCATGCAGCCCATCATCGCGACCCTGATCCTCATGGTGGCGGGCCGCGGCATCGCGCAGATCACCACCAACGGCAAGCAGTTCACCACCATGTACACGCCGTTCCAGCAGATCGGCCAGGGCTACTTCCTCAAGCTGCCCATGCCCATCATCATCGCGGCGGTGGTGGTGGCAGCGATGGTGATCTTCACGCGCAAGACGTCCTTCGGCATGTTCGTGGAATCCGTGGGCGTCAACCCCAGCGCCAGCCGCGTGTCCGGGCTGCGCTCCAGCCGCATCGTCATGATCGCGTTCATCCTCACGGGCTTTCTTTCCGGCATCTCCGGCCTCATCTACGCGAGCCGCATCTCCTCCTGCGACTCCAACAACGCGGGCGTCAACTACGAGCTGAGCGCCATCCTCTCGGTGGTCATCGGCGGGACGTCCATGTCGGGCGGCAAATTCAGTCTGGCGGGGACGGTTCTGGGGTCCCTGATCCTCCAGACCATCATCACCCTCGTGTACTTCTTCGGCATCGTTTCCGAGGCGATTCTGGCCTTCGAGGCCATGGTCATCGCGGTGGTCATTGTGCTGCAGTCCGAGCCGGTTCAGAAGCTCATCACAAGCGGCATGCGCAGGCGCAGGGAAATGAAGGGGGGCGCGGCCGATGCTTAAGAAGGAAATCGGACGGCAGAGCCTCGCGGCGCGGCTTTTCAACCCCAAGTATATCGTGGTCTACGCCACCATCGGCGTGTTCATCGCCATCTATCTCTTCGGCGCGCTGATGTTCGGGAACAAGGGCTTTACCACCTTGCGCACCTTCACCCTCATGTTCTCCGAAAACGCCTACGTCGGCATTTCCGCGGTGGGCATGACCATGGTCCTCATCACCGGCGGCATCGACCTGTCGGTGGCGGCGGTGGCGTCCCTGACGGGCATGATCATCGCCTACGGCACCACCGTCATGGGCATTCATCCCGCCATTTGCATGGCCTTCGCAATTCTCGTCGGAACGGGGCTGGGCCTGGTCATGGGCGCGACGATTCATTATCTGAACGTGCCGCCCTTCATCACCACCCTCACCGGCATGTTCCTGGCACGCGGCGTGTGTTCGCTCATCAGCCGCGCGTCCATCTCCATCGACCATCCCATGATCGACTATCTTGCCGGCTGGAAGCGGTACATTTACCACCTTCAGGATGGCGAGTGGGTCAAGATCAAGCCCGTTTCCTACATCACCATCAGCGTCATCATCTTCCTTGTGATGATTATACTCGGCACCTTTCTCCTTCAGCGCACCCGGTTCGGCAGAAACGTGTACGCCATCGGCGGCAACGAGCAGTCGGCCAGACTCATGGGCCTGCCCGTGGGCCGCACCAAGATCCTCGTCTACGGCATCAACGGCTTCTGCTCCGCGCTGGCGGGCATCGCGTACGTGCTGTATGTGAAGTCCGGCTGGAACCTCGCGCTGGCCGGGGGCGAACTGGACGTTATTTCCGCCGCGGTCATCGGCGGCGTCATGCTCACCGGCGGCGTTGGGTACATGGTGGGCACCATGTTCGGCGTGCTTCTCAAGGCCACCATCCCCTCGCTCATCACCTTCGCCGGAAATCTCTCCTCCTGGTGGGGCAAAATCGCCACCGGCGTTCTTCTCCTCGTCTTCATCGTCATCCAGCGTGGGGTGATCACATACTCCGCGCGGCGAAAGTCGCGGTAGAGGAAGGGGCAACGCCGAGAGGCGGCGCGTCCCGGGACCCCGGCGCAAGGGCCGCCGATCCTTGGGCATCCCATACTGATTGCAGGAGAATTTCATAATCCGTCGGCGGCCCGGGGGCCCAAACCCCGCGCCGCCGAACCTGTCTTCTTTGGTTTGCCGCAGATTGTTGGAAGACCGTTCATAAAAAACCGAATGAATTGCGGGAAAGCGCGCGGTACAATGGATGCGGACATTGTGACGATAAGGAAGTGGAACGCATGGGAAAATTGCGCGCGATTTTTTCCGTTATTCTCGCACTGACGATGATTCCCGCCGGAATGGCGCTTGCCGAAGGCGAGACGACGTACGATTTGCACTTTGACAACACGGCATGGCTCTACAACGCGGACGACGACGTCTACTGGCAGGTGGGCGTGGTTTACTGCCAGTCCCCGGCGGCGGTGGAATACGAATCGCTGGGCATCTTTGTGCCCGGCGCTTACATGACCGCCACCGACAACGGCGACGGAACCTACACCTGCTCCCTCAACGCGGCGGGCGAAGTCGCGGGCTATACCGCTTCCACCGCGCCCATCGTGATCCCGGTGAACACCCCGGGCTATTCGGCCATGGCCGCCCCGACGGGTTACGCGTCGGAAGCCGCCGCCTACACCACCGCCGGGCTGATCTATGTAAGCGCGGGCTGCCGGGGCCGGGCCAACGGTTCTGACGAGAGCGGCAACCTGACCTACGAGGGCGGCGCGCCCTGGGGCGTCACCGATCTCAAGGCCGCCATCCTTTATCTGCGCTACAACGCCTCGTCCCTGCCGGGCGACGCGGCGCGCGTCTTCTCCTTCGGCATGAGCGGCGGCGGCGCGCAGAGCGCCCTTCTGGGCGCCACCGGAGACAGCGCGCTCTACGCACCCTATCTCGCCGCCATCGGCGCGGCTGCCCAGGACGATCAGGGAGACGCGCTCTCCGACGCGGTGCTCGGCGCCATGTGCTGGTGCCCCATCACCAGCCTTGACGAAGCCGACGAGGCCTACGAATGGAACATGGGCCAGTACGCGGACGACGGCACCCGTGCGGACGGGACGTTCACCAAGGCGCTTTCAAATGACCTCGCCGCCGCGTACGCACAGTATCTGAACGTGTTGGGCCTGGTGGATGAGAACGGGAACGCGCTGACGCTCACCGAATCAACAGACGGCATCTACGCGGCGGGCAGCTATTACGACTATCTCGTTTCGGAGGTCGAAACCTCGCTGAACAATTTCCTTTCCGACACCGCGTTCCCCTACACCGAGGGGGGGAGCGAGATGAGCGCCCTCCCCGACGGAAGCGGGGAAATGGGGGACGCTCCGACCGGGCAGGCGGATCAGCGCCCCGGCCGGAACGGCGGGCCGGGTGCGGACGGCACCGACGCAAACACCTCCGCCACCGCCAAGACGGACGGTGCGCCGGACGCGAACGCCACGGGCATGCCGGAAAACGGCGGGCCAGGTGCGGACGGCACCGACGCAAACACCTCCGCCACCGCCAAGACGGACAGTGCGCCGGACGCGAACGCCACGGGCACGCCGGAAAACGGCGGGCCGGGTGCGGACGGCACCGACGCAAACACCTCCGCCACGGCCGGCACGACCTATGAAACCGTGCAGGACTACATCGATTCCCTGAACGCGGACAGCGCGTGGGTGAGTTACGACGCGGCCACCGGCACCGCCTCCATCACGAGCCTTGCGGACTTCGTGACGCACATGAAGAACGCAACCAAGGACGTGGGCGCGTTCGACGATCTGAATCTCTCCGAAGCGGAAAACGACCTGTTCGGCACCGGCGAATCCGACCTGTCCCACTTTGATTCCACCCTCGCCGCGCTGCTGGCGGCAAACGAATCCGCGTACGCCGGGCTCACCGGCTGGGACGCCTCCTACGTCGTCGCCTACGCGGACGACCTCCAGGCGGTGGACAGTCTCGGCAACTCCGTGCAGTCCCGGGTGGACATGTACAACCCCATGTATTACCTGAGCGCGTACTATGACGGCGCGGGCACATCCACCGTGGCCAAATACTGGCGCATCCGCACGGGCATCGAGCAGGGCGACACCGCGCTGACGGTGGAGACCAACCTCGCCCTGGCGCTTCAGGCAAACGCGGACGTGGCGGACGTCGACTTCGCCACCGTCTGGGGCCAGGGCCACGCCCAGGCCGAGCGCACGGGGGACGCCGCGACCAACTTTATCGCGTGGGTCAGTGCCTGTTGCGCGGAGTAAACCGAAAGAATCTCCTGGGTCGCCGGACGGCAAACCGTCCGGCGGTTTTTTCGTGGCATAGATAAAACGGTAACACCGGAAACCCCGCGACTTTTATATTTTTAAGACCAATTTAGCATGGCACGCGCGTCTAATGGGTGTGGAGGTGATGGGGTGAAGGCGGATGAGGAGCACTTCCGGGCGTTGGTGCGGCGCCATGGTACAGGGCTTTTGCGCATGTGCCTTCTGTATCTTGGGGACAGGCAGCTCGCCGAGGACGCCGTGCAGGAAACGTTTTGGAAGGCGTTCCGCGCCATGGACAAGTTTCGCGGAGAAAGTGAGATTGGCACGTGGCTGACCCGCATCGCCATCAACACCTGCAAGACGATGCGCCGTGCGTCCTGGCTGCGCGCACGGCCCACGGACAGGCTCCCGGAGGCAGGTGCGCCAGACCGGTATGAGGACGCAACCGTTGCGCGGGCGGTCATGCGCCTTCCCCGGAAGGAGCGGGAATGCGTAATCCTTTACTATTACCGGGAAATGAGGGCGGACGAGGTGGCCCAAACGCTCGGCGTCACGCGGGAGGCGGTATACAACCGGCTCAAGCGCGCCCGCGCGCGGTTCAAAGACAGGCTGAAGGGGTGGTATTTCGATGAATAGGCTCAAGGAGCGGCTGAACCGCGCGCTTGCGGGCGTCGAAATAACGCCCGCGCTGGAGGAACGAATCATGAAAGGACGGGCAAAGAAGGTGAAGAGGAAGCTGACAATCGCGCTGACCGCGGCACTGGTTCTTTTGCTCGCGGCGGGGATCGCCTACGCGACGGGGGTGTTTACGAGCATCTTCGGTGGCATGAAGGGGATGTACGCGAACGGCAATGACGAAAAATACGAGGCAATGGACGGCCTCTCCAATGCCGGAAGCACCTCGGAGGCGCTGACCGTCGCGCCCGGCGTGACGCTTTCTGTCAAACAAACCTACTACGACGGCGAACAGCTCGCGCTGGGCTACGCCGTAGAGGGCGTCGCGGCGGCGGACATGACATTCAGTCCTGGACACCCCGAATTTGAGGAATTTCGGGAAGCCGTCATGGGCGGGGAGGGCGCGGCGGCGGTATCCTTCAACGAGCTTTTGTCGGACGAGGAATGCGCGCTGTTTGAAAAAAAGCTGAATGAAACCGGCGCGGCGGGGTTCATCTGCCAATCTGTCTATCTCGGCGACGGCGTATCCCTGGCGGACGGCACGGAAATGACGAGCTTCATCAATACGGCGGTGGAGGGCGGCACGTACATTGAATTCGAGACGCCTCTCCCCGACGCCGCCCGGAACAAGGATTCCCTCTCGTTGGCGCTCAATGTCCGCTCCCAAAAGCTTTACTATTACCGCGATGCGACGGGCAGCTATGTCATGACCGGCCCCGTCCAAACCCAGGATGTAGCCGTGGAGGTGCCGCGCTCCACCGACCGGGTAAACTGGTATCAGGGAAGCTACGCGTGCGAGACCTATTCAGCCGCGGCGCGCCTCCTCGTTACGCCTGTCAACGCCCGCGCCACCATCGAAATGAAGATTCCCGCCGAATGGACGGTTCCCTGGAATTCGATGGACGAGCTCGCCGAAAGCGGTGCGGACATCCTTGTCGACTATGTGCTGGTGGTGGACGGCACGCCCCTTGAAGGCGATCTGTCGGAGGAAAGCGAGGATGGCGGGCGCGCGTTATCGTTGGAATTTGAACTGCCCTCGGATGACGCGGCGGCGTTCAGCCTTCGGCCCGTGTACGCGGTCAGCGGCGAACACGCCGATGAGGACATCATTTTGAAATAACGGCTTTTCACCTCCCGACTTGTGTGTTATCATAGTCGGGAGGTGGTTTGATGGAGCTTCGGGACGTATTCACGCGCGACGGCGCGTTTACCGGAAAGGTCATCGAAAAGGGGACGAAAATCGGGCCGGGCGAATATCTCTACCATGCCCACATCATTCTGAAAAATGCCGATGGGCGCTACCTTCTCCAGCAGCGCTCCCTGAAGGCGCGCTACTATCCCGGCCAATGGGACGTCACCGGCGGCGGCGTGCAGCACGGCGAAACCGGCGCCGAGGCCGCCGCGCGGGAGGCCGAAGAGGAACTGGGCATCGCGGTCAACCCCGCCGACTGCTTCTTCGCCGGGCGGCAGGTGGAGGATTGGGACGGCCAGGACCACGGGCTGATTTCGGACATATATGGTGCGCGGATCGACGTCGACGATCCCGAGAAACTGAACCTCTCGGCGCGCGAGGTGGCGGGCGCGAGGCTCGTTCCCTTCGCTGAATTCGTCGAGACGGTTTTATACAACAAGGATGATCATTACCGCCGCATGCTCGAGCGGATCGAGGCGGCGCTTTTGTGAGGACCGGATGCTTCTGACGCACGACAACCTGAAAATCAGAAACGCGACGCCGGACGACGCCTATCTTCTGTGCGCGTGGTGGAACGACGGCGCGGTGATGGCCCACGCGGGCTTCCCCAACGGGCTGGGTACCTGCCCCGCGCGGGTGATTGAGAACATGGCGGGAGACTCCGACGACACGCACCGCCTTCTCATTCTGGAGCTCGACGGCGCCCCCATCGGAGAGATGAATTACCGGAACCTGGGCGGCGGCGCGGCGGTGATCGGCATCAAAATCTGCGCGGCGGACAAGCGCGGAAAGGGCCACGGCACGCGGCTTCTGCGCATGCTCATTGAGGAGCTGTTTTCCCGGGGGTATCAAAAAATCGCGCTGGACACGAACCTCAAAAACGTTCGCGCCCAGCACGTGTACGAAAAGCTCGGCTTCAAAAGGGTCCGCGTCAACCGCGATTCGTGGCGGGATCAGCTGGGCGCGCTCCAATCGTCCGTGGATTACGAGCTGGTCCCGGCGGACTTCCGGCGGCTCACGCCGCGCTCTGGTCGATGAGGTAGATGGTCGCGTCCTTTCCGCGCAAATCCTCCTCGGCCACCGGCGTCGTGCCTTGGGCATCGAGGTACGCGCCGTATTGCTCGGGAAAGGACATGGTGAACATGGCGTCCTTGGCGACGACGTACTGCGTCTGCGTGCCGTCCGGGGCGACGACGGTAATGGTGCGCGTCTCGGCGGGGTTCTTTAACTGCGCCACGTAGTCGGGCGCCGGAGGCGGCGCGTCCAGCGCGGACACGCTGGTCTTGAGCACCAGCGATTCCGTGTCGCCCTTCACGGCGTAGAGCTCATACCCGCGCACTTCCTTGGTCTTGGCGTCGAGGGAGTAGGCAACGCGGATGCCGTCGGGACTTCCGAAGCCCAGCGAATCCAGGAACGGCGCGTTCACGTCCGAGCGCGTAAGCGTGACGTCCACCTTCGTCTCGCCGCCGGACGTCGACGCGGCGCCGATGACAGAGCCCTCGTTGGAGAGAAACAGGTAGTCGCCGTAGGACGCCACGTATTCGTCGAGCATGCCCGGATAAAACGCCAGCACGGTATATTCCCCCGCCGAGGGGTCAAAGTAGTAGACCGTGCCCGCGTCGAGGTATTCCGTATAGCCGTCCGCGTCCTCGTAGGCTGCGGCGTACTGGTCGCCGGACTTCCCGATGGCCTGGTAGGTCGAGAAGGTCTCGTTTTTGTCCGCGTCGTAATAAACGGTGTTGATGGAAAACGCGGCGTGGCGGGAGAAGAGTTGATCCTCGGTGTTCGCCGCCGCGATTTCGTCGATGGTGATGGCCTCCCCCGTCTTGGCGCAGCTGGTCATCAGCGCGAAAAGCGCGAAAAGCGCGGTCAGGATGGGTTTTTTCATGCCCAAATCACTCCCTTTGTCCCTAGTATCGCCCAATGCGCCGCTTGTCAATCGTCCCGCGATCCGGTACAATAGGGGCATGAAAATCGCAGGCATCGTTTCGGAGTACAATCCGTTTCACAACGGCCACAAACTGCATATCGAAAAAACGCGCGCGGCTGGCTACGGCAAAATCGTGTGCGTGATGAACGGCCACCTCTCCCAGCGGGGGGAGCTGACGCCCGCCTCCAAGTGGGCGCGGGCCCGGGCGGCGCTTTTAAACGGCGCGGACGCGGTGGTGGAGCTCCCGGCGCTGTTCGGCTGCCGCACGGCGGACAAGTTCGCGGACGCGGGGGTCAGGCTCATTGCGGGTTTAGGCGCGGACGCCATTTCATTCGGCAGCGAGTCGGGCGACCTTTCCGCCCTGAACCGGCTCGCGGACGTCCGGGAAGACGAGTCGGCGGAGCTGCGCGCGCACATTTCGGACGCCCTCGCCCGGGGCGAGACGCTGGCCCGGGCGCGGGGACGCGCGGAGGCGGCGCTGGGTCTGGGCGGCGCGGAGGCGCGGCCCAACGACATACTGGCCGTGGAATATCTGCGCGCGCTGCGCAGGCTGGGGGAAGGCGTGCCCAAAGCGTTTACGATTCCCCGCACCAACGACTACCACTCCACCAAAACCGGCGACATCGCCTCCGCGACCGCCGTCCGCGCGGCGATTGCCCGGGGCGATTTGGAGGCCGCGGCGCGGGGGCTTCCCGAAAGCGCGCGGTTTCAGGCGCGCGAAATGGCGGCGCGGCACGGGGCGGACGACCTTTTCCTCCACGCGCTCCGCGCGCTGGGCGCGGCGGGGATCGCGCGCCTCCCGGACGTGGCGGAGGGCCTTGAAAACCGCGCGGCGCGGGCGGCGGCCGAGGCGGCGGATCTCGCGGACTTCATCGCCCGGGTCAAGTGCAAGCGGTACACCTACGCGCGCATCGCGCGGCTGGCGGCCCACGCGCTCGTCGGGCTCACCGCGGAGCTGGCAGAATCGTACTCCCGGCCGAAGTACATCCGGCTCATCGGCGCGCGGACGGACGCGGGCGATCTTCTTTCGGAAATGGCGCGGCGGGCGGCTCTGCCCATCCTGCAGGCGACGGCGCTTTCGGGCGATCCGTGCTTCGCCCTCGAGCGCCGGGTCACGGACACTTGGGCGCTCACCCGGGAAAATCCGGCGGAGCGGCGCGCGGACCGGGAATTTACGGAAAAATTCGTCAGAACGTGAGAGGTGTTCCCCATGAAAATCGATCTCAGACTCACATCCCCCCTTGAAAAGGTGTTTCTGGACGAGGCGCCGCGCGGCGGTTACAGCCGGGCGAGCGCGCTTCTGGGCGAGACGGCGTCGTTCCAGGCCGCGTGGATCATTTTGGAAGGGCCGTCCCGGGACCACGTTTCGCTGGACATCGCGGCGGACATCCCCGTCCGCGTCCGGGTGGCGAAGTCCGTGCC
>JAEYRW010000206.1 GCA_023435435.1 Bacillota bacterium | reverse complement strand
AGTAACGGATTTGGCAACGGTCTCCGCCGCGGGCCCCTTCAAGAGGGCCCGCGGCTTTTTTGCGCAATTTTAGCACTGAACCGCGCAACCGTCGAAGCTGCCGGCCGTGCCCGCGCCGGTCAAGTCGCAGGTCCCTGCGTAGCTGACCACGGTGACGCTGTAGACGCTCGTGCCCTGGACGTACACGGCGCCGTCGGTTCCAACGACGGTGACGGCGTTGCCGTCCGCGTCCGCGATGGTGCCCGCGCAGTTGAGCAGTGTGACGGTGCTGTCGCCGGTGACGATCCAAGCGGAATCCGCGTCGATGAACAGCGCGCTGTACCCATCGCCGCCCTCGCCCGCGCAGGATTCGTCATCGATCACCGCGCCGGCGAGCACGCTGCCGCTTGTGAGGTAGAGGTCGAGCTGGGAGATGCTGTCCCAGATGACGTCGCCGTTCATGGCCTGTCCGATGCCGGTGAACGTGCAGTCCGCGCCGTTTGCGCCGGCGGTGCCCCAGCCGCGGGCGTTGGCGTTGCCGGTTGCGCGCAGGAAGTACTCGCTTTCGTCGGCCGCCGCGATCTCGACGCCCGAGAGAACGAACTCGCTTTCGGTGTTGGTGGTATAGAACACCCCGCCATTCTCGGCAGTGAGCGTGCCGCCGACCATCTCGAACCGGCCCTCGCCGACTTCGGCATCGCCCGACATGCTCTGATAGAGAATCACCGTCCAGGTGTTGTCGTTCTGGTCCTGATCCGGCATGTTGCCCGTCAAATCGCAGTCATAGAGCCGCACGCTGTTGAGCCCCTCAAGGCAGAGCGCTTCGGCGGCGGCGGCGGTAAGTGCCGCGCCGTTGATGGTGATGTCCGCCGTGACATAGACCGCGGGGGAACCGGTTCCGTTCGACGTATAGCTGCCGCCGTCTACCACCATGGTTCCGCCACCCCGGTCGGAGCGGATCGCCGCCGCGGAATTGCCGTCCGTCTCCACGGTGAGGTCCTTGGCATACAACGTGCCGCCGCCCGCCACATGGATGCCGCCGGAGGTGTCCTGCGCGGTATCGATGGTGCTGTCGGATGCATAGATGACGCCGTCCCCGTAGGCGAAGACGCCCGCGCCGCCCGCCGCGTCCGTGGTGATGGCGGAACCCGTAATGGTCGTGGTGCCGCCGGTTGCGAGAATCGCCGCACCCACGCCGTAAAAGCTGGAATTGTCACCGCCCGTGCTGTCCCCGGAGGTGCGGCTGACGGTGGCGTTCGAGATGTCCACCGTGCCGTCCGTCACCAGGATCGCGTTTTCGTCCGTGCCGGTGGATTCGTATGTCTCGCCGTCGGCGGATGTATCCTCCGCATAGACGTTGACCGCCGTGCGGCTTTCAGGCTGGCCGCCGCCCATGGCCGCGTCCGGCGCTTCGCCCGACGGCGGATTCCCCGAAGGCGCGCCGTCTTGCCGCGTCGGGGGCGCGTTGGTCGCCGCGGTTTCCGCCGCGGCGTCCATGGCGCTGATCATCATCGACAATACCATAAGAATGGATAAGAGCCGCTTTTTACTCATTTTGTGGTCCCTTCCGTTTCCCGGATGAACACAGCATAGCAGGCTGTTTTGATCCCCCCATGAACGAGCAATGAACATTCGCTGAAGGCGTCTTTCGGAAAATCGCGCCCCCGCGCAAAAGTAAAATTCAAACGAATTCCCTCATTTGCGTTGACATATGCGTTAGCTGGTGCTAACCTATGGGGCGGAATATGCGGTGGAGGGCGACGAAATGACGCTGAATCAGTTGAAACCGGGCGAACGGGCGGTCATCGCGGCGGTGGGCGGCGAGGGTGCGCTGCGGCTCCGGTTTCTGGACATGGGGCTCATTCCGCGCACGGAAGTGGCGCTTCAGAAGGTCGCGCCCATGGGCGATCCCATCGAGATCCGCATCCGGGGATACGAACTGACCCTGCGGGTGGACGAGGCGCGCTGGATCGAGGTGGTGCCGAAATGATCTTCGCGCTGGCGGGAAACCAGAACTGCGGAAAGACGACGCTGTTCAACGCGCTCACGGGCTCCAATCAGCACGTGGGCAACTTCCCGGGGGTGACGGTGGACCAGAAGGCGGGGGAAATCCGCTCCGCCAAGGGAAACCGCGTGGTGGATCTGCCCGGCATCTATTCCATCCGGCCCTACACCACCGAGGAGATCGTCGCGCGCGACTTCATCGTGGGCGGGAAGCCCGACGGCATCATCAACATCGTGGACGCCACCAACATCGAACGAAACCTCTATTTGAGCCTTCAGCTTCTGGAACTGCGCGTGCCCATGGTCATCGCCCTGAACATGATGGACGAGGTCATGAAAAACGGCGGCGCGGCGGACGTGAAAAAGCTGTCGAAGCTGCTGGGCGTGCCGGTGGTGCCCATTTCCGCCGCCAAGGGCGACGGCATTTCGGAGCTGATCGACCGCGCCCTCGAGGTGGCGCGCAAAAAAACATACCCCCAGGTGCTGGACTTCTGCCCGGAGGGGCCGGTGCACCGCTGCATTCACGCGGTGGCGCATCTCATCGAGGATCACGCGGCGGAGGCGGGCATTTCCCCCCGATTCTGCGCCACAAAGCTCATCGAGGGCGATCCGAAGCTGGCGGACCAGTTGGGGCTCGACCAGAACGAGCGGGAGACCCTCGAACACACGGTGGTCGAGATGGAGCGCGAGACGGGCCTCGACCGCAACGCGGCGCTCGCCGACATGCGCTATTCCTTCATCGAGGGCGTTGTGGCCGAGGGGATGGTCAAGGCGCGCGAGAGCCGGGAGCACACGAGGAGCATCGGCATGGACCGGGTGCTCACCGGGAAGTACACCGCGCTTCCGGTGTTTCTTTTGGTGATGTTTCTGGTGTTTTACCTGACCTTCAACGTGTTCGGCGCCTTTCTGTCGAACATTCTGTCCTGGGGCATCGACGCCCTGACGGGCCTCGTCGACCGGGCGCTCACCGCCTACGGGCTCAATTCGGTGGTGCATTCCCTGCTCATCGACGGCGTTTTCGCGGGGGTGGGGAGCGTTCTGTCCTTCCTGCCCATCATCGTGGTTTTGTTCTTCTTCCTCTCCATTCTCGAGGACACGGGCTACATGGCCCGGGTGGCGTTCATCATGGACAAGCCCCTGCGCCGGATCGGGCTTTCGGGCCGGAGCTTCGTGCCCATGCTCATCGGCTTCGGCTGCACGGTGCCCGCCATCATGGCCACGCGCACCCTGTCCTCCGACCGCGACCGGAAGATGACCATCCTGCTCACGCCCTACATGAGCTGTTCCGCCAAGATTCCCATCTACGCGGTGTTCGCCGCGGCGTTTTTTCCCAAGACTGCGGGGCTTGTGATGATCTGTCTGTACGTCGCGGGCATCGCGGTGGGCATTCTCGCGGCGCTGGCGCTTCGGGGCACGGCCTACCGGGGCCAGCCCGTGCCCTTTGTGATGGAGCTGCCCAACTACCGCTTCCCCTCGCCGCGCAATGTATTGCTCCTGCTTTGGGACAAGGCGCGGGATTTCCTCGCCCGGGCGTTCACCGTCATATTCGTTGCGACCGTTTTGATCTGGTTTCTTCAGACCTTCGACGCCCGGCTCAACGTGGTGGCCGATTCCGCCCACAGCCTGCTTGCCGCCGTGGGCCGCGTCCTCTCCCCCGTCTTCTATCCCGTGGGTTTCGCCGACTGGCGGGTGACCACCGCGCTCATTTCCGGATTCACCGCCAAGGAGGCCGTGGTGAGCACGCTGTCGGTGCTTCTGTCCACCACCGCCACCGAGTTAAGAACCGCGCTGCCCGCGCTGTTTACCCCGCTCTCCGCCGTGAGCTTTCTGCTCTTCACCCTTCTCTACACGCCCTGCGTCGCCGCCGTGGCCACCATCCGGCGCGAGCTGGGCAGCGGGCTCAAGACCCTCGGCGTGGTGGTGCTCCAGTGCGCCGTGGCATGGCTGATCGCCTTCGTCGTCTATCAAATCGGCGCACTCCTGTGTTAAAATGCCACCCCCGCCGGGTATCATAGGGACGGGGGTGTTTTTTATGAAGCTCATTGATTTTATCCTCATCGCGCTCATCGCGGCCGCCGTCGTCGCGGCCCTCGTCTATTCCGTCCGGCGCGCCCGAAAGGGCGGCGG
>JAEYRW010000125.1 GCA_023435435.1 Bacillota bacterium | reverse complement strand
GGGCGGAGCCCCCCGGTGTTGTTCCCCTCGCCTTCCTACACGGGCATTGCGTTGTTCTTCTTGTCGAAGACGGAGTTGTCGAGCTTGAGCTGGGAGGCCTGACGGGCCTGGAAGAACTTTTCGGCGACCTGCGGGAACAGCGCGTAGGAGAGGACGTCCTCATCCTGCGTGATGTACTGGCCGATCTCCTTGCGGTAGGTCTCGAGCTCGGGCTTGAGGTCGTCCGCGGGGCGGTGGGTGATGACCTTGCGGTCGCCGATGACCTTCTTGCGCACCGCTTCGTCCACGGGGGCGGGCAGGCGGCCGTACTCGCCGGCCATGAGCGCCTGGGACTCCTTGGGGTTCATCTTATACCGCTCGCCGGCGAGCACGTTCATGACGGCCTGGGTACCGACGATCTGGCTGGTGGGGGTGACCAGCGGCGGATAGCCGAAGTCCTTGCGAACGCGCGGCACCTCCGCGAGCACATCATAGAGAAGGTCGGACTTGCCGGCCTGCTTGAGCTGGCTGATGAGATTCGAAAGCATGCCGCCCGGCACCTGATATTTGAGGGTGTTGACGTCCACGCGCAGAACCTTGGGATCGAGCCAGCCTTCCTTCTGGAGCTTGTCGGCCACGCCGCGGAAGTGCTCGGTGGCCTTGGTCAGCTCATTGAGGTCGATGCCGGTATCGTACTCGGTGCCCTGCAGCGTCGCGACCATCGCCTCTGTGGCGGGCTGCGCGGTGCCGTTGCCCAAGGGGGAGAGCGCGGTGTCCACGATGTCCGCGCCGGCTTCGATGGACTTGAGGTACACCATGTCGCCGGTACCCGTGGTGTTGTGGGTGTGCATGTGAACCAGGGTTGTGGGCTTGAGGCCCTGCTTGAGCTTCTTGACGAGGGAGTATGCCTGATAGGGCAAAAGCAGGTTCGCCATGTCCTTCACGCAGATGTTGTCCGCGCCCATCTTCTCAAGCTCAATGGCCAGCTCCACGAAGTAGTCCTCCGTATGGACGGGGCTGCTGGTGTAGCTGAGTGCCACCTCCGCGATGCCGCCGAACTTCTTTGTGGCCTTGATGGCACGCTCGAGGTTCCTGGGATCGTTGAGGGCGTCGAAGATGCGGATGACGTCGATGCCGTTTTTGATGGACAGGCGGACGAACTCGTCGACCACGTCGTCGGCATAGTGCTTGTAGCCGAGGATGTTCTGACCGCGGAAGAGCATCTGGAGCTTCGTCTTGGGAAGCGCTTCCTTCAGCTTGCGCAGCCTGATCCACGGGTCCTCGTTGAGGAAGCGCAGGCACGCGTCAAACGTCGCGCCGCCCCAGCACTCGAGGGAATAATAGCCCGCTTTGTCGAGCACGTCGCACGCGGGGAGCATATCCTCTGTGCGCATGCGGGTCGCGGCCTGCGACTGGTGCGCATCGCGCAGAATCGTATCTGTAATCATTACTTTTCCCACGATTTTTTACCTCCTTACATAGATATTAGTGAGAGAACAGGGCAAGGAACACGCCCGCCGCCACGGCCGAACCGATGACACCCGCGACGTTGGGGCCCATGGCGTGCATGAGCAGGAAGTTGCTCGGGTTCTCCTTCTGGCCGACCACCTGGGAGACGCGTGCCGCCATGGGGACGGCCGAAACGCCCGCGGAGCCGATCAGCGGATTGATCTTGCCGCCGGAGATGAGGTTCATGAGCTTGCCGAGAATCACGCCGCCCGAGGTGCCGAATCCGAAGGCCAGCACGCCCAGAACGATGATTTTGAGCGTTTCAGCCTTGAGGAAGGTCGCGCCATTGGTCGTCGCGCCGACGGTGAGGCCCAGGAAAATGGTGACGATGTTGATCAGCTCGTTCTGCGCGGTCTTGGAAAGACGCTCCACCACGCCGGAAACGCGCATGAGGTTGCCGAGCATCAGCATGCCGATGAGCGATGCGGCGGCGGGGAGAAGAAGGCTCACGAGGATGGTCACGATGATCGGGAAGATGACGAGCTCCGTGTTCGACACGGGGCGCAGCTGCTCCATGATGATCATGCGCTCCTTCTTTGTGGTGAGCGCCTTCATGATCGGCGGCTGGATGACGGGCACAAGCGCCATGTAGCTGTAGGCCGCAACAGCGATGGGGCCGAGGAGCTGGGGCGCGAGCTTGGTGGTGACGTAGATGGCCGTCGGGCCGTCCGCGCCGCCGATGATGCCGATGGAGGCGGCCGACGAGGCGCCGAAGCCCCACAACTCCGCGAGCACGAACGCGACGTAGATGCCGAACTGGGCGGCCGCGCCGAGGAGCAGCGATTTGGGATTGGCAAGCAGCGGGCCGAAGTCCGTCATCGCGCCGACGCCCATGAAGATGAGCGGGGGATAGATGCCGAGCTTGACGCCCTGGTAGAGGTAGTGCAGAAGTCCGCCGTTCTGATAAAGCACGCGGTAGACGGTGTCGCCGGAGCTGTTCAGGACGACCTCAACGGCTTTTTTGTAGTAATCGCCGTAGGCGGCCGCTTCCTTCGCGGATGTAAAAATTTTATAGGTCGGATTGTCCATCATGCCCGCAAGGGGAAGGTTCGCGAGCAGCATGCCGAATGAGATGGGCAAAAGCAGCAGCGGCTCAAACTTCTTGACGATGGCAAGGTACAGGAGCAGGCAGGCAACCGCAAGCATGGTGTACTGTTTCCAGTCGCCCGCGACGAAGCCCGTCGACGCCCAGATGTTCTTGATGCCCGACCAGAAATCGAGGACGGGGTCGTTGTTTTCGCCCTCCTTGGGGAGCACCGAGCCGTCGCCGACGACGGTGTCCGTGCCGGGCACGTCATAGGGGCTCGCCGTGACATCCGCGGCGGCGTTCAGTTCGGTCGTCCCGGTTTCGGGCGCGGCGGTGGTGGCGGGGGTTTCCTCCGCGAACGCAACAAGCGTCGCGGTCAGCACGAATAGAATCAGCAGGCATACAAACGCGCGGACACGGTTTGCTCTTTTAAACATTGTAAAGCGCCCTCCCGCTTAACCCAGCGTAACCAGGGTATCGCCGGCGTTGACAGTGGATCCCTTCGAAACGGACAGGGCGGCCACAACCGCGTCGCGGGGAGCAAGGATTTCGTTTTCCATCTTCATGGCCTCGAGGATGGCAAGCACGGTGCCCTTTTTCACGGACTGACCGACTGCGACCTTCACGTCGAGGATGGTTCCGGGCATGGGGCATTTAACGGCCTCTCCGCCGGCGGGCGCGGGCGCGGCGGCCTTGGGCGCGGG
>JAEYRW010000188.1 GCA_023435435.1 Bacillota bacterium | reverse complement strand
CCAGGGCCCAAGCCCCGCGCCGCCGCATTTGCTTTATGTGGGTTTTTTGAAGTGGCGGACCGAAAGAAGGGCGATGGGGAGGAACAGGGCACACCAGAATTCCAGGATCAGCGTGCCCATGAGGTCGCCGCCGGGCATGTCCGCGCGGAATATGCCGAGCAGGGGCATGACCAGGCAGGGAATGGCGAAACCGCCGTGGATAAACAGCAGGCCCTTGAGCCATTTGTCGGGGCGGTCCCCGGCGCGGAACGAGAGGGCCGCGAAAAAGGTCGAAACGGCCATGAGGCCGTAGCCCATCATGTCCAGCGCGAACATCATGCCGAATCTGCGGTAGTCGACGAGATTCGCGATTTCGTCAGGCAGGTTTGCGCCTTCCACCGCGGCGAGCTGAATGAAATACACCGAGGCATTGAGCACCGCGTACATGGCCGCGAATGCGGCGGCCGCGCGGCCCGCGGCCTGTCTGTCCGCCGGGGCCTGGGCCGAGAACGCCGACGCCAGCGCGGCGAAGCTCAGCGCGATGACGATGCTCGAAAGGCAGCTCATGGAATAGGAATCAATGAGCATGGAGGCCGCGAAGCCCGCCACCGCCGCCGCGTTAACCCACGCGGCGCATTTTCCGATTGTTTGGTTCATCCTTTCACCCCCATGGCGTCTATCATACAGGAGCCGGCCCTCCGGCGCAACAGGGCGGGGCGGGTTCCCAAAATTTTTGCGGCGTATTGACATCCGTCCGGCACGCATGTACGATAATGGATGTATATATGCAAAGGAGTATGCAATATGTTCGACATGCCGCGCTACAAGGCCCCCGACTTTACCGCCTCCCCCCTGCGAAACGCGCCCGACGCACGCCTCGCCCCCGCGCCCATGGACGCCGTCGCGCCCGACGGCTATCACGCCACGTCCATCTACCCGGAATACTTTAAAATGGGCGGTCGCTGGCTGCTGGCGGAGGAAAGCCGCATGGATTGCGTCGCCGTTGTGGACGAGGGAAAAATCACCGTGCGCGAATTCCGCACCCTGAAAGCGGGGGAAATGGTGGTTTTGGGGCGTGCCGAGCGGGGCGAGGAGGGCGTATACGTCCACATGGACGGCTTTGCGCCGCGCGCGGGCGGGTCGGACGGTTTCGCCTTCCGCAAGGGCCGCTCCCGGGAGACCAGCTATTCCCGGGACTATGACGCGTTGTACGAGCTTCTCCGCCACGAACGCGAGCACGGGAACGTTTTATGGGTGCTCGGCCCGGCGTGCTCGTTTGACTCCGATGCCCGGGACGCCATGGCGGGGCTCATTGAGCGCGGCTACGTGAACGCGCTCCAGGCGGGAAACGCGCTGGCGACCCACGATCTCGAGGGCGGGCTTTTCAAGACCGCGCTGGGACAGGATATTTACACCCAGGCCCTGGTTCCGGACGGCCATTACCACCACATCGACGTCATCAACAAGGTGCGCGCCTGCGGTTCCATCCCGGCGTTTATCAAGCGCTACGGCATTACGGACGGCATCATGGCCGCGTTGGTGAAAAAGGGCGTGCCCTTTGTGCTGACCGGCTCCATCCGCGACGACGGGCCGCTGCCGGAGGTCTACGCCGACGTGTACCGGGGTCAGGACGCCACCCGCGCCCTCATCCGCCGGGCGACAACGGTCATCTGCCTGGCGACGCAGCTGCACACCATCGCGGTGGGCAACATGACGCCCGCGTTCCGGGTGGTGAACGGCGCCGTGCGCCCGCTGTTCATCCACACGGTGGACATTTCCGAGTTTGCGGTCAACAAGCTGCGCGACCGAGGGAGCCTGTCCGTGACGAGCTTCATCGCCAACGCCCAGGATTTTCTGGTGAACGTGTCGCGGGGCCTTCAAAGGATCGGCGGATAGCGCTTCACATCCCCGCGCCCGGGGTATATGACACGCAAAGGAGTGAAATTCATGAAAAAGGTGAAGGTTTGCGAAAAATGCTCCGGGCTGGACGTCAAAGCGCTGAAAAAGGACATCAAGGCATTGGGCGGCGAGGTCAAGATCGGCTGTTTCGGGAAGTGCAACAAAAAGCACCCGGAATGCGCGGGGAAGGTGCACGGCAAGATCGACGGCGAACACGTCGTGTGCGCAACCGAGGCGGAGTTCCGCGCGCAGATCAAGGAAGCGCTTGCGAAATAAACGTTGCGCGAGGATCCACGTGGTTGGAAATGCTATCCCAGCCGCGCGCCGATGGCATTGACAGGGGGAAACCCCAGGCATACGGGAAAAGGGACACCTGCGGGCAAGCCGAACGTGCGAGAACATATTCCATAAAAATCCGCCGCGCTTTCGCGCGGCGGATTTTTGCGGCGAGTCGTCCTATCGGAGCATCGCATCAAGATCGAACCAGTTTTCCGTGAGCCAAAGCATTTCATCCCGGAAACGCATAACCTTCTCCTCTTGGCATTGGCCGAAGAACTGGGGCTGAATCCACCACGGGGTTTCGACGCACCACGCGAGTCTGAATGCGTCCGCAATATCGGCGCGGGAAAGCGGCAGATGCCGGTTGTAGCCCACCAGAAACGCGTCGATTTTCCCGATGTCGGGCTTGCTCCCATCAAATACAAGGCTCATGAGCGCCCTTCCGAGGTCGTGCCAGACATATGTATACAGGCCGCGGTCGAAATCCAGGATCGCGGACAGTCGGTCTCCCTCGAACAGCATGTTGTCGCGGGAAAAGTCCTCGTGGGCGATGCCCTTGGGCAGGCGCGCAAACCACGCGGGTGTCAGTGTCCTGAGAATCGGCTCCAGCGCGAGAACCGCCGCCCGGTATTCGGCGGGCGCGTCCGCGGGGCACTCCCCCGCGCGGGTTTCGAAGTTTTTCCAAAGAGCGTCCAGCGTCTCTTCGCCCCGGAGGGGAAATCCGGCGGCCGATTCCACAGGAAGCCGCGCGAACGCCCCACGCATTTTCCCCGCCGCGTCGCCCAGGCTCTCCATCTGCGCGGGCGTGACCGTCTCCGGTTTTTCCACATGCCCCGTGCAAAATTCCATGACCATGTAGGCCGTCCCGCCGTCCGTGATCCGGATGGCGCGGCCCCCGCATGGCAAAATCGCCGGACAGGGGACGCCGAACGAATGGAGCGCCATCTGCCTTTCAAGCGCGGCCTCGATCAGCATCAGCTTCGTTTTGTCGAATCGCTCATTGCTGAACTGTTTCACCAGAAATTCGCCCCGGGCGGTGGAAATTTTCCACTTCAGGTTCAGCCAGCCGCCGGTCACCGGCATGCATTCGTCAAACGAGATGCCGTAGCTGTGCCGGAGATCTGCCTCGACGCGCGCGTCCATCATATGCGGATATCGACGCCGTTGACCTCGACGCCCTCGTCCGCGCGGATGAGGATATATTTGATCCCGTCGATGACCCGCGTTTCCACCAGGTCCGCGCGGTCGGGGGCCACGCGGATCACCACGTCCGGCGTCACAAGCTCGAGCTTTTTCACTTCCGCCACGGCGCGCACGTTAAGGTCGACGCCCTTTCCGAACGTTTCGTCATATTTTTCCTCAAACGCCTGCACGCGCTGTTCCGGCACGCCCTGCTTGCGCAGAAGGTTTTTAACCTCGTGCTTGGAGACGGTGGGCGCCTCCGCCTCCTTGTCTGCCTTTTTCTCCTCGATCTTCTCGCGCAGCTCCCCCTGCACGGCCATGACGACCTCGTAGCTCAGGTCCTCCGCCAGGGAATCCTCCAGAACCGCCTCGAACGCCTCCTTCTGGGCCGCGGCCGCCATGGGCATCTCCACGCCGAAGAGCGCGTCCGTCAGCTCCTCGTGGGATTCGGCGGCATCGCGTGTGTAGTAGAGCGCGTTATAGATGTTGGTCGCCCGGTCGTCAAACGCAGGGAACAGGAAGCCCACCTCCGGCGCGGCCACCACCCAGTCGGGCACGCGGTTGTGGAATTCGTTCTCCACGGCGAAGTAGCTGAGCGCGGGCCGCGACTGCTTTACGGGGCAGACGGCGCAGAGGATGTACTGAAACACCTCCTCCGACTCCGCGTCCGCAAATTTCGCGGGCAGGTCGAAGGCGTCGTGGGCCAGCAGGATGAGGTAGTTCCCCTCCAGCGCGAGGGAATCGATGACCCGTTCGTAAAAGGCGGAGATGGCTTTCTCGTCCCGGAGCTGCGTGTCCCGGAGCGCCATGAGCAGCTTGTGCTCCGCGCCCTCCATCACCTGGTCGGGGCGGAATACCACGTCCGCAAGGTTCTTGCCCGCGTCGCCCGAGAGCGCGCGGCGGAAGATGGCCATGTATTTTTCAAGTTCCTCCATGGGGATGGAGAGCGCGGGCTCGCACAGCTCTGACACGATCTGGCGCTTCTCGTCCACATAGCAGCCGCGAATGAGGGTAATGTTATTCCTGTCGGGGTTGAACCGGCGGCGAAGCTCGGCAATTTCTTTTTTATTCATGCTCGTCCTCTTTTATGATAGAATTTGGCAACGACCATTATAACAGCAAAGTGGGAACGGCGCAACCGATCGCGCACGGCGGGCGCAAGCGCCTTCCCCGACGGTGTGCTGCCCCGTTCGGAATCAGGCAGCGGCGATTGCGCCGCTCGTCTTGATCTGTTATCATAAAAAATCGAGGGTGCGCGTCCGAAAGGGGTGCGGAGATGGAGATCAACTTTGACTTTTTGCTCGCGGGCTGCAATACGCGGTGCAAGCATTGCTATGTAAACGGCGGACCCGCGCCGATGATGACGGCGCGGGATGCGTTCGCGTGCATTCAAAAGCTGGATGAAATCGCCGAATCTCTGCCGCAGGGGACGTCGTTTACCTTGGACAACGAACCGATCAACCACCCGGACATTTGTGCGATTCTCGACGCCGCGGCTGCGACAAGCCGCATCCGCTATTTTCACCACGGGATGACCACGGGAATCGCGCTCATGCGGCGCCCCGACCGCGACGTCGTAACGGATTCCTACTTGTCGCACGGATGTCGCACCTTCGGCATTACTTTACACGGCATCGGGAAAAATTACGACGAACTGGTTTGCGGAAGCGGCGCCTTTGCGCATGCGATTCAAGCCGCCGATTACATAAAATCAAGAGGCTGTCATCTCGAAGTTTCTCTGATGCTGAATCGTTTTTTCGCGGAAGACGGCGACGGGATGATCGCGCTTCTCGAAGAATGCTCACCCGACAGCGTTTACTTTGCGGTTCCTGTTTTTGCGCCCCACAAAAGAATGATGGCGTTCGAGCCGTATCGCGCGACGTTTGAACAGCTGGAGCAATTCCGGAATTTGCTCCGCCGTTGGCGTCGGGACATCGTTACATTCCCAAACCCCGAAACGGTGCAAACGCCCGAAACGGTTGCGGAGAGGTTTGAAGCCGGGCTTTCCTTGCACGAATTGTTCTCCAAACCGCAGCAGGACTTATATCTGTCTTTGCACCACGACGCGCGCCTTTTCGTCGGCAACACAGGCGCGGAAACGGCATGCCTGGGCGACCTGCGGACGGCCGACCCGATGGAAATCGCGCGCAAAATATCCGCGCTGCCGGGCAATCGTGACTATGGTGCGTTTTATGAAAAGAACGACCTGCCGCAGCCGGATGCATTGATGAAAGTGTTAAAATCGCTGCCGCAATCCACCGCGTTCGGCGATTTTGCGAGTGTTGTTTACCGCGCCTTGACGGAGATGAATGTGCGGACGGCCTTGATCAAAGAACGATAGTACCGTCCATCGCACATGCTCCCGGGAATGGCGCAACCGCCGTTTCGTCCGGGTCGGATCGGGGGTATAAATACATATTCGCTTTTGAGAGAGCCCATCAATTACAAAGGCAGGTTTTCGCATGCTCATTGTCAAGCGCAACGGCGCACAGGAGACATACGACCCCACCAAAATCACATCCGCCATGGCCCGGGCATTTGAGAGCGTCGGCGAGCCCTGCGGCCCGGAGACGCTCTCGGCGCTGCTCCTTCGCGTGGAGGCCGCCGCGTTCCCGGATGGCGGTTCTGTGGCCGTGGAAGCCATTCAGGACAACGTGGAACGCGTCCTCATGGCCGCCGGCTTTTATGCCGTCGCCAAGAGCTACATCCTCTACCGCGAGACCCGGGCGAAGCGGCGCGCGTCCGTCAAGGAAATTGCCTTTGCCGTGGGCGTGGAGGGCCTTTCCGAGTGCCTTACCCGCGCCGCCAAGGACTACGCGGACGAGGCCTACGCCATTTCCCGGCTTGCGGCCAAGTACCAGTCGTTTGAAAAAAACGACATGGACGCCGAGGGGCGGCTTTCCGCCCTTGTGCGCGCGGCCGCCGAGCTTACCACCCAGGAGGCGCCCAAGTGGGAGTACATCGCCGCCCGGCTTTTGATGTTCCGGTTCCGGCGCGCCCTGGCGCTTGAGACGGCCCGGCGCAACATCGGGGGCTTCTATGAAAAGCTCCGGTATCTCACCGACGAGGGGCTTTACGGCGCGTACATCCTCGAAAGCTATCCCAAGGCCGAAATCGACGAATGCGCCGCGTACATGGACGAAAAACGCGACGATTTGTTCACCTACGCGGGGCTCGACCTCATGCTGGCGCGCTACATCATCCGCACCCGGGGCCACATTCCGCTGGAGACGCCCCAGGAGATGTTTCTGGGCATCGCGCTTCACCTTGCCATGCCGGAAAAGAAAGACCGGCTCCTGTGGGTCAAAAAATTCTACGACGCCCTGAGCCTTTTCCAGATGACCATGGCGACGCCCACCCTGTCAAACGCGCGCAAGCCCTTCCACCAGCTTTCCAGCTGCTTTGTGGACACGGTGCCCGACAGCCTGGAGGGCATCTACCACTCCGTGGACAGCTTTGCCAAGGTCTCCAAATTCGGCGGCGGCATGGGCATGTACTTCGGCAAGGTGCGCGCCACCGGTTCCACCATCCGGGGCTTTGAGGGCGCGGCGGGCGGCGTCATCCGCTGGATCAAGCTGGTCAACGACACGTCCGTCGCCGTGGATCAGCTGGGCATGCGCCAGGGCGCGGTGGCGGTGTACCTTGACGCGTGGCACAAGGACCTGCCCGAGTTTTTACAGCTGCGCACGAACAACGGCGACGACCGGCTCAAGGCCCACGACGTGTTCCCCGGCGTGTGCTATCCGGATCTTTTCTGGAAAATGGCCCGGGAAGACCTCAACCAGAGCTGGTACCTCATGTGCCCCCACGAGATTTTGACCGTCAAAGGATACTCCCTCGAGGATTCCTACGGTGAGACGTGGGAGAAGCGCTATCTGGAGTGCGTGGCGGACGCCCGCATCCGCAAGCGCGAAATCCCGCTCAAGGAACTGGTGCGGCTGATCCTGAAATCAGCCGTGGAAACGGGCACGCCCTTCGCCTTTTTCCGCGACAGCGTGAACCGCATGAACACGAATCCCCAGGCGGGCATGATCTACTGCTCAAATCTGTGCACCGAAATTGCCCAGAACATGAGCGGGACGGAGCTCCTCTCCCGGGAGATCGAGACAAGGGACGGCGAAACGGTGGTGGTGACCACCACCAAGCCCGGGGATTTCGTGGTGTGCAACCTCGCGTCCCTGTCGCTGGGCACGCTCCCGGTGGAGGACGAGGATGCCATGCGCAGGGTGGTTGAGACCGCCGTGCGGGCCCTCGACAACGTCATCGACCTGAACTTCTATCCCGTGGCCTACGCGGGCATCACCAACGCGCGCTACCGGGCCATCGGGCTGGGCGTGCACGGCTACCATCACATGCTGGCGCGGCGCGGCATCGCGTGGGAAAAGCCGGAACACATTGCGTTTGCGGACGAGGTGTTCGAGCGGATCAACTATCTGGCCGTGGAGGCAAGCGCCCGGCTCGCCCGGGAGAAGGGGGCCTATCCCCTGTTCCCCGGGAGCGACTGGCAGACGGGCGCGTACTTTGAGAAGCGCGGCTACGCGTCTGAAAAATGGAAGGCTCTTTCCGAAAAGGTCGCGGCGGGCGGCATGCGCAACGCCTACCTCATCGCCGTCGCGCCCACCAGCTCCACGAGCATCCTGGCGGGCACCACGGCGGGCGTGGATCCGGTGATGCACCGCTTCTTTCTTGAGGAGAAAAAGGGCGCCATCCTTCCCCGCGTGGCACCGGAGCTTTCCATGAAGACCCACTGGTACTACAAGAGCGCGCATCTGGTGGACCAGAAGTGGTCGGTGCGCGCGGCGGGCGCGCGGCAGAGGCACATCGACCAGTCCCAGAGCCTGAATCTGTACATCACCGACGAATACACGCTGCGGCAGGTGCTGGATCTGTACATACTGGCCTACGAGACCGGCGTGAAAACGGTTTACTACGTCCGCAGCAAGGCGCTCGAGGTGGAAGCCTGCGAAAGCTGCGCCAATTGAGGGAGGAACCGGCATGGCGAAACTTCAGCGAAAACCCCTTTTCAACCCTGACGGCGAGCCGGATGTCCGGCTCCGCCGCATGATCGGCGGCAATACCACCAACCTCAACGACTTCAACAACATGAAGTACGGCTGGGTGAAGGACTGGTACCGGCAGGCCATGAACAATTTCTGGATTCCGGAGGAAATCAACCTGAACCCGGACATCAAGGACTATCCCAAGCTCGACCTGGCCGAGCGCACCGCCTACGACAAGATTCTGAGCTTTCTTGTGTTTCTGGACTCCATCCAGACGGCGAATCTGCCCAGCGTGGGCGAGTATGTCACCGCCAACGAGATAAACCTCTGCCTGAACATCCAGACGTTTCAGGAGGCGGTGCACAGCCAGAGCTACTCCTACATGCTGGACACCATCTGCTCCCCCGAGGAACGGGACGCCATCCTGTACCAGTGGAAGACGGACGAGCACCTCCTCAGCCGCAACACGTTCATCGGCGAGCAGTACAACGCCTTTCAGAAGGACAGGGATGAATTTACCTTCCTGCGGGTGCTCGTGGCCAACTACATCCTCGAGGGCGTTTACTTTTACAGCGGCTTCATGTTCTTCTACAATCTCGGCAGGAACGGAAAAATGCCCGGCTCTGTGCAGGAAATCCGCTACATCAACCGGGACGAGAACACCCATCTCTGGCTGTTTCGCAACATCATCGCGGAGCTGCGCAAGGAGCGGCCGGAGCTGTTCAGCGAGGAAAACACCGCGCTTTTGCGCGGCATGATCGCCGAGGGCGTCCGGCAGGAAATCGCGTGGGGACAGTATGTGATCGGAGAGGAGATTCAAGGCCTCAACGGACGGATGGTGACCGATTACATCAAATATCTGGGCAACTTGCGCTGTCAGGGCCTGGGCTTCGAGCCGCTGTTTGAGGGCTGCGACCGGGAACCGGAATCCATGGCGTGGGTCAGCCAGTACGCAAACGCGAATCTGGTCAAGACCGACTTCTTCGAGGCGCGCAACACCGCCTACGCCAAGAGCACCGCGCTGGTGGACGACCTGTAAAAGACCGCCTCCCGCGTCACGCGGGGGGCGGCCTTCTCTCTAACCGAAGATCTGTTTGCCCCGCCGGCCGGAAAAATATCCGACGCGACGACGTATATGTACCAGAACGCGCTGCTGCGCGAGCATTATCCCCGGGTCCCGGAGGCGCCGCGCTGCATCGGGATCGCGGAGATGGATCACATCGGGCTTTGGGCCGAGCTGATCGTGAAGCTGGGCGGCGACCCGCGGTATTATTCCTGCGACAACGCCCAGCGAATGTACGTCTACTGGTCGGGCACCAACGCCGGCGACGCGAAGCCGGTTCTGGATATGCTCTATCAGGACATCGCCGACGAGGAACACGCCATCGCGCAGTATGAATACCATGCGCGGGTGATCCCCATTCCCTGCGTAAAGGCGCTGCTTATGCGCATCGTCGAGGCGGAAAAAGTACACCCTTGCATCCTCAAGCGGCTCGTGCACATTCTCGAGCCCTGCTGACCGGTTTCCCCAGCGTTCGGGTTCCGGCTCAAACGCGCTAACATGGCGCACCCGCAACCAGTAGGGGGGTGTGTTTTTTTATGTTTCCTCCTCCTTCGGCAGCAGAAACTCGAACCGCGTCCCCTCCCCCTCCGCGCTGGCCACACGGATTTCAATGCCATGGCGCGCGGCGATGCGCCCCGCGATGGCGAGGCCGAGCCCAGAGCCGGGATTCTTCGCCGCGTTTGACGCGCGGTAGAACCGATCGAATATGTGCGGAAGGTCCGCCGCCGGAATGCCAGGGCCGTGGTCCGAAACGACGATTCTGTCCCCGTTGAGCGCGGCGTCCACGGCGCTGTTTTCCGGGGCGTATTTCACCGCGTTGTCCAGCACAATGAGCAGCATTTGCCGAAGCCGCCCGTAATCACCCGTTATGCGGACGGGCGCGGCTCCTTCCACCCGCACCTCGATTCCCTTTGGCGCGGCGAGTCTCCGGGCGGTGCGGGCCGCATCGCGCAGCGCGTCGCCCAAATCCAATTCCGCCCGCTCGATGGGAAAGTCCGCGTTCTCGAGCCGGGTCAGGTCCATGAGGTCGTTGACCAGCCGCTGGAGCGCGACGGTCTCGGAGAGCATCTGGTTATGATACTCCTCCACCTGCCCAGGCTCCGAAATCACGCCGTCGCACAGCGCCTCGAGGGAGCCGCGCAGAACCGTCACCGGGGTGCGCAGCTCGTGGGAGATGCTGGCGATGAAGTCCCGCCGTGCCTGCTCGAGCCGCGCGCGCTCCCCCGCCGCTCCCGCGAGCCGGTCGCTCAGCTGGTCGATGGTCTCAGCCAGCCGTCCAATCTCGTCGGGCTGGCTGATCCCGGTCTTGACGCCGTACGCGCCGCCCGCCAGCCGCGCCGAGGTCTCCTCCATGCGCGCCAGCGGCCGGGTGAACCGGATGGCCAGCGCGGCGGAGAGCGCCACCGACAAAACGAGGGCGGCGGAGAGGCTCACCCCCATGATGGCGATGCCCTGCCACATGGCATGGTCGGTGCCGCTCACCGCCGCGTGCAGAAGCAGAGCGCCCGTCACCGCGCCGCCGGAAGCGATGGGCGTCCCGACCGTAATCGTCGGCGTGCCAAAAAGCCCGCTGAAGCTCTCGCTCACCGTCGTTTCGCCCGTAAATACCCGCGCCACCACCGACTCCGCGTCCCGGGGCAAGTCCGAATAGGAAACGGCCGCCATGTGCCCGGCGGAAATGAGCGCGAGATTCTGATCCACGATCCACACATCCGTCATGGCGATCTCGTCCAGAAACCGGATGTACGCGCCCATGCCGCTGCCCATGCCCATCATGCCGGAGCCGTTCCCCGAGAGATTCGAAAGGGCGGAGGCCATGGACTCCGCCCGCTGGACGAGGGCGTCACGGCTGACCTTCATGGCATTTTCCCGGAAGAGAAACGTAAACACGCCGCCGATGACCAGCGCGAACAGCATGAGCGAGATTCCGAAGTAGCGGATGAGCCGCCGGGCAATTTTACTTTTCATGGGCGCTTTCCTCGAATTTATAGCCCACGCCCCACACGGTTTTAATTTCCCAGAGCGGATGCTCGAACCGGTCGAGCTTGGCGCGCAGCCGCCTGATGTGGGAATCCACGGTGCGGCTGTCGCCGAAGTAGTCGCAGCCCCAGACGGAATCCAGAAGGTTGTCCCGGGTGAAGACCTTCTGGCGGTTGGAAACCAGCGCCCACAAAATTTCCGTCTCTTTCTTCGTGAGCGGGACGGACGCGCCCGCCACCGTCACGGAATAGTCCTCCATATCCACCGCGAGATTGTCGTAGAGGAACTTCTTTTTGTCGTCCGCGCTCTCCACCCGCCGCATGATGGCGCGCACCCGCGCCATGACCTCGCCAGGGGAAAAGGGTTTGACGATGTAGTCGTCCGCGCCGATGTCCAGCCCCATGATGCGCTCGAAATCCTCGCCCCGGGCGGTGATCATGATGACGGGCACGGCGGATGTCTTGCGGATCTCCCGACAAACCTCGAAGCCGTCCACCACGGGCATCATCACGTCCAGGAGCACGATGTCCGGCCGGTTCGCGTAAAAGAGGTCCAGCGCCGCCCTGCCGTCGCCCGCGACGAGGGTGCGGTAGCCCTCCTTCGCGGCGTATTGTTCGAGCACCGACGTGATCTGCCTGTGGTCGTCGGCAATCAGCATGAGCGCCATGTCCATCCCCCCTTGTTCTCTCCATTATAACACGCTGCGGGAATACTGTACCCAAAATTCATGACGGAAGCGTGACGCGGCGGCGGATCGCGGCGCTTTGCGTCACCGACATAGAATAATCGTTGCACGGATTCGTCACATCTTTTTTCTATCATGCGGTCATGGCGAAACGCCAAATAAACCCGGAGGACACGAAAATGAAGTTCAACTCAAAAACATTGGTCGCCCTGCTCGCATTCGCGGCAATCGCGGCGATGACCGTAACGGCGCTGGCCGAATTCGGTTCCGGCGCGGTTACGGAAGGCAAGACGTACACCACCGAGGAGATGCTCACCGACGCGATTCAGGACGAGTACATGGCGCTGGCGGAATACGAGGCCATCGTCGCGGCCTACGGAGACGGCAACCCGTTTTCCAACCTGATCAAGGCGGAAGAATACCACATCACGCTGCTCACGGGCCTTTTTGAGGCCTACGGCTACGCCGTTCCGGTCAACGACGCCGCGGACCGGGTCGCGCTTCCCGATTCTCTTTCCGCGTCCTATGACGTGGGCGCGGAGGTGGAGATCAACAACACCGCCATGTATGAGACCTTCCTCGCCCAGGACGTTCCGGAGGACGTGGCCGTGGTGTTCTCGGCCCTCAAGGACGCCTCCGGCAACCATCTGACCGCCTTTCAGCAGGCCGGCGGCCGCGCGGGCGGAATGCGCGGATCCTCCAGGTGGAGCACGGCCAACGACGCGGACGACGATACGACCGGTTACCGCAACGGCTCTTGCATGACCGACGGCAGGCGCGGCGGCGGAAACCGAAATGGCTCCTCTGCGCGCGGAAACGGCGGACTGAATCGCGACAACTGTCCCTTCCTCGCGGGCGACACCAATCCGTAACGCTTTCACACCCAAAAAAGGCCCCCGATTTCCCGGGGGCCTTCTCCGTTGTGACCGGCATTGCGACGGTGACCGCGCCGGAGATCGCCCTCGCCAGTGCCTCGCCCGCACGGGAAGTCAGTGCCGCCAACAGAAAACACGGAAAAAAAGCACATACCCGGCCGCCGGAATGACCGCCCTCGACAATGCGTTTTTCGTGACATGGCCTCAGCTTCACGGAAACGATTCCCATCCTTTCCGATGGAACAGCCTGTCCGCAAAAAGCAATCGCGCGGCATTTAATCTTTACTTCGTCTTCCACTCACTTTATTCCGCGCAGTTGCCTTCCGCCTCGCTTCCCAATGATATCCATAAAAATGATGAGGCCGCGCCCGCGTAAAGTCACGGGTGCGGCCCTGTTTCGGAATGTGCCTCATACCAGCCTGTTTTTCCGGGCGAACAGGAACGTGCCGATGCCCATGGCCACCGAAACGTTCAGCGAATCCACCTGAGGCGCCTGGGGAATCGTGATCACCTGGCCGAGGT
>JAEYRW010000175.1 GCA_023435435.1 Bacillota bacterium | reverse complement strand
GGATGGGTCTGACGCAGAAATCAAAGTGCCCGGGGTCTGGGCCCCCGGGCGCTTTGACGATGTTTAACCCAGTCGGGGATTCGCAAGGGACAATGTCCCTTGCGCGGGGTCTGGGGCAGAGCCCCTGCGTTCCTCCGTTTCCACAGCGTCATTTCCCGTCATATTCCCCCATGAGTTTTGTGTACACCGTAGCCATGTGTTGGTCGAAGAAGCTGTTGTCGCTGGTGCCCATGAAGAGGGAGAAGAAGGCGGTCATGTCGTTTTGGGCGGTCATGATCTGCTGGAAGAACGCCTGGGTTTCGGCGGAGGGTGTGCCGTTTGTAAACGCGTCTGCGACGGCCTGGAAGAGCTCGTAGAACGTGATCCCGTCATCGGAGAGGCCGGGCGCGGCGAGGCTGTGGCGGTCATTGTAGTAAGAGGCGATGTCCGGGCAGACGCCGAGGAGGGCGAGAAACATCTCGTGCATGTCGGCGTTGACGAAATCCGGATCGCGCAGTTCGATGTCCACACCCGCGCGGCGGAACCCCCAGGCGGAGAGCGGCATGCGCGTCACGGCGTCGTTCATGTTGACGAGGTTGAAGATGTTGGGATAATCCGCGTCGGCTGTGCGCACCGTATTGGGTGTGGCAAAGGTATAGACATACACGTCCCCGGTGCCGTAGGCTTCGTCGAGGAGCACGCCCAGCAGGTTCGCGCACGCCGCGCCGCGGCTGTAACCCGTCGCGAGCACCACGGGGTTCTCATAGGCGTCGATGTCCGGCTTCGCCGCGTCGAAGATCGCCCGCGCCGCCTCCATGAAGTTCTCGGCATACTGGCAATCGCCGCCCGTCTTTCCCGCAAAGTCGAAGTTTGAGTACCATTCCCCATCGGCGGTGCCGCGGACGGAGATCACGACCAGCGTCCGGGTCTCGCCGCGGATCTGCGCCGCCCCGGCGGCAACGGTGTAGGCGCTGGTGTGGGAATGATCGGAGACGTCCTTTGCGTAGTTTTCCTGCCGGAGCACCGAAAAGCCCATGCCCTCAAACAGCGTCCGCGCGGCGTCGGCGGTCTGCGGCCCGGCGAGCTGGAGCACGGAAAAGGCCGTCTCCATGGAAAACGCGACGCTCTCCTGCGGAACTGAGAACGCGCCCTCCTCGGCCAGTGCCGGAAGCGCGAAAAGCGCCAGCGCGACGAGCAACGATATGATTTGTTTCATGCTTCCCCTTCCAGCGCGGCGGCATCCTTTTCCCACCGCGCGTACATGTCCGCGAGCTCCGCTTCCAGCGCCGCCTTTTCCGCGAGCACCTCGCTCAGTTTCACATAATCGCTGGCACAGCCCTCGACGCGCGGCCCAAATTCCGCGAGCCGCTCCTCCATGCGCGCGATGTCGCGCTCCAGAACGCCCAGCCTGCGCTCCGCCTTCTGGTCGCGCGGGGCCGATTTCGGGGCGGGCTTGGGTCTTTCCCGTTCGGGGGCCGGCGCGGATTTTTCCAGCGCCTTGCGGCGGCGGTACGCTTCATAGTCGCACGGCCATTCCCGAAAGCCGCCGTCCTCGATCTCCCACACCCGGTCGGCGAACCGGCGGATAAAGTAGCGGTCGTGGGAAACGAACAGCAGCGCGCCCTCAAATTCCGCCACCGCCTCCTCGATCCATTCCCGGGAGGCCAGATCCAGATGGTTGGTGGGTTCGTCAAGAATCAGGAGGTTCGCCCGGGACAGCATGATGAGGCACATGCGCAGCCGCGCCCGCTCGCCGCCCGAAAGCTGGGAGACGGTTTTGAACTGATCCTCACCCCGGAACCGGAACGCGCCCAGCCGGTCGCGCGCCTCCTGGGGCGTTACGTTCGCCTCGTACAGGAGGGTATCGTACAGCGTCCGTTCCGGGTGCTCAAACTCCACCACCTGGGGAAGATACGCCCAGCGGACGGAGGGGCCGAAGCTGGCCACACCCGCGTTTGGCTGCTCGATGCCCATGAGAATCTTGAGAAACGTGGTCTTGCCGCAGCCGTTGGGGCCCAGGAGCGCGATCCGCTCGCCCCCGCCGCGCATTTCGGCGGTTACGCCGGAAAAAAGCGCCTTTTCGCCGAACGCCTTTGTGAGGTTCTCCACCCAGAGCACGCGGTCTGCCCGGAACCGGTCGGAACGGAAGCCCGCGTCCATGCGCGATTCCTTCGTGGGGCGATCGGTTTCCTGTACGCGTTCGATGCGCTTTTCCATGGCCCGGGCGCGCTTGTGGAGCGCCGGGTTGTCGTATACGCTGCCCCAGGCCTTGAGCCTGCGCACCTGGAACTCGAGCTGCTTGACCTTGGCCTGCTCCCGCTCGTAGCGCATGAGCTGCTGACGGTAGCGAAGCTCCTTCTCGGCGGCGTAAAAGGTATAGTTGCCGCCGTAGAATTCAGGTTTTCCGCGCTCCAGCTCCACGATGCGCGTCACCACCACGTCCAGAAAATACCTGTCGTGAGAGACCACGAGCACGGTGCCCTTGTAGTGGACGAGGTACTCCTCCAGCCACTCCATGGAGCGGGTGTCCAGATGATTGGTCGGCTCGTCGAGAATCAGCACATCCGTCTTTTCGAGGATAAGCCGCCCGAGACACACCCGCGTCTTTTCGCCGCCGGAGAGGTCCGCAAAGTCCCGCGCGCGCATCTCGGGGTCGATGCCCAATCCGTTTGCGACCTTGTTAAGCTCCGTCTCCCATTCGTAGCCGCCCAACGCCAGATATTCGTCCATGAGCCGCGAATATTCGCCCGCGCCGTCCGTATTCATGCCCGCGTGGAGACGCTCCATCTCCGCAGCCACCTCGAAGGCGCGCGCAAACGCCGCGCGCATAACATCCTCGCACGTCGTTCCGGGCGCGTAGTCACTGAGCTGCGCCACATAGCCCAGCCGAAGCCCCCGCGCCACGCCCGCGAACCCCTCGTCCGCGGAAAGCTCACCCGTGAGAATCCGCAAAAGCGTCGTCTTGCCCGCGCCGTTTCCGCCGATGAGTCCCACGCGCTCGCCCCGATCCACCTGGAACGTCACGCCGTCCAGCACCACCCGGTCCTGCTGAAATGACTTTCTGAGATTTGAAACGTTGATGTCAGCCATACTTTCCACCTAAACGATTGATACTCCTATTATGACCTACATCCGCGTTCACGTCAAGAACAGGAAGACGGGGAAACGCCGGGGGACACCGCACCCGGCCCCCCGCGCATCCCAGACTGGGCGAAAAATTGAAATGCTGTCCGTCGGGTCGGCCGGGAGCCCAGCCCCGGC
>JAEYRW010000150.1 GCA_023435435.1 Bacillota bacterium | reverse complement strand
GGCCCAAACCCCGCGCCGCCGAATTATGCTTTGCCGGATCGTGTGGATTGTTCTGGTATTATTCAAAGGGGCCCCGCGAGACGGGGTCGCCGGGGTCTGAGGGTGCGGGTTCCAGCTCGTTGATGTCGGGGAGCTGGGTCAGGGACTCGATGCCGAAGTGCATGAGGAATCGGTCGGTGGTGCGGTATTCGATGGGCCTGCCAAGGGTCTCGCGCCGGCCGCATTCCTCCACAAGCCCGCGCCGAACCAAAAACTGCACCGAGTAGTCGCACTTGACGCCGCGCACGGCCTCGACCTCCGCCTTCGTCGCGGGCTGGCGGTACGCGATCACGGACAGCGTTTCGAGAACCGCCTGGGAAAGGGGCTGACGCTTGAGCGGCTGCAGGTACGCCTCGACGTTTTCCACAAAGGCCGGATTGATGGACAAATAGACCTCCCCGCCGTTGCGGTTCAGCCGGATGCCGCGCCCGGTCTGTTCGTATTCGCGCGCCATTTCGTCCAGGGTTGATGCCATCTCGAGCTCGGTCAGGTTCATCGAGTGCGCGAGCTCCCGCACGTTGACCGGATCACCCGCCACAAACAAAATCGCCTCGACGGCGGCCATGATTTCCGTAAACTGCAACTCCATCACTTTTCCTCCGCATGCCATTATAAGGGTTTTCGGGGGTGCGTGTCAACGTTGCTTTCCGCGGGATGAGGTGCTATAATAGCCTCAGAAATGGCACGGAGGTTATGGATATGAAAATGTTCCCGCGCACAGAGGTCGCGGGCGTGTCGCTCCCGCGCATGCTCATGGGGACCAACTGGATTCTTGGCTACAGTCACACCGGCGCGGCGGCGGACGCACTCATCCGTGAGCGCAATTCCGCGCGCGAGGCCACTTACGAAATCGTGAAAGCATACCTTTCCTATGGCGTCGACGCCATGATGGCGCCGTTCGGCGGCTCCGCGCCCTTGCGCGAGGGCATCAAAATGGCCGAGGATGAAACGGGCGGAAAAGTCACGCTCATCGATACGCCCATCGTCGACATGCACGATTCCCGGGAGGGCCGCGCATCCGCCGAGGCCACCATCGCGGAATGCGCGAAAAACGGCGCAAAGTTCTGCCTTTTGCACCACTCGTCGGTGGAGCAGCTGGTCTCGAAGCTCGATCATAAAATCGTCCGGCTTCCGGATTATCTGGACATGATCCGCCAGCACGGGATGATCCCCGGCCTTTCGGCGCACATGCCCGAACTGATCGTCTATTCCGACGAAAACGAATACGACGTGCAGACTTACATTCAAATATACAACTGCATGGGCTTTATGATGCAGGTAGAGATCGAGGGCGTGCGCAAGATCATCGAAACCGCGAAAAAGCCGGTGATGACCATCAAGTCCATGGCCGCCGGGCGCGTGTCGCCCTACGTCGGCATCACGTTCTCGTTTTCGACGCTCCGGCCCCAGGACATGGTGACGGTGGGCGCGTTTACGCCCTACGAGGTGCACGAGGACGTGGAGATCGCCATGGCCGCGCTGGAGAGGCGCTTCCCGGCGCTGGAGGGCCGTTCGAGCCCCAACAAGACCGTCGCGCTGGGCGGAAACAACTGACCAAAGGGTCCGGGGGAGAAATCCTCCGGGCTTTTCTCATGTGGGCAGCTTTTTGCCGCACTTTTTGCAGTAAAGATAGCCTTCTTCGACCTGTGTCCCGCAATAGGGGCAGTAAGCCGCGCCGTCTTCACCGGATTCTTCGGGGGTTTCAGCGTGGCCGCCCAAGCGCTCGTTGAGCGGGTCGGGCTCCTCGTTCTCATCGGTGATGTCAAAGTCCGAGAACCGGTTCTTTCCCAAGGCGTTGACAAAGTTATAAATCGCGCCGATCACGCCGAAGACCGCCATGCCGGCGGGCACGAGGACGAAGATCGAGAGCGTTGAGGGTACGCCGAAGGACGATGTGAAGGACGAAACCGTGTACGCCATGCCGCCTGCGACGACCGCGAAAAAGAGCATAAACAGCCCGCCCATGAACGAAGGTCCGCGGCCCGGCTTGAAGCTTTTCATAAAAATCCCCTCCCGATGCCCATGATACGCAAATCCAATTCATTTGACAATACATCCGCGTCCAAATGTTCCTGAATCCGCCCCAAAACCTGATAACGGACCCTGAAAAAGCATGTGGGAAGGCCAGGGGCGGGCGGGACAACTTTCGTGACCCGATCAAAACTCCCATCCTATCCCTTCGGTCGCCCGGGGACTGGGCCCCGGGCGGTCCGAAGCACGGCAAAAATTTCTTCACCCAGCACGAGGATTCCAAAGGGACTCAGTCCCTTTGCCGGGGGCCCGGGGGCAGCGCCCCCGCCGTCCTCCCCGGTGCCTCCGGCGTTCTCACCCCCGTCGCAATCCTTGTGGACTCCGCCCTGTACTTTGCCGGGGTTGTCCCGGCGATGGCGCGAAAGTGGCGGATGAAGTTGACGGGATCGGAATAGCCGACGCAAAAGGCGATTTCGGCAACGGAGCGGTCGGTGGTGCGCAGAAGGCGCTGGGCATCGGTGACGCGGCAGGCATGGAGATAGCGGTAGGGAGGCATGCCCATTTGGCGGGTGAAGAGCCGGATGAGGTGGTATTGGGAAAGCGCGATTTCCCGGGTAAAGTCATCCATGGAGAGATTTTCCGCGCAATTATGTCTAATATAGTCGGCGAGACGCCGAATATCGGTGCGCCCGAGGGGCGTTTCGTCACCCTCGGCCAGGGAACGCAGCATGTCGGTGAGAAGGGAGGAGACGGCGTCCGACATCTCGGCCATGGCGACGACGTCCCGGCGTGGGGCAAAGCGGAAGACGCGCTCAAAGTGCGCGCGGGCGGTGTCGGGCGCGCGCAGACGCACGGGTGTCAGGCGCGTGACGAGCGCCGGACGGTAGCCCAAGAAACCGTCGCCCACCGCGTGCAGCCACGAAAATTCCCAGCGCCCGCCAGGCTTCGTGCGGTATTCGTGGTAGGTGTCGCAGAAAATCAGAACGCAGGAGCCGGGTTCGAGCACGCAGGACTGCCCCTGCCACTTCAGCTCGCCCCGCCCCGCGTGGGTCAGCATGAGAAGCGCCTCGTCCTTCCCGTCCCGGCGCGTAAAGTAATCGGGCCCCGCGTCGAAATACCCCGCCTCGGTGACGCGAAAGGGAAACGCCCGCGCGGCATCCCCCGCCGGGAGATGCGTCTCCGAAAGGGGCGAAAGATCCATGTTGTATTCCAGCATCCCGTCCACCGTCCAAACAGCAATTTCATACTATTATTCGACAAGAACATGCCTTGTCCCTTTGCGGACGCCGGGTTATATTTACGATAAGAAAACATACGGGAGGTCAAATTATGCGGGAAGCGAGAATCGGGCTGTACAGCGCGGGGCTCCGGGCGTACTGGGATCAGTTCGCGGGACTCCGGGAGCGCCTCATGGGCTACAACGCCTTCATCGAAGAGCGGCTGTCGGCGTTCGGTGAGGTTCATAACTTTGGCATCGTCGACGCGCCGGACGCCGCGCGGGCGGCGGGCGAATTTATGAACGCGCACAATGTGGACATCATCTTCCTCCACAGCGCGACCTACTTTACCTCGAGCTGTGTGCTCCCCGTGAGCCAAATTTGCAAGGCGCCTGTGGTGGTTCTGAACCTCCAGCCCGCGCCGCGCATGAATTACGATGCCACCGGCACCGGCGAATGGCTCGCCCAGTGCGTGGGTTGCGCGGTGCCGGAGGCCGCAAACGCGTTTGAGCGCGCAGAAATCCCCTTCCGCTGCGTAAACGGGCTTTTGGGTCTCGACGAGACGCCGGCCGGCGCGGCGGCGGACGAAAAAACCAGCGGCATGGACAGCGCTACCCGCGCGTGGCGGGAGATTGAGGCGTGGGCCCGGGCAGCGGGCGTCAAGGCGGCGCTGCAAAGCGCCCGGTTCGGCTTCCTGGGCGGCAACTACACCGGCATGCTCGACATGTATTCGGACTTCACACTCCTGTCCGCCAAGCTGGGCATCCACGTGGAACTCCTCGAGATGTGCGACCTCGCCGCGCGGCTGGAAAGGGTTTCGGATGCGGAGGCCGCCGCCATGCGGCAAAAGATCGCCGAATTCTTTGAGATCTCCGGTGATTCGCCCGCCGATCCCATCGCCCGGAAACCCACGGAGGCGCAGCTCGATTGGTCGGCGCGGATCGCGGCGGCGCAGAAGCGGCTCGCGGACGACTTTTCACTGGACGCGCTTTCCTATTATTATCACGGCGCGGACGGCAACGAATACGAGCGCATTCAGGGCGGGTTCATCGTGGGCCACTCGCTGCTCACGGCGGAGAGCATCCCCTGCGCGGGGGAGGGCGACATGAAAACCTGCGCCGCCATGAAGATTTCGGACCTTCTGGGCGTGGGCGGCTCGTTCTCGGAGATCGTCGCCATGGACTATGTGTCGAACACAATGCTTCTGGGCCACGACGGGCCGTTCCACATCCGGATCGCGGAGGGAAAGCCCATGCTGCGCGGCATGGGCGTATATCACGGCAAGCGCGGCAGCGGCGTGTCCGTGGAAGCGCGGGTGAAAAAGGGTCCGGTTACGACGCTTGGCATTACGCAGACCCGCGGCGGTGGGCTCAGGATGATCGCCAGCGAGGGCGAGGCGCTTACCCTGCCCATCCTCAAGATCGGCAACACCCAGACCCACGTGGATTTCGGCATGGATCTGGACAAATACATGGACGAATGGTTCAAGCTCGCGCCCACGCACCACTGCGCCATGAGCGTCGGGCACAATGCCGCGCTGTTTGAAAAGGTCGCCGACCTCATGGGCATTGCGTTTTGCCGGGTCGGCCTAAAACGGGAGGGATAAGACATGGAAAACATTTTTGACGGCTTCAAAAATCCGCCGGCGCTTTACCGGCCCGCGCCCCTCTGGGTATGGAACGACGAGATGGACGACGCGGAGATCGACAAGCAGCTCGCGGCGCTTTCCTCCCACGGCTTCGGCGGTGCTTTTGTGCACCCGCGCCCGGGACTCATCTCCGGATATCTGGACGACGACTGGTTTGCCCGCTGGGGTCACGCGCTGGAGACCGCGAAGGGCCTCGGCATGAAGCTCTATATTTACGACGAGAATTCCTATCCCTCGGGCTTCGCGGGCGGCGCGGTTTCGGCGGCGCTGCCGGACTGTCTCGCCGAGGGCGCGGCATATGAGATCGTGAAAGCGGAGGACCTGAAAAACCCGCGGGACGAGGTCATCGCCGCGTTCCGCTGTGAAACGGACGGCGACGCCATCCAGATTACGGAAAACCTCGCCGGCGTCAATCCCATGGACGCAACCGGGCTCACGGGCGAAATCTTCCTGGTGGTGCGCGCAAAGGCGTCCACCACCGGCTGGCTGGCTGGCTTCGGCTACGTGGACCTCATGCGGCCCGAGAGCACGGCAAAGTTTCTCGAGACCACCTACGAGAAATACCACGGAAGGTTTGGCAAAGATTTTGGCGGCGCCGTGCCCGCCATCTTTACCGACGAGCCCTACGTGGGCGCGGGCGGCGTGTATGGCTCGGGACGGCCCGCGCTTCCCTTCTCAAACTGGTTCGCCAATGAATTCCGCAGGATCAACGGCTACAGCCTCCTGAAGAATCTGCCCTGCGTGTTCCGGGATGTGGAGGGCGACTTCGACCGCCCGGCGGCCAAGGTGCGCTTCGATTACTACCGCACCATCCATGAGCTGTGGACGCAAAACTGGATTCGGCCCATCGGCAAATGGTGCGAAGACCACGGCATCAGCTGGACGGGGCACTACCTCGAGCACCAGTGGCCCCACGTGGGCGTCAATACATCCCCCTCCATGCAGGCCAATTACGAATTCCACGGATGGCCCGCCATCGACATGCTTTTGTCCAATTACCTGCGGGACACGCCCTCCCACGCGCTGGCGTTTACCATCCGCGAGCTGCGCAGCGCCGTCAACCAGTTCGGCAAGCAGCGCGCGCTGTGCGAGCTCTACGGGGCGGGCGGCTGGGACTCCACCTTCGAAGACTACAAGCGCATGGGCGACTGGGTGCTCGTTAACGGCGTCAACTTCATCAACCAGCACCTGACGTATTCCACCATTGCGGGCGCGCGCAAGCGCGACCATCCTCAGTCCTTTGACTGGCGCGAGCCGTGGTGGGACGAGTACACTGCCATGAACGACTACCTGGGCCGGGCATCCTACATGCTTACGCGCGGCAAGATGGAACAGCGGATTCTGGTTCTGAATCCCTCCACCACCGGGTACCTCACCCCCTACGAGGCCGAGGCAGGCAGCATGTTCTCGGAAGCGGGCGCAGACGCCATCCGGAATCCCGACATGACGGCGTTCCTCAAGCTCTCCCAGAAGCTCACCGACGCACAGTGGGACTTCGACTACGGCGACGAATACACCCTCGCGCGCCACGCGACGGCGGCGGACGGCATGCTTCGCGTGGAAAAGCAGGCGTACGGCGCGGTCATCGTGTCGGGCGACATGAAAAACATGCTTTCCTCCACCTTGGCGCTTCTCAAAAAGTGCGCTGCGGCGGGCGTGAAGGTGCTGACCGTGGGAAAGCCCGGACCCTATGTGGACGGGCTCGCCGACGGGGCGGCCTTCGAGCATCTCGGCGAACCCGTGACCCTTGCGGGCATCGACGGGCGTCTGGCGGCGCTTCTGCCGCGCCGGATCGCGGCAAGCGCACCGTTCCCGGAGGGATTGGCCCACATGCGCCGGGCCTTGCCGGACGGCGGAACGGTCTGGTTCCTCGTCAACCACGCCATGGATGCCTTCGAGGCGGACGTGACGCTGGACGGCGCGGGCGTTTCCGGCCTCGACCTGTTTTCGGGTGAGGAATACGCGATCTCTCACACCGCTGGCGCCGGAAAGGTGACGTTCCGGCTTTCCCTCAAACGCAATCAGTCGGTCATGATCCGCGCGACAACCGGTGAGGCGGCCCAGGCCGCGCCCACGGTTTCCGCCACGCGGCCGGTGGCGCTTTCCCCTGTGGGAATCAAAGCGGAGCGCGAAAACGTGCTGCCCGTCGAGCGGGTGGACTTGGGCGGCCTGAAGGACGTCGACGTGCTGCGCGCCGCAGACCTGATCTTCTCCGAGCGCGGCTTTCTGGGCAATCCTTGGGACAACAAGGTGCAGTACCGGGGAAACATCCTTTCCCGCAACGCCAATTACGGCCCCGAAAGCGGCTTCCGCGCGGCCTACCGGTTCCGGCTCGCGGACGGCTTTGTTCCCGAAACCCTTTCCGTCGCCGCCGAACGGCCCGCGCTGTGCAGGCTCGAAGTAAACGGAAAACCCGCGCCCTGGAACGCGGGCGAGACGTTCCTCGACCGGCACATCGGCGTCGCCGACATCGCCAAGCTGGTCTCGCCGGGCGAAAACGCCGTCGAGGTGATCGTGGACCAATTCGACGCGCGCTTTGAGCTCGAGCCCGTTTACCTCCGGGGCGATTTCGCCGTCCTCCCCACGGACGCCGGCTGGACCATCGCGCCGCCAAAGATGCTTCAAATGGGTGCCTGGGGTGAAAGCGGCCTGCCTTTTTATCCCCACGCGGTGGTCTACGAGTACGCGGCGGTGTTCGACAAAGCGCCCCGCGCCGCGGCCATCGGCGTGTCCGGCTGCGAAGCCACCGCCATCTCCGTTTCGGTGAACGGCAAATACGCGGGCCTCGTCAACGCCGACGGCGCGCGTCCCCTCGACATCGTCCGGTTCCTCCTCCCCGGCGAAAACCGCGTCTCCGTCCGCGTCTCGGGCGGCTTCAAAAATCTCCTCGGCCCCCACTTCAATCCCGCGCGCGGCAGCGCCTGGCCCGGCATGTGGAAAAACGCGCCCACCGAAGATCCCGGGTGCGCCGCGTACGACTTCATCCCCTACGGGCTGAAGCAGGCGCCGGAGCTGACGGTGGGGTGAGAACGCCCGGGGCTCCACCCCCGGGCCCCCGCGCAAGGGCCATTGGCCCTTGAAAATCCCATACTGGGATCAATGAATCCATCGTCCGTCGGACCGCGCGGGGGCCTCATCCC
>JAEYRW010000041.1 GCA_023435435.1 Bacillota bacterium | reverse complement strand
CCCCCCCCCCCCCCCCCCCCCCCCCGTTTTCTTCGCCTCTCGCCGTTTCCTTCGTCTCTCCCCGTTGACAATTTACGCGTTCCGTGCGAAAATTGTAGGCAGAAATTGAATAGGCGGTGTGGGTATGGATTATGAGAGGCTGGACGCCATCGTCGCGTCCTATCGAGAGGATATCATCCGGGACATTCAAAAGTGGGTGGCGGTTCCTTCGGTGCTTTCGGCGGCGGCGGACGGCGCGCCCTTTGGCAAGGAGACCCGGCGCGCGCTGGACGTGGCGCTGGAGACCGCCAAGGGGTACGGCTTTGCGGCGCGGGACGTGGATGGATACTGCGGCGACGTGACCATGTGCGAAGGCGAAAAGACCATGGGCATGCTCTGCCATCTGGACGTGGTTCCGGCGGGCGACGGCTGGACGAAGGATCCCTGGGGCGGCGAAGTGGCGGACGGCAAGCTGTACGGGCGCGGCACCATGGACGACAAAGGCCCGGCGGTGGCCGCGCTGCACGCCATGCGCGCCGTGCGGGAGGCGGGCATCCCCATGAAGGACGGCGTGAAGCTCATCCTCGGCTGCGACGAAGAAACGGGCATGACGGACATGCGCTATTACAAGACAAAAATGCCCGCTCCCGACTACGGCTTTTCCCCGGACGCGGAATTCCCCGTCATCAACATCGAAAAGGGCGGGTTGGGCCTGCTGATGACCGCATACACGGCGGAAAAGGGCGGCGAATTCCCGCTGGTTTCCATGCACGCGGGCGAGCGCTGCAACGTCGTGCCCGGCACCGCCACGGCGGTGGTTTCGACCAAGGGCCCCGGCTTCAAGGAACTGAAGGCGCGGGTGAAGGCCGTAACCGAGGCGCGGGGCTTCGCGCTGGAGTGCGAAAAGCTGAAGGACAAAAAGGCCCTCATCACCGCGACGGGCAAACCCTCCCACGCCTCCATGCCCGAGCTGGGCGTCAACGCGGCGGGCATGCTGCTCATCGCGCTCAAGGAAATGAATGCGGGCGGCCCGCTCCACGGCGCCATCTCCGCGCTGGCGGACAAGCTCGGCCTGGAACACGACGGCGCGGCGCTGGGCATCAAGATCGCGGACGAGGAATCCGGAGCACTCACCTGCAACCTGGGCCTTCTGCGCGCGGACAAGCGCTTTGTTTCCGCACAGCTCGACATCCGTTACCCGCTGTCGGCGGATGAGGAGAAGATGTGCGGCCAGGCGGCGACCGCCCTCGCAGGCACGCCCCTTGCCCTCAGGAAACTGCGCGGCCACGCGCCCCACCACGTGCCCAAGGAGCACAAGGTGGTTTCGGGGCTGGTGAAGGTCTATTCGGAGGTCACGGGCCAGCCCGGCTACGCGTTTGCCATCGGCGGCGGCACCTATTCGCGCACAATGCCCAACACCGTCGCGTTTGGATTCAACTTCCCGGGCGACACGGACACCTGCCACATGCCCGACGAATATGTGGACATCGAAAAGCTCATGCTGAGCGTGAAAATCTTTGCGCACGCCATCGCTGAACTGGCGGGCGGTGCGCATCAATGACGGCTTATTCCATCGCCATCGACGGCCCGGCGGGCGCGGGCAAATCCTCGGTCGCCCGGGCCGTCTCCCGCGCGCTGGGATTCCTCTACCTCGACACGGGGGCCATGTACCGCGCCATGGCCCTTCACATGATCCGCGCGGGCGTTCCCCTCTCCGACGCGGCGGCGGTGGCGCGCGCCTGCGAAACGGCGGACGTGGGCGTCCGCTACGAAGGCGGGCGGCAGGTGACCACCCTTGGGGGGGAGGATGTCTCCACCGCCCTCCGCGCGGAGGAATGCTCCCGCGCAGCCTCGCTGGTTTCCCAGGTGCCCGCGGTGCGTGCGCGCATGGTGGCCATTCAGCGGCAGATCGCCCAAAACCAGAACCTCGTCATGGACGGCCGCGACATCGGCACCAAGGTGCTCCCAAACGCGACGGTCAAAATTTTTCTCACCGCTTCCGCCCAGGTGCGCGCGCGGCGCAGGTTCGACGAGCTTCGGGAAAAGGGACTCACGCCCGACTTCGAGACGGTGCTTTCGGACATTGTGGAGCGCGACCGGCAGGATACCACGCGTGCTGCCTCGCCGCTCATGCGCGCGGACGACGCGGTGGAGCTCGATACCTCCGAAATGACGCTCGAGGACGTCATCGACCGGATCATCTCGATCGCGCGGGAGGCCCTATGAAACTGCTTGTGGCCTTCATCAAGGCGGTGGTTTCGGCCTATTACGCCGTCATCTATCCCATCCGGCTCATCGGCGAGGAAAACATCCCGGCCGGCGCGGTGATCCTGTGCGCCAACCACATCTCCTCCCGCGACCCGATTCTTTTGTTGCTCAGGCTTCGACGCAAAATCACGTTCATGGCCAAAAAGGAGCTTTTCAAGGTGAGCCTCGTGGGCGCCGTGCTGCGGGAGGCGGGGGCTTTCCCCGTCGACCGCGGACGCGCCGACCTTTCCGCCATCCGGGAATCCATGCGCGTTCTGAAGGAGGGCGGCGTGCTCGGCATATTCCCTCAGGGAACGCGCAGCGCCGAAAACGAACGGACCGAAATGCACGGCGGGGCGGCGCTCATCGAGCAGCGCTCCAAGGCGCCGGTGGTTCCGGTCTACATAGACGGGCCTTACCGAAAATTCCGACGGACGAACATCTACATCGGCAGACCCATCGACCTCTCCGATTTCGGCACGCGCTCGGACGGCGTGACCATTGGCCGGGTGACGGGCGAAATCGACGGGGCCATCTGGGCACTCAAGACGTGAGGCGTTGCCTCACGTTTTCTTTTGGCTGCGCGCGGGCAGACTGACAGGGAAGATGCCTTGGCGAATACGTGTTAAAAGATGGTTATTTTTCAACCCTTTGCAGGAATCGTATGGGTATCCTCGAATTGTAGTATATGGCAGTTTATATTGTTTTCGCAGTATATGTGTCAAAAAGGGCGATTATTTTTGTCCGCATCCGGGAGTTGAGTGAAACGATCGAGCTTGCCGCACACGCGGGATTTTGCTTTGGGGTCAGGCGGGCCGTTGAATGCGCCAAACAAAACGCGCCAAGCGTGACGCTCGGCGCCATCATCAACAACCGCCAGGCCGTCCGCGCGCTTGAAAAGTCGGGCATCGTGGCCGTTGATTCGATCGGGGAGATCCCCGAGAACGCGCGCGTGGTAATCAGATCCCACGGCGTCGGGCGGCACGAGACGGAAGCGCTCGAAAAGGGCTTTTCAGTGGTCGATGCCACCTGCCCCTTCGTTTCGCGCATCCACCAGATGGCAAAGGCCGCCGCGGAAGAAAAACGTCCCCTCATCGTCATCGGCGAACGCGCACACCCCGAGGTCATGGGAACACTGGGCTGGGCGAACGAAAAAGCGTGGGCTGTGGATTCAAAGACCGACGTGGACAACTTGCCGCCGGATTTGAAAAATCCGCTCGTCGTTGCGCAGACGACGCTCACCAAGGCTGCGTTCGGCGAAATTTCGGGCCATATCCTGCAAAAATATCCGGATGCCGAGGTTCAAAGGACCATTTGTCCCGCGACCATCGATCGACAGGACGAAGCGGTTGCGCTGGCGAGGCGCAGCGACGTCGTAATCGTCATCGGCGACCGGGCGAGCGCCAACAGCCGCAAGCTCTACGCGCTCACGAGCGCCCTCTGCCCGCGGACGTACTTCGTCGAAACGGCGGCGGAAACGGACCGGATCGAACTTCGCAGAGGCGACGCCATCGGGATTACAGCCGGCGCGTCCACGCCGGATTGTATAATTAAGGAGGTTGTAACAGCAATGAACGACATCGAGAAGCAGGTCACCCAGTCCGAGGAACTGCACACGGGTGAGGCCGAAGCGCCTGCCACGGAATCCGACTTCATGGCCGATGTGGAAAAGACCTTGGTTCAGATCCGCCCCGGACAGACAATCGTCGGAACTGTGGTGCAGATTACGGATGACGAAGTCTGCGTCAACGTCGGTTACAAGGCAGACGGATTGGTTAAGAAATCTGACCTCTCCTCAACCGATGTCAAGATTGGCGACGAGATAGAAGTCGAAGTAGTCAAGGTCAACGACGGCGAGGGCAACGTCGTGCTCTCCCAGAAGAACATCGTCAACCGGAAGAACTGGGACGAGATCGTCGCCAAGCACGAGGCCGGAGAGTTCGTCGACGGCGTGGGCAAGGAGGCCGTCAAGGGCGGCCTGCTCGCGGACGTGATGGGGATTCGCACCTTCATCCCCGCCTCCCAGCTTTCCATGCGCTACGTCGAGAAGATCGCCGAGTTCGTGGGCCAGGATATGAAGCTCAAGATCATCGAGATCGACAAGGCCAAGAAGCGCATCGTTGCCTCCCGCAAGGCGGTTCTCATCGCCGAGGAAGCCGACAAGAAGCAGGCCGTGTGGGAGACCCTCAAGGAGAAGGAAGGCGAGGTCGTCGAGGGCACCGTCCGCAGGCTCGCGGACTTCGGCGCGTTCGTCGACATCGGCGGCGTGGACGGACTTGTGCATGTCACCGACCTCAGCTGGGGCCGCGTGCATCATCCCTCCGAGGTCGTGCACATCGGCGACGTGATCCCCGTGAAGATTCTCAAGGTGGAACCGGAGCGCGAGCGCGTCTCCCTCTCCTACAAGCAGACCCGTCCGCGCCCGTGGACCGTCGCCGGCGAGAAGTACCCGGTGGGCTCCGTCGTGGAGGGCAAGGTCGTCAGGATCACCACCTTCGGCGCCTTTGTGGAACTCGAGCCCGGGTTGGACGGTCTTGTGCACATCTCCCAGTGCGCGCTCACCCGCATCGCGAAGGTTGAGGACGCGGTCAACGTCGGCGACGTCGTGCGCGTGAAGGTGCTTGACGTCAACATCGAGGCAAAGCGCATCTCCCTCTCCATCCGCGAGGTGCTGGAGGACGAGGCGCTCACCGATATGCCCGCCCCCGACGAGTATGCCATCGCCGTGGACGACATGCTGGATCAGGAGATCCCCGAGGCGTAATCGCACAAAAAGGCGCGGGAGCAATCCCGCGCTTTCGCGTGCCGACTTTGTCGACGCGCTGTCCGAAAGGACTCCCTTGCATTTTAGATTGATTTACTCCCGGCAAGCCGCGCCGGTGAATCAGTCGCATGCCATGCCACATTCAGCCCCAGTAGAGACCAGCTCGCCCACGGCGAAGCTGCCGTGTGACCGCGCCGACCGAATTGACAAATTCGGTTGGTACGCTTGGCCTCGCTCCCCGGCGGCGTGTACGCCACCGAGGAGCGCCCTAAAGCGCGCCGACCTCGTTCGGCGGATCGCGCAGCGACTTGGCTTGCCTCCGGCAGGCCAACCTCGTGGGCGCTCCCTTGCAGGATTTCTGCCCGTGGCAAAAAGCGGCACAAGAAATCCTGCATTCCCCAAAAAGGCAAGATTGCATTTTTCGGACAGCGTGTCGACAAAGTCGACATGCTGAAGGGGACTACGGCCCCTTCCTACTTCCTTGCGCAGAATAGCGGGATTTGTCGGCGGTCTGCGGCGCGGGCGCAATCCCGCGCTTTGCTGTTCCGTTTTCCGTGGCTACAGTCTGAAATCCCGCTTGCCGGCGGCGATTTCGTCGAGATTTTTTTCGACCAGCGCGCGCACCTTGTCGCTGGGGATTTCGGATATGCTTTCGGCAATGAGCCCCTCCCCCACGCGGCGGGTCCCGTCCGAGGCGTAGTCCATGAGGTATTCCTTCAGCGTCATGAGTGCGTTGGGGTGGCAGCAGTTCTGAATCTGCCCCGCCTTGACAAGGCTCATGAATCGGTCGCCCGTGCGGCCTTCTCGGTAGCACGCCGTGCAGAAGCTGGGAATATACCCGAGCTCCATGAGCCACCCGACCACCTCGTCCAGCGTCCGCTTGTCACTGACATCGAACTGCTCGGAGCTCTCGCCCTCGGGCTCCGGCTCACAATAGCCGCCCACGCTTGTGCGGGACGCGCCGCTGATCTGGGAGACGCCCAGCCGGATGACCTTCTCCCGGCAGGCCTGGCTCTCTCGGGTAGAGACGATCATGCCCGTGTAGGGCACCGCCACGCGGATGCAGGCGACGATTTTGGCGAACGTGTCGTCGTCGATGCCGTTGTCGAACATGGCGGGATCGATGTCGTCCGCGCGCTTGATGCGCGGCACGGAGATGGTGTGCGGCCCGACGCCGCAGGCGGCCTCGAGGTGCTCCGCGTGCATCAGAAGCGCTGCGAACTCGTAGCGGTACAGCTCCAGCCCGAACAGCACCCCCAGTCCCACGTCGTCGATGCCGCCCTCCATGGCGCGGTCCATGGCCTCTGTGTGGTAGGCATAGTTGTGCTTGGGCCCGGTGGGATGAAGCTTCCCGTAGCTCTCTTTGTGATACGTCTCCTGAAACAGAATGTACGTGCCGATCCCCGCGTCGTGCAGCTTTTTGTAGTTCTCCACGGTGGTGGCGGCGATGTTGACGTTCGCCCGGCGGATGGCGCCGTTTTTGTGCTTAACCGAATAAATGGTGTCGATGCACTCGAGAATGTACTCGATGGGATTGTTGACCGGATCCTCCCCCGCCTCAATGGCAAGCCGCTTATGGCCCATGTCCTGAAGCGCGGCGACCTCGCGCGCGACCTCGGCCTGGGTGAGCTTTTTCCGGGTGATATGCTTGTTTTTTAAGTGGTAGGGGCAGTAGACGCAGCCGTTCACGCAATAATTGGACAGGTAAAGAGGCGCGAACATGACGATGCGGTTGCCGTAGAAATCCTTCTTGATCTGTTCGGCCAGCGCGTAGATTTCGCGGTTCTTCTCCTCGATGTCGCAATCGAGCAGCACCGCCGCCTCCCTGTGGGTCAGGCCCTTGCGGCCCCGCGCCTTTTCGATGATCTCGTCGATCAGCGCAGCGTTGTGCCTGTTTTCCGCGGCATAGCGGAGCGTGTCGAGCACCTCGTCGTGTGAAATGAATTCCTCGGCCTTGGACGAATAAGGATTGTACATGGGGCACACCTCTCTTTCGGGTCGGACGCTTCCTTCCCGTAAGTATTTCGCGGCGAATTCCCGGCCTGCGTCTTTCACGCGGATCAACCTTGTGTCAGTCGCACCGCCTCGCCGCGGTTCGGGCTCATGATAGCACGCCGCACGCCGCTTGTCAATCGCGCCGGGATTACAGATTATGTTCGCGCGCACGCGCGGAAAGGATATTTCATGGATACATTCTTCCTCGCGTCCGAATTCGACGCGGCCCGCCTGTCCGTCGCCGCGCGGCGCGTCGAAAACCCCCGCGCCGTGCTGCAAATTGCCCACGGCATGGCGGAACACAAGGAGCGGTATTTCGACTTCATGGAGTTCCTCGCCGCGCGGGGCGTCGCATCGTTCGTCATGGATCACCGGGGACACGGCGGGAGCGTCGCGGATTCTCGCGATCTGGGCTACCTCGGTGAAAACGGCGCGGACGCCGTCGTCGCGGACATGGCGCAGCTCACCCGCGAAATCCGGACAGAATCCCCCGGCGCGCCCGTCGTCCTGCTGGCGCATTCCATGGGCGCGCTGGCCGGGCGGGTGTACATCCAAACGTATGGGGCGATGCTCGCGGGACTCATCATTTCGGGCAACCCGGGATACAATCCCTCCGCGCCCGCGGGCGTGGGCATGGCGAAGTCCGCACAGCGGCGGCACGGCGCGCGGGCCATGCTCAAGCCGCTTACCTGGGGCATGTTCATTCCCTTCATGCTGAAATCGCGCGTGCTTTCCACCCGAAATGGCTGGGTCTGCGGCGACCGGGCCGTCGTGCGCGCCTACGACGCGGACCCGCTGTGCGGCTTCGAGTTCACGGCCAACGGCTACGAGGCGCTTTTGACGCTCATGGTCAGGGCATACGATTCCAAGGCGGCCGCGCCAAACCGCGGCTTACCCATCGCGTTTTTTTCCGGCGCGAAGGACCCCGTCATGGCGGGCGAGAAAAACCTGCGGCGCGCGGCTCGGCTTTTGACGGACGCCGGCTACAAAAATGTCGAAGTGAAGCTCTACCCCGGACTGCTCCACGAGATCCTGAACGAGCGGGGCAAGGAAGCCGTCTGGCGGGACATGGCCGGGAAGATCGACGAATGGTCAAGTTGACACGCGCGCCGCGCGAACGTATAATGAGGTGAACAAACGCGCATCCGCGCGGGCATACGAGGCAGACACAAATGAAGAAAAAGCTGGTGGTCCTCTCGGCCGACGCCATGGTGGACGCGGATCTTTCGTACATGGCGACCAAGCCGCACTTTTCCGAGCTCATGAGGCGCGCATCCATTGTGAAACACGTGCGCACCATTTACCCCACCGTCACCTATCCAGCCCACACATCCATGATGTCCGGCGCGTACCCGGAAAAGCACGGCGTCTTCTCCAACGAGGAACTGACCGTGGGCGCGCCCAAGCAGCCCTGGTGCTGGTTCAACCGCGCGTCAAAGGTGAAGGACATCTTTTATGCCGCCAAGGCGGCGGGACTCACCACCGCCGGCGTGTTCTGGCCCGTAACGGGCTGCCACCCGGCCATCGATTACCTCGTGGACGAATATTGGCCCCAGTTTGAGGGCGATACGCTCATCGAAGCCTTCCGGCGGGCAGGCAGCTCCGAGGACGTAATCGAGAAGATCATCAAACCCAACATCGTCGAAGGGCGCATGCAGGTTCACCCCGACGCCGACGAGATGGGCTTCCGGTTCGCCGAGGCGATGATCCGGGAATATCAGCCCGACCTGCTCATGTTCCATCCCGCCAACATCGACGGCATGCGCCACAAATACGGGCTGTTCAACGAGCACGTCACCCAGGCGCTGGACGACACCGACCGCTGGCTGGGCGCGCTCGTTCAGGCGACCAAGGACGCCGGAGTCTATGAGGACACGAATTTCGTTCTCATGAGCGATCACGGCCAGATGAACATCCAGCGGATCATCCATCTGAACGTCGTTCTGGCCGATCACGGACTGATCCGCGTGGACGATAACGGGACCGTCACGGGTTGGGACGCGTACACCCACTCCGCCGGAATGTGCGATTACGTGTTCCTGAAGCCCGGCGCGGACGACAAGCTGCGTCAGCGGGTGTACGAGCTGCTTCTCCACCTGCGAGACGAGGGCATCTACGGCGTTTCGGAGGTCTTTACACGCACCGAAATCAAGGCCCGCGAGCGGCTGGACGGCCCCTTCGACTTCGTGCTCGAAACCGACGGCTACACCGCCTTCGGCCAGCGCGTGACGCGTCCCATGGTCTCCACATTCGATTCCACCGATTACCGCTACGGCCGCGCCACCCACGGCTATCTGCCCGACAAGGGCCCCCAGCCCGTGTTCGTCGCCGCCGGCCCCGCCGTCAAACCCGGTATCGAAATCGAGCGTCGGCCCATCGTGGATATGGCCTGCACGATGGCTGGCATTCTGGGTCTCACCCTCCCGGACGCGGACGGAACGGCAGTGGAGGAGATGCTGCGGTAGGGACACACTGGGGCGCTGCCCCAGACCCCGCTCAAGGGACATTGTCCCTTGAGAATCCCAAAATAGGAGAGAATGATATTTTAATGCCGTCGGATCGGCCGGGGACCCAGCCCCGGCCGATCGACGGGCAATGTATTGAATTGGCCACCCAGCATGGGTTTCCAAAGGGACTTGTCCCCTTGGCGGGGGGCCGGGGAGCAGAGCCCCCGGCGTCCCCTCCGTTCCTACTGCGCTTCCTTCTCGGCCAGCCAAGCGTCGTAGGCCTCGAAGTACTCGTCGGTATTCATGGGTTTGTCGAGGAGCACCGCGCCCTTATAGCGCTCGTTGGAGACGCCGAAGGGAGCGTACTGTCCGGAGAAGGGATCGATGCGCGAGGCGGTATAGCCGCCGTTGGTGTTGCCGAAGGGAATGATGTAGGCCTTCTGAATGATGTAAGCCTCGGCGGCGGCGAACGCATCGTAGCGCGCGGCCATATCGTCTGTGATGGCCTTGGCGGCATCCACGAGGGCGTAGTACTCGCTCATCTCATCCTGATCGGCGCCCTTGTCCATAAAGTTGTAAGAATTGTCGACCTTGAACGGATCGGTGTAGGTCTGGGGATCGGCGTAGTCGGGGCCCCAGTTGCAGAGCATGAAGGCGTACTTGCCCGAGCGGCGCACCTCGCTTAAGAAGCCCGAGGACGGGCCGGCCACGGAGATGATGTCCACGTAGTCGGATCCGAAAAGGCCTTCGAGCTGCTGCTCGACCACGGCGTTCATCTCGTCCCAGCCGGTGGAGGAGGGGTTGTAGGGCATGAGCACCTTGATGGGGAAGGTCGCGCCGGCCTCGGTGAGCTCGGCAATGGCCTGATCGCGGTACGCGAGGGCCTTTTCCTCGTCGAAGGTGGCGGTGTCAAGCGCGGTGATGTCGGCAAGCGCGCCGGTGTTGACGTAGTCAAGGCCGGACAGCGCCACGAAGTTGGGCAGCGTCACGGTGTTGGCAACGAGCATCTCGGGGTTGTCCGGCTCGTAGACGTACATGGCCTTGATGCGGTCGAGACCGTAGTAGAAGGACTGGCGGAACGCCTCGTTGTTGGCGGCCAGCAGCCAGTTGGCGGGTTCGTATTCGGCGTCAAATTCCGCGTCGAAGTTGAAGCAGAAGAAGTAAGAGTAGAAGCTGGTGTTGCGGATGGGGTGGATGAGATCCGCCGTCTCCGGGTCGGCCAGCCACTCGGCGGCGATGGTGTTGTCGATGGAGGCTGCGTCAATCTCGCCGCGGCGGTAAAGCTCGGGCGCGAGGGTGGTCGCTTCCTTGTTGTAGGTCTGTTCGATCTCATCGATGAACACGTTGCCGCGGTCCCAATAGGACTCGTTGGCGGTGTACACGCGCGATTCCTGGGGCTTGAACTCGGAGAGGATGTACGCGCCGCAGTACAGGATGGTATCCGGGCCGGTGGCCAGACCGAAGTCCGCGCCCTTTTCGGCCAGGAAATCCGCGTTGACGGGCATGAAGCAAACATAAGTGAGGGAGGAGAGGAAATAGGGCGTGGGCGCGACGAGGGTGTACTGGATGGTCGCGTCGTCAAGGGCGGCGATGCCCACGGTATCCCACTCCATGACCGGGTAGGGGTCCTTGCCCTCCTCGGGGGTGGTGGTGCCAAGGTAGTAATCCTCGGCGCCGGCGATGAGAGAGGCCATGATGTCGGACGTGGCGGAGGCGTTCTGGGCGTTCAAAACCCACTGGGCAGCCGTCACGAAATCCTCGGCCTTCACGTCCGCCACATACGCGCCGGTATAGTCAACCCACGTGACGCCGGCGCGGAGGTGGAAGGTGTATGTAAGCCCGTCGTCCGAAACATCCCAGGATTCCGCCAGGGAGGGCTGGACGTTGCCGTACTTGTCATACTCGACGAGCGTGTCGATCACGTTCGCGGAAAGGGCAAATTCATTTGTGGTCGCGGTATAGAGGTAGTTGAGGGTTGTGACCTCACCGGAGTACAGCGTGTGGAACACGCTGGTATCCGCGGCCTCGGCAAAGCCGATCCCGGTCAGGCAGCTCGTCAAAACGAGGGCCGCCGTCAAGAGCGCAGCCAGGTATTTCCTCATGGTCGAGCCTCACTTTCTCGCGGTCATGCCGCTTTTCCTTTACCATACTATATTTCAGGATAAATTGCAAGCGCATTCCATATAAATGCGTATTTTGCATGAAAAGTGTGCAAATTCGGCAAATATGCAGCGCCCGGGCGCAACGGAATTCAATTTGACGTCTCCGATGCTGGGGATTGCCACATCCGCCCGGGCGTGGTAAAATGAGGACAAATGAAAGGAAGTGCTTCCAGATGAAACTGGCGGTGAGCTCTTACAGTTTTTCACAGGCGATGCGCGACGGGCGCATGAACATCATGGACGTGATTCCCAAGGCCAAGGAACTGGGCTATGCGGGCGTGGAAATCGTGCGCGGGAACGAGACTGACGCCGAAATGCGCGCCCTGGCGGGCTATCTCAAGGTGCAGTCCGCGGAAAATTCGATGCCCATCGTCGCCTATATGGTGGGCGCGGACTTTTTGAAAAACGGGCTCGAGCGCGAGGTCAAACGGCTCAAGGGCGAGGCGGAGATCGCGGCGCTCATGGGCGCGAGCCGGATGCGCCACGATTCCACCCAGGGCTTCGACGCCGAGGGCCGGGAAGTCGCCGTCGAGGACGCCATTCCCGTGCTCGCGGAGGGCTACCGGCGGGTGACCGAATTCGCCGCGGGGCTGGGTGTGCGCACGATGATCGAGAACCACGGCTACTACATGCAGGATTCCGGGCGGGTCAAGCGGCTGGTGGAGGCGGTGAACCACCCCAACTTCGGCTGGCTGGCCGACATGGGCAATTTCCTGTGCGCGGACGAAAATTCCGTCTCCGCCATGCGCGTGGCCGCGCCCATGGCCGTGCACGCGCACGCCAAGGACTTCCACATCAAGGAGCCCGGCCAGTACACCCCCAAGCAGGGCTGGTTCAAGACCCGCGGCGGAAGCAAGCTGCGCGGCGCGATCATCGGCCACGGCGTCGTCCATGTGACCGAATGCCTGCGGCTTCTCAAGGGCGCGGGCTACGACGGCTGGCTGTCGGTGGAGTTCGAGGGCATCGAGGATTGCCTGTTCGCCCTCAGGGCCGATCTTGAAAACCTCACCGAGATGATCGAAAGCATTTAAAGGAAGGTATCGCATGATGAAAACCCGGGAGGAACTGCTCTCACTCTTAAACGGCGCGGACGCCCTCGAAAACCTGAAAAAGCTCATGGCGGACGAGCCGCTGCCCCCCGTGACCCGGGACGTGAACAACCACATCCACACCACCTACTCCTTCTCCCCCTACTCCCCCACGGCGGCCGTGTGGTTCGCCCGGGCGGCGGGACTTTGCACCTGCGGACTCATGGACCACGACTCCATTGCGGGCGCGGAGGAGTTCATCGCGGCCGCGGGAGCCATCCACATGGGCGCAACCATCGGCCTGGAGTGCCGGGTGAGCTTCAAGGAAACGCCCTTTGACGGGCGCAGGATCAACAACCCCGACCAGGACGGCATTGTGTACATGGCACTGCACGGCGTGCCCCACGACAGGGCCGCCGAGGTCAACGCCTTCTTCGCCCCCTACCGCGCGTTCCGCAACGAGCGCAACGTCAAGATGGTCGCCGCCGTCAACGCGCTCATGGGCCAGTACGGCGTCACCATCGACTTTGAAAAGGACGTGCTCCCCCTCTCCAATTACGAAAAGGGCGGCTCCGTCACCGAGCGGCATATTTCCTCCGCGCTGGCTATGCGGATGCTCACCGTCATCGGAACCGGCGACAAGCTCGTCTCGTTCATCCGGGAAACCATGGGTCTCCCCCTCTCCGACAAGATCGCGGGGTTCTTGTGCGACGAAAAAAATCCGCACAGGATGTACGACCTTCTGGGCTGGATCAAGTCCACCCTCATCGCGCGGTTCTACATCGACGCCACCGACGAATGCCCGGACGTCACCAAGGTGCTGGCGCTCTCCGAAAGGGTCGGCGCCATCTCCGCCTACGCGTACCTGGGTGACGTGGGCGATTCCGTCACCGGTGACAAGCGCGCCCAGAAGTTTGAGGACGATTACCTGGACGAGCTGGTGGCCTACCTCTCCGGCCTCGGCTACCGCGCCATCACCTACATGCCATCCCGCAATACCACCGCCCAGCTCGACCGGCTGCGCGCCCTGTGCGAGAAGTACGGCCTGTTCCAGATCTCCGGCGAGGACATCAATTCTCCCCGCCAGTCCTTCGTCTGCGAGGCCCAGCGCGCCCCCGCCTTCTCAAACCTCTACGACGCCACCTGGGCCCTCATCGCCCACGAATGGCTCGCCACGAGCGACCCCGCCAAGGGCTTTTTCGCCCCCTCGGCCGTCGCCGAGTACCCCAGGCTCGAGGACCGGGTCAAGGCATTCGCAAAGAAGGGGCAGGAGATGACGTGGTGAGGAACGGCAGGGGGCGCCGCCCCCTGCAC
>JAEYRW010000106.1 GCA_023435435.1 Bacillota bacterium | reverse complement strand
GCGCATGACCCTGCTGCGACAGCGCCATCGTGATCGCCGCCGTCAGCGTGGTCTTGCCGTGATCGACGTGACCGATCGTGCCGATGTTTACGTGCGGCTTATTGCGCTCGAATTTTGCCTTCGCCATAATTCATTCCTCCAAAATATTACTCGGACTTGCGCCCGCCGAGGAGCTTCGAGGCAATGTTGCCGGGAACTTCCTCATAGTGCGCGAACTGCATGGTGTAGTTGCCGCGTCCCTGGGTCTTACTGCGCAGATCAGTCGCGTAGCCGAACATCTCGGACAGGGGCACGATGCCGTCGATTGTGTGGATGCCGTTTTCCATGTTCATGCCGGTGACGCGTCCGCGGCGGCTGGAAATATCGCCCATGACGTCGCCCAGATATTCCTCGGGCACGACGATCTCGAGCTTCATCATCGGCTCCATGAGCGCGCAGTCCGCCTTCTGCACAGCCTCTTTAAAGGCCATGGAGCCTGCGATCTTGAACGCCATTTCGGAGGAGTCGACATCGTGGTAGGAACCGTCGAGCAGCGCCACCTTGAAGTCCACCACCTCGAAGCCGGACAGGATGCCGCTCTTGGCCGCCTCCTGAATGCCCTGGTCGATGGGGTTGATGAATTCCTTGGGAATCGCGCCGCCGATGGTCTTGTTCTCGAAGGAGTAGCCGGTGCCGGGGGCAACGGGCTCGATCTCGATGACGCAATGGCCGTACTGGCCGTGACCGCCGGTCTGGCGCACGTAGCGCGCTTCTGCCTTGGCCTTTCTGCGGATGCACTCCTTGTAAGCCACCTGGGGCTTGCCGACCTTGGCCTCGACCTTGAACTCGCGCAGGAGACGGTCCACGATGATCTCGAGATGGAGCTCGCCCATGCCCGCGATGATGGTCTGGCCGGTGGTTTCGTCGGTATAGGTGCGGAAGGTGGGGTCTTCCTCCGCCAGGCGCTGGAGCGCGATGCCCAGCTTGTCGGCGCCCGCCTTGGTCTTGGGCTCGATGGCCACGCGGATGACCGGGTCCGGGAACTCCATGGACTCGAGCACGATCTGCTGGTTCTCGGCGCAAAGGGTGTCGCCGGTGGTGGTGTCCTTGAGGCCCACCGCCGCCGCGATGTCGCCCGCGCGGATCTCGTCGATCTCCTCGCGGTGGTTGGCGTGCATGCGCAGGATGCGCGCGATGCGCTCGCGCTTGCCCTTGGTGGAGTTGTAAAGGTACGTTCCGGTGCTCAGCGTGCCCGAATACACGCGGAAGAAGGCGAGCTTGCCGACGTAGGGATCGACCATGATCTTGAACGCCAGCGCGGCGAAGGGCGCCTCGTCAGAGGGCGTGCGGGTGAGCTCCTTGTCGCCGTCCTTGTTCGTGCCCTTGACCGGGGGGATGTCCACCGGGGAGGGCAAAAAGTCCACGATGGCGTCCAGAAGCGGCTGAACACCCTTGTTGCGGTAGGAGGTGCCGCACAGAACCGGGGTCATCGTGCCCGCGACAGTGCGCGAACGGATGCCGAACATGATGTCCTCGTGGGAGAGGTCGCCCTCCTCGAAGAACTTCTCCATGAGCTCCTCGTTGGCCTCGGCCGCCGCCTCGACCATCAGGGCGCGGTACTCGTTGGCCTGGTCGAGGTACTCGGCCGGGATGTCGCTCTCGTCGATGGTGGTGCCCAGATCGTCCACGTAGATCTCGGCCTTCATTTTGATCAGGTCGATAATCCCCTTGAAGTTGGCCTCGCTGCCGATGGGCAGCTGGATGGGCACGGCGGCCGTCTTGAGCCGGTCGCCCATCATGCGCACCACGCGGAAGAAGTTCGCGCCCATGATGTCCATCTTGTTGACGTACGCGAGGCGCGGTACCCCATACTTCGTGGCCTGATGCCACACGGTCTCCGACTGCGGTTCAACGCCGCCCTTGGCGCAAAACACAGCCACGGCCCCGTCCAGCACGCGCAAAGAGCGCTCGACCTCGACGGTAAAATCCACATGGCCGGGGGTGTCAATGATATTGATCTGATGTCCGCGCCATTCGCAGGTGGTGGCGGCGGAGGTGATGGTGATGCCGCGTTCCTGCTCCTGCTCCATCCAGTCCATGGTCGCCATGCCCTCGTGGACCTCGCCGATCCGGTGCGTCTTTCCCGTGTAGTACAGGATGCGCTCGGTGGTCGTTGTCTTTCCGGCGTCGATGTGCGCCATGATGCCGATGTTGCGAACGTGATCCAAATTATGCGTTCTAGCCACAGTCCGTATCCTACCTTTTACTTATGTCAAAATTAGTTTAAGAGTCCCCATAACCGACGAAGGGCTGCTCAAGTCGTCGTGCTCAAGCAGCTCCTCGTGTATGGCGCCCTTTTCGTTACCAGCGGTAATGCGCGAAGGCCTTGTTCGCCTCGGCCATCTTGTGCATATCCTCGCGCCGCTTCACGGCGTTGCCGGCGTTGTTGGAGGCGTCGAGAATCTCTCCCGCCAAACGCTCAGACATGCTGCGTTCGCCGCGCCTGCGCGCGAAGGACACGAGCCACCGAAGGGCCAGCGTCTGCCTGCGCTCCGTGCGGATCTCGATCGGCACCTGATACGTGGTACCGCCGACGCGGCGCGCCTTGACCTCAAGGGAAGGCATGATGTTCGCGATTGCCGCGTCGAAGACCTCGGAGGCCTCCTTGCCGGTTTTCTGGGCGACCATATCGAAAGCTTCATAGCACACGGACTGCGCGACGCCGCGCTTTCCGTCGTACATGATCTGATTGATCAGTTTTGTCACGATCTGCGTCCCGTATACGGGATCCGGCAGAACGTCCCTCTTGGGAATAAATCCACGTCTGGGCATCTTACGTCCCTCCCGATTGAATTCTTAAGCGTTCATGAAACTGAGAAACGGGCGAACGCCCCGCGAAAGTTGGCGCTTTCGCATGCGCCCGGACGCGCGCTTTCGTTCGGACTGCCCCGTTCCTTGGGCGTCCTCGGTACTTGCCGCAACCCGGTTTCGCCGGATGAGCCGCAAAAACGGCTCTTACTTCTTGGGCTTCTTCGCGCCGTAGAGGGAGCGGGCCTGCATGCGCTTGGCGACGCCTGCCGCGTCGAGCGTTCCGCGAACGATGTGGTAGCGGACGCCCGGCAGATCGCGCACCTTGCCGCCGCGGATGAGGACGACGGAGTGCTCCTGCAGGTTGTGGCCGATGCCGGGGATATAGCAAGTGCCCTCGATCTGGTTCGTCAGGCGCACGCGCGCGATTTTGCGCAGCGCGGAATTCGGCTTTTTGGGCGTCAGCGTCTTAACAGACAGGCAAACGCCCCGCTTCTGCGGACAGCTCTGCAGAATCGGCGAATTCGACTTGTATGTGACCTGTTCCCTACCCTTGCGGATCAACTGATTGATCGTCGGCATTGAGTAGTTGCACCTCCTGATGTGCTTTCTTTTTGCATTCTATACAACTTCCGCAACCCTGGAAGAGTGATAGCCTAACCCTTTTTCAGTCCCGCGGCGGCGGTCTTGACGTCCACGCCGCATGCCCTGCCGAGTTCCTTCATTTCGGGCACGACGATGAGCTTCGTCCCCGCCCGTTCGCACGCTTCGGCAATCTGCGTGCGGATGAACATTTCGGCGTCGTCCGCGAGATACGCCACCGCAATCTCGCCCGCCGAAAGCGCCTTCAAGAGTCTGCGCGTGCCGACTACCTTGCGGCTGTCGTCCAGCTTCTCCATCATCAGGGCACCTCCTCAAAATACCATGTGAAACTTGTCATGTCAAGCATCAACGGGTTAAACAATGTGGATTCGGTTGCTCGGGGCTGGGCCCCGAGCAAGCCGACGGACAATCTCCTAATCCTTCCCCCAGTTCGGGATTCCAAAGGGAAATCGTCTCTTGGGGGTTGGCTTGCCAAAGGCAAGCCAGGTCGCTTCGCCACCGAACGTATCGAATTGAAATTCGATGCGTTCGCCGCTGGGGGCGCGGG
>JAEYRW010000167.1 GCA_023435435.1 Bacillota bacterium | reverse complement strand
CCGACGGACACTATGATCTTCTATCACCCAGCATGGATTTCCAAAGGGACGAACGTCCCTTTGGCAGGGGGCCAGGGGCAGCGCCCCCCGGCGTTCTCTTCGGTCTCCGTCTACTCCGCGCTCTCCTCGTGGATGATCCGGAGCCACTCGTTGATGGGCGTGGCGAAATGCTGCGGGCAGGCCGAGACGCACGCGCCGCAGGAGACGCACTTGAGTTCCGGCACCTGTTTCCGGTAGCGCTCGAAGTAGCCCGGGACGTTGCCGAACATGTGCGCCTGATCATAGCCGCGCAGAATATGCGGGATATTGATCTCCATCGGGCAGGGCAGGCAATACTCGCACCCCGTGCAGCCGACCTTGATGCGCGCCTCGTAGGCCTCGCGCACGCGGGTGAGCATGGCGCGCTCGGCGTCCGTCAGGCAGCCGACGTCGTTCTCTGAGAAGATGCGCAGGTTGTCGTCGATCTGCTCCATGGTGCTCATACCCGAAAGAATGGTCATGAACTCCGGCTTGTCGATGAGCCACTTGAAGGCCCACTCGGCGGGGCTCAATTCCTTGCCGGTGGAGCGGTAAATTTCAAGAACCGAGTCGGGGACGTTCTTGGTCAGTCCGCCGCCGCGCACAGGCTCCATGGCAACGACACCGATGCCCCTCTTCGCGGCCTCGCGCACGCCGTCCATGGTTGCCTGATTGAACTCGTCGAGCAGGTTCATCTGTACCTGACAGACCTTCCAGTCGTACGCCTTCAAAATCTCGAGGAAGGGCTCCTTGTCGTCGTGAAAGGAGAAGCCGGGATATCGAACCTTGCCCTTGGCGACCATGTCGTCGAGGAATTTCCCGAAATCCAGCGCGACGAGCTTTTTGAAGCGGTCCCCGTCGAGGGCGTGGAGAAGGTACACGTCCACGTGGTCGGTCTTGAGCTTTTTGAGCTGCTCGTCGAGGAGCACCTCGAAATCCTCGTACTTCTCAACCTTCCACACGGGCGACTTGGTGGCGAGGATCACCTTTTCGCGGTATCCGTCCTGGAGCGCCTCGCCCACGAGCACCTCGCTCATGCCGCCGTGATAGGGGTAGGCGGTATCGATGTAATTGACACCCTGATCGATGGCGTGGCGAACCATTTTGACCGCCTCAGGCATGTCGATGGGATTATTTTCCTCGGCCAGTGTGGGCAGGCGCATGCAGCCCATGCTGAGCGCGCTGACCTTCAACTGGGTTCCGGGCATTGTGCGGTAATTCATTCAGTCCTCCATTTCCATGTCGTCGCCGGAGTCCGATCCGGCGGATTGGGGGGCAAGCGGGAGCGTCACAAGAAATTCCGTCCCCTCGCCAAACTTCGAATGAACCTCAATCTCGCCGTGCATGGTGCGAACGAGATGCTTGACGATGGCAAGTCCCAGGCCCGTACCGCCCATGGAGCGGGAACGGCCCTTGTCCACGCGGTAAAAGCGTTCGAAAATGCGCGGCAGGTGCTCTTCCTCGATGCCGATGCCCGTATCCGCCACCGTCAGGTTCGCTTCGGTGTCGTTTTTGAACACCTGAACCGTGACGGACCCGCCGGGCTTGTTGTACTTGATGCCGTTCTCCACAAGGTTGATGAGCATCTGTTCCACGTGATCCTTGTTGCCAATGATGTAGACCGGATCGGCGTTCATGTGGCAGGAGAGCCTGATCTCCTTTTCCTTTGCGTGGATCGAGAGCATCTCCGTCACGTCGAAGGCCGCCTTGTCGAGGCGAATCCTCTCCATGGGCGCCTTGTTCATGCCCGACTCGATCCGCGAGATGGAAAGAATGTCGTTGATCAGCCGCGTCAGCCGCTCGGTTTCCAGCATGATGATGTTGAGGAACTTCCGCGCCGTCTCCGGGTTGTCGATGGCACCGTCGATGAGCGTCTCCAGGAATCCATGAATGGAGGTTAACGGCGTCTTGAGCTCGTGGGAAACATTGGAGGCAAAATCCGTGCGCACCTGCTCCAGCCGGCGCAGCTCCGTAATGTCCTCCACCATGGCCAGCGCGCCCACGACCTTCCCGTCCTTGCGCATGGGCGAAACGTAGAGCCGCAGCGGCCTGTGCCCACGCCCGATGGCCGTGCGCGCCGCGACTTCGTTGGTGTAGACCCCCCCCTGCGCCATGGCGTCCGAAAGCACCTGGTCGAGCCGCACGTCCTGGGAAGCGTCGTTGATGTGCATCCCCTGCACGGAACCCGTGATGCCCAAAAGCTGCTTGGCAACGGGCGTCACCAGAATGACGCGCAGCCTGTCGTCCACCGCGATAATGCCGTTTTGCATCTGGTTCATGACGACGGAAAGCGCCTGATTGCGGCTCCTTTGATTGAACAGGCGCTCGTCAATGCGCGAGAGAATGGCGTTGTACGCGTCCACCGCCGTCTTGCTGAAGCCGTCACTGGTGGTCAGGCGCACGTCAAAGCGGCCGTCCGAATACGAGTCGAGCACATCCATGATCCGCTCGATCGCGCGGCTGCGCCGGGAATTCAGGAGAATGAGTATGATGAAGAAGGAAAGCGCGATCAGGAGAAAGAGACAAACGTAAACCGCGGTCCCACTCGCGCCGACCGCCTGCCAGAAGCCCTCCCGTCCCACGGAAACCCGGATGTAGGAACCGTCCTCCAGGATTCCGATTGCGCACAGGATCGATTCGCCGTCCGATCCCGTCCTTTTGTAAACGCCCGATCCACCCACGCGCGCCTGCGCAAAGTCCAGCTGGTCAAGGGATGCGGTGGCGCCGTCGGACGCGTAGACCGCCTCGCCGCTTACCGTATAGACGCCCAGCCGGAGTCCCTTTTTGCGCAGGTATTGGGTAAGCGCAGAAAAGCCCTCCGCATCCGTTCCGGAGGGCGCAGTCCCAGTGACGAGCCTGAGCGCCAGATCCACGTCATCTGAGAGCCGTTCATTGCGCTCCTCAACAATCGCGAGACAGCTGAGCACCACGAGCAGGACAAGCGCAAGCAATGTCGAGAGGGTTGCGGCGAGCGCAACCCTGTTTCTCACAACCGATTCTCCTGCTTGTCGTTGAACTTGTAGCCGACGCCGCGAATGGTTTCGATATAGCGCGCGTCGTCGCCCAACTTCTGGCGGATGTGGCGGATGTGGACGTCGACGGTCCTGGTCTCGCCGTAGAACTCATAGCCCCAAATGCGGTCGAGCAGGAAGTCGCGGGTCAGAACCTTTCCACGGCTCAAAACCAGAAGCTTTAAAAGCTCAAACTCCTTGAGCGTGAGGGAAAGCTTCTCGCCGTTTCGGAAGGCCTCGTAATTGCCGACGTCGATGGTGAGCCCGCCGACATGCAGAATGCCCTCTTCCTCGCTCTGGGGCGCCGCGCGGCGCAAAAGCGCCTTCACGCGGGCAATGAGCTCGCGCACGGAGAACGGCTTTGTGATGTAGTCGTCCGCACCGAGTTCAAGGCCCAGAATCTTGTCCACCTCGTCGCCCTTGGCGGTGAGCATGATGATCGGAATGTCGGCCGTGGTGGACGCGCTCTTGAGGCGGCGGCACACCTCCATGCCGTCGATGCCCGGCAGCATGATATCGAGAAGCACCATCGCCGGACGCTCATGCGCACAAACCACCAGCGCATCTTCGCCCGTGGCGGCAGTGACTACTCGGTACCCTGAGGCCTCGAGATTGAACGACAAGAGTTCAAGGATATGAGCCTCGTCGTCAACGGCCAATATCAGTTCGTTTGCCATGTGCGTGTCCTCATTTCTTGTGAATTAGTATTTGCCCGGCGGGGTTGAACCGTCGGCATTACCCTTTTCCGAATCGGTGAGAAGTTTGGACAGTTCCGTCATGAATGTTTCAATGTCCTTGAACTGTCTGTACACGGAGGCGAACCGTACGTAGGCGACCTCGTCGAGCTGCTTGAGCTCGTCCATCACGATTTCTCCAATGGCCTGACTGGTCACTTCCGTGTCCCCCGAGGCATACACGCGCTTTTCCACGCTCCGAACGAGTTCGTCGATCTGGTTCAGGGAAACGGGCCGCTTCTGGCAGGCCTTGATCACGCCCAGCCGCAGCTTGGCCGAGTCGAAGGTTTCGCGCGTTTTGTCGCGCTTGACGACCATGATGGGAATCATTTCGATCTTTTCATAGGTCGTGAACCTTCTGCCGCAGGCCTCGCATTCCCGCCTTCGGCGTATGCTCGTCCCGTCCTCGCTCAATCTGGAGTCGACGACGCGGCTTTGCAGACATCCGCACAGCACGCATTTCACGAACGCGCTCACCTCATTCGTAAATATTATACACAATGTTGCGCTTTAAGTCTAGTCTTTTGTGAAAAAATGTGTCATTCAGGCGGTGGCCCTTTGCATAATTTTTACCGAAATTGTGCTTCCTTTGCTTTTTTTGCGCGCAGCCCCGCCAAAAAGGGAATTCGGACGCTTACACGTCCGAATCCAGCTCCACAAGGATCACGTCGTCGCCGATTCTGCGAATCCTGTCCCAAGGAATCATGAGACCCTCCTTGTCGAACTTAAGTATCCCGAACATCCCGCACTGCTCCGGGACGATGATCGCTTCCACGCACGCGTGGTCGTTCAGGCAGATGTCGTATGGCCTGCCCAACCGCCGTCCGTCACAGATATTGATCACGTCCTTCTGCCTCAACTCGGAAAAAGTCATGCGATCGCCCCCCTGCATCATCATATGCGCGAGGACCCCATCACGATTTTTTCGACATTTCAAAGTCGAATGTGGCGCGCGGGCGCGCAGCATGTCGATACCCAAAATAGCCCAAATCTGCCCGGTTTTGTTGATGTTACACGTAAGTTACTTGAATCGTTGTTTTTATAAACCGCTTTATAACCATAACAACTCGTGTCGAATGTCGATTTTCCCGCGCTTTTCACCGACTTTTTTCACGCGATATTCATCTTTCCATCCATTAAACTCAACGCACGAGGTGATCCGGTGCGCCTGAGCGTTGAAAGCGTGTTTCTTTACAATTTCGCGCTGGACGCGCTGGCCATCACGGCGGCCGTCAGGCACAGGGTACGGATTCGGCCCGCGCGGATTCTCGCGGCGTCGTCATTGGGCGCGCTGGGCGCGTCCGCCCTCACGGTCACGGAAACGGACGGCATCCTTCGCGTTGCCGCCTCGCTCCTGCTTGCCCCCGTCCTTGTGCGCATCGCCGCCGGACGGACGGGCCTGCGGACGCTTCTGGGCCTCTCGGCGGCGCTGATCGCCGTCTCCGCCTTCATGGCAGGCATTATGGGCTCCCTATCCGGCACATCATTTTGGGTTACCTTGATCGCATGCGTTTCATCTGCCGCCGTGGCGGGCGTCGCGCTCGGCCTCCGGCGCAGATCCCTTGACACCTGGGAAGCCTGGATCGAAATGAGTTACCGGGGCGTCCGCGTACGCTTCCGGGCACTGGTCGATACCGGCAATCATCTGACGGAACCCTTGAGCGGGCTTCCCGTCATGATCGTCTGCTACGACGCGATCCGGGAGGCACTGCCGTGCGCATTCTCGCCGGCAAACGCACTGGATATGCTGCCCCGGGGCTTTCGTCTGGTGGGTTTCGGCGGCGTTGGCGGCGCGGGCGAACTGGGGTGCTTTCTGCCGGACGAGCTCAATGTGGACGCGGGACGCGGCGAGATGCCCATGGGGGAGATCTGGATCGCGGTTTATCCCGGCAAGCTGCCCGGCGGCGCGGTGGCTCTGGCGCCGCCGACATTTTTACATTCATGAATGAACGGAGGGAATGGGATGGTCAACTCGATCAGCAAATCGATCTTCGGACTCGTCGTACACCTGAGGCGTGGGAACGTCTGCTACATTGGCGGAAGCGACACGCTTCCTCCCCCGCTCACCCGCGAGGAGGAACTGTCGCTGATGGCGCGCATGTCGGGCGGAGACAGCCGCGCCCGCGCCACGCTCATCGAACGCAATCTGCGCCTCGTCGTGTACATCGCGCGGAAATTCGAGAATACGGGGATCGGCATTGAGGACTTGATCTCCGTGGGCACCATAGGCCTGATCAAGGCCGTCAACTCCTTCGACCCGGAAAAGAACATTAAGCTTGCGACCTACGCATCGCGCTGCATCGAGAATGAAATCCTGATGGTTCTCAGAAGGACGAGCCGGCTCAAGCTCGAGGTTTCCTTCGACGAACCCCTCAACACCGACGTGGACGGAAACGAACTGCTTCTTTCGGACGTCCTGGGAACCGAACCGGATCTCGTTTCCCGCAATCTCGATTCCAGCATTGAGCGGGACACGCTCAGAAGCGCCATCCGGGAACTGACCACGCGGGAGCGAAACATCGTCGAACTGCGCTACGGCATCGGCGGCGGCAACGAACGCACCCAAAAGGAGGTCGCCGATATGCTCGGCATCTCCCAAAGCTACATATCGCGTCTGGAAAAAAGAATCATCGGAAAGCTGCGCACAGAAATGGACAAAATGGCATAAAACCGACTTCGGTTCGTCCGTTTTCACGCGCCTGACTTTGAATATCCCACCTCCGCAGCGGCAATACTTTGTCTGCTACGGAGGTGACGACATGCCATCCAACAAGGTCGAAATTTGCGGCGTGGACACGTCCACTTTGCCCGTCCTGAAGAACGAACGAATGCGCGAGCTCTTTCCGCGCGTGCATTCCGGCGACGTCGAAGCGCGCAACGAATTTATTCAGGGAAACCTCCGCCTCGTCCTCAGCGTGATCCAGCGGTTCAACAACCGGGGGGAAAGCGTTGACGACCTGTTTCAGGTGGGCTGCATCGGGCTGATCAAGGCCATCGACAACTTCGACGTGACGCAGAACGTGCGCTTTTCCACCTACGCGGTTCCCATGATCATCGGCGAAATCCGCAGGTATCTTCGGGACAACAACCCCATCCGCGTCTCCCGCTCCCTGCGGGACACCGCCTATCGGGCCCTGCGCGCGCGGGAAGCCCTCACCTATGAAAGCGGCCGGGAACCGCGGGTGGACGAGATCGCCCGGCAGATGGAGATGCCCGAGGAGGACGTGGTCTACGCGCTGGAGGCGATTCAGGACCCCGTTTCGCTGTTCGATCCCGTGTATCAGGACGGGGGCGATGCCATCTACGTCATGGATCAGGTGCGCGACACGCGGGTCAACGAGGACGACTGGGTGCGCGACCTTTCCATCAGCCAGGCGCTTTCCAAGCTCGCCGAGCGGGAGCGGAACATCATCAACCGCCGCTTCTTTCAGGGCCGCACGCAGATGGAGGTCGCCGAGGAGATCGGCATTTCCCAGGCGCAGGTTTCGCGCCTGGAGAAGAGCGCGCTCCAGCAGATGCGCAAATACGTATAGCCCCTTATGGCCGCTTGCCGTTTGATCCGGCGGCGGTCATTCCCTTTTCAAGGGCGGCGCCGGGAACCGCCTTCCACAGGTAAATTGCGTAGCCCATCGACAGGGCGAACAGGATCGCGGCCTGTATGGAATGATCGACGCTGTTTCCGGGCGCGGCAAACGCGCTCAGGGCGTTGATGACCCCGTGGGTGACGATGCAGGGAATAAGCGAACCGCTCTTGACGAAAAAAAGCGTGAACAGAAAGCCGATGGCCGTCGCGTAGGCGATCTGCAGCAGCGTCTCGAGGACGCTTGCCGCCGTCAGAAGGTTGATGATGTGGCCGAGGCCGAAGCTGACCGACGAGATGATCACCGCGGATTTAAGATTTTTGTCCGCGATGGCGCGAAAGAGGAAGCCGCGGAAGATAATTTCCTCGACAATGCCCACCAGCAGCATCGTCAGGACGATGACCGCGTTCTCGTACGCGGGGAAATTGATCGCCGTGCCGCCCCAGAGATTGCTTGAGGCAATGGCGGCAAAGGGAATCAGGTAAAGAAAGCGTTTGGAAAACAGGCCGCCCTTGGAAATCAGCCCGAAGCGCGCCGCGAGTCTGTTTTTCCGGATGAAGTACAGGAGAAATGCCGCCGCCGCGAGCAGCACGGGGAGCGTCAAGATTTGCTGGACGCCGATTTGCGCGGAAATGCTGTCGGTGAGGCTGACCAGAAAGACATATCCGGCGATGAGTGCGAGTGAAAAGAGCAGCGGGTTTTTTCTGTAGTATGCAATCAAAATAATCCCTCCCATTTGTTCGCGTTCCCGCGCGGGCCCGTTCCGCCTCCCGCGCGCGCAAAAGAAACCCCGCGCCTGTGCGACGCGGGGTTTGTCATCAGTTTGTTTCTTCCGTCTTTGCGTCGTCCGTCTCCTCCGCGTCCTTTCCCAGAACGGACGGGAGTTCCATCCCCGCCTGCTTGAACAGCTCGTTCATGGGCGGGATGGCCTTGAGCATGCCCGAAAGGAAATTTGCCGTGGCGGGTGTTCCCTGGTTCATGCCGTCCCATACGGTGACCTTGTCGATCTTGATGTTCTTAATGGCCTCTACCTGCATCCGGACGAGCTCCTCCAGCTTGTCCGCGATGATGAACTTCACGGCGGCGTCGGGATTGCCGTTTGCGGCCTCCACGAGCTTCTGCATGCCCGCCGCCTGCCGGGTGAGAACTTCCTCCACGCCCTTGGCCTGGGCGGCCATGCGGGCGTAGATGGCGTCCGCTTCGCCCTTTGCCTTGCGGCGCGTGACCTCTGCCTGGGCCTCGGCGGCGATTTCTGCCTGCTGCTTCTCGATTTCGGCCTTGACGATGACGTCCGCCTGCTGGGATGCGCGCTCGAGCTCCGCGCGGGTCTGCTCGGCGGCCTGCTGTGCGCCGTAGGCTTCCTTGAGGGAGAGCGCGGCCTGCACCTTCTCGGCGGCGGTGGCGATTCTGAGGGCCTCCGCTTCCTTCTCGCGCCTTCTCGCCTCGGACTGGGCAACCTCGATCCTCGCGTCGTTTTCGCCCTTGATGGCGGTGGCGTCGGCGGCGGCCACCTGAATGCGCTGATCCATGTGCGCGTTGGCCTGGCCGATCTCGCCGTCGCGGTTTTTTTCGGCGACGGATTTCTTGGCGTCGTTGATGGCCTTGGCAGCGGCCTCCTTGCCCAAGGCATCGATGTAGCCGGATTCGTCGTTGATGTCGGTGACGTTGACGTTGATGAGCCTTAAACCGATCTTCTTAAGTTCGATCTCCACATTGTTGGAGACGGCCAGCAGGAACTTGTCGCGGTCGGTGTTGATCTCCTCGATGTCCATGGTGGCGATGACCAGGCGCAGCTGACCAAAGATGATGTCCTTGGCAAGCTCCTGAATTTCGGCGAGCTTGAGGCCCAGGAGGCGCTCCGCGGCGTTTTGCATGATGCCCGGCTCTGTTGAGATGCCCACCGTAAACCGCGAGGGCACATCCACGCGGATGTTCTGCTTGGAGAGCGCGTTTTTAAGGTCCACATTGATGGAAATCGGCGTCAGGTCAAGGTACTGAAACGACTGGAGCACGGGGATAATGAACGCCGCGCCGCCGTGGATGCATTTGGCAGAGCGGCTCTGCCCCTCGTGGTCGGAGCCGACTTTTCCGTAAATGACAAGCACTTTGTCGGACGGGCACTTCCTGTACCGGGAAAGAATGCCCATGATGACCACGAGCAAGACGACGACGATGATCACCGGAATCCAGATTAAATAGCTTCCCATACGCTGCCTCCTGTCAATTTTCCGCTTCCGAAAGATCGCTCGAAACCACGAGCGCGCCCTCCGCCACGCCCACGACCACAACGGCCGTGCCGGAAGGGATGGATTCGGGTTCGTCCGTCACGGCGCCCAGCTCGACGAACGCATCCTGCAAAACCAATGTGACCTTGCCCTCCCCGCGCCGCGCGCCGGGAATGGGAATATAGACCCGGGCGGTAAGGTCGACGGCGTTTTCGAGATTCATGTTGCCGCTCTCCGTCAGACACCCGCTGAGCTGGAGAATCTTCGCCGCCAAATACATCGCCGCGCCGCCGGGAACCAGCCCCGCCGGCACCGCAAACGCACCGGGCACGCCGCCCATGCGCAAAAGGATCGACGACCAGCTGAACACGGCAAAAAAACTGACGATGCCGGAAATCGTGAAGAGCCGCAATGCGTCGATTCCAGGCGCGTGCACGGGCACGTCGGACGCGTCCGGGCCTGGAACAAAATCGTGGCCCGAAATCCCCGACAGGTCGGCGTCCGGCGTGCCGGCGTCCAAATCATGCGGGATGCCGGGGGGCAGGTCGTGGGAGACGCCGGCGTCCAACCCGCTCGCGTCTCCGGCATCGGGAATGCCGGCATGACTGAAGCCGACCACCGCAAGAATCAGCTGAACGAGGAGCAGGAGCGTCGAAGGAATGGCGATCACATAAAGCACGCGCAGAAGCGCGTCCAGAGAGCCCCACCATGCGTCTAAATTCACCGATCTCACCTCCGCTCCCTTTCGTAACATATTATAGCAACTCCCGAAAGGAGTGTCAATGAACCCAACGCCGCCCGCACGCCCGAAACCCGCGTTTTCCGTCCCAAACATCCATCCGCACGTACAGAATATGCATTTGGGCCGCGCAGTTGTACACGGGAAAGCGCCAGGGACTGCGTCCCTTGAGAATCCCCATCCGGGGAGAATGTCATGCGTGCGTTCCGGCCGCGCGGGTAACCTGCCCGCGAACCCATTCAACAAATTCGGCGGCGCCGGGGGTTGGGCCCCCCCCCCCCCCCCGG
>JAEYRW010000160.1 GCA_023435435.1 Bacillota bacterium | reverse complement strand
GCCGGGGGCGGCGCCCCCGGCGTTCCTCTCCGCCTCCTAGAAATGGTCGGCGTTGTCGAGGTAGAGAGGCAAATGGCCCCAGCCCATGGGCAAGGGTTCTCCATAGAGCGCACCGTCGCGGCCGAAGAAGAGGAATTGGGCGTCCATGGCGGAGAGCTTTGCGGCGCCGTCCGGGGCTTCGGGGATGACGTTCACCTGATTTGCGCCGACGGAAATCGTGAGCGGCTGTCCGTCGATGACGAAGCTGCGCGTGCCGTCCTCCAAGGGGGCGTAGGACGCCTTGAGCTTCATGAACGCACCGATGACCTTCGGGAAGTTGAAGATCGCCAACTGCTCCCCCTCGCACACGAAGGAGCGCTCGCAGAACCGGGAGAGCGCGCGCCTGAGGCCAATATCGAATGCCGCGCACTCGATCTCGCAACCCTTCACGTCCGCCTGCTCAATGTACTTTTTTACCACCGTGCCCGCCAGCGCGTCGTTCGCAAGCACGAGCTCGGAAATCGGGGCAATGTCCCCGTGCAAGCCGACGATCATGTAGCCCGCGAATGTACCGGTTTTGTAAATCCCCATAAGCTTCGCCATCCAACTGGAAGCGATATCATAGAAATTTTCGGGCGTGCGCGCGCTCCGGCAGGGCTTTGTGGCGTGCAGCGCACACGCGGCCGCAATGGCTTCGCCCTCGTCCGCGTGGATCTCACAGATCTCGATATCGCTTGTGTCCACGTCAAAAAGCGCGTGGCGCACGTTGGTCGGGCTCGCGGCATAGGAGTAGGAAACGCCGCCGCGGGTGTACCCGAAATATTCGTACCGCTGCCGCTGTCCCCCGAGCATGGTCAGGTCGCACCCACCCGCGCGCATGCCGTCAAGGGCCATGCCCATGAGTTTTTTCATGTGCCCCTCGCCGCGCGCATAGGGATGCACGGACACGGTGCCCAGATAGCCCGTCTTGAGCACTTCGCCCAGGACGGTCATCTCGTTCGGCATTACGGCGATCAGTCCCCGGAGGTTGCCTGCTTCGTCCAGCGCAAGATTCTGCATGTAGGCGGTCTCTTTCCCGTCGCCGTACACCTTGGGCAGCATCGCCTTGAAGTCGTGGGGCCGGTGCGCCATGCTGAACACGAGATTCGCAAAGTCAATGTACTTGTCCCTGTCGGCCTCCGTGGCAACCCTGTAAATAAAAGCCATGCCTATTTCCCCCTCATGAATTTCTCAACCGCTTCGCGCGTGGGCATCCCACCCTGGGCGCCCGCCGCGGTCACGGAAATCGCCGCCGCCGCATTCCCGAACGCCACCGCGTCCGCAATCCCCATCCCCGAAGCCAGGGCGTACGCGAAGCCCGCGTTGAACGTGTCCCCCGCCGCGGTGGTGTCGACGGGCTTCACTTTGTATCCATTCACGTGCCGGAATCCCTCCGGAGAAAGCGCGTACGCGCCGTCGGCGCCGCACTTGGCGATCACCGCGCCGACGCCCTTTCGGCGCAACACGCCCATGCGCGCTTCCATGTCGCCGCCCTCGCCGGGCGTGATGGCGGCAAGCTCCGTCTCGTTGGGCGTTATGTAGTCGACATAAGTAAAGACCTCGTCCGGAAGCCTGCACGCGGGCGCGGGATCGAGGATCACCGTTTTTCCCGCTTCCTTGAGAATCCGCATCGCCTGAAAAACCGTCTGATGCGGGATTTCCAGCTGAAACAGGAAGATGTCCCTGTCCATGATGCGCGGCAGCGTCACCCCGAGCCAATCCATGTCGCAAAGCGCGTTGGCGCCGGGGACGATGACGATGTGGTTCTCTCCGCCACGCTCGACCTCGATCACCGCCGTGCCCGTGGTCTCCCCATGGGCGATGCCCAGCGCGCCGACGCCGACGCCGTTTTCCCTGAAATTCCTGAGATACGTCTCGCCAGAGGCGTCGTCACCCACCATGCCGGCCATCCAGACATCCGCGCCCAACCGGCCGAGCGCCACGGCCTGGTTCGCGCCCTTGCCGCCGGGCACCACCCGAAAGCCGTCACCCGTCCGCGTCTCCCCCGGCGACGGAAAACGGTCGACCCTGACGACCATGTCCATATTGACCGATCCCACGACAGCCAGTTTTTTCATCATGAACGACTCCCAGTAAGAATCCCAATACCATGTCAATGATATTGGGATTCACATTTAATTTCCGATCGGTCAGTCCTTCTTGCGCAGGAAGCTCGGCACGTCGGGGGTAAATCCGCGGCGCTGCCGGGGCTGATGCTCGTCGTCCTGATACACCCGCGGACGCGGGGCGGGACGCTCGTTCGCATACTCCTCCTCACGGGTGGAACGGGCCTGCCTTCTGTCGAAGATCGGCGGCACCTCGGCCTCGTCGTCGGACATGAGGCGCGTGCGCGTCTGCTTGGGCGCTTCCTCCTCAACGACGGGAGCGGGTTCCTCCACGCGGGACTCGGTCTTCTTGGCCGCGGTCTTGGGGTCCACCCTGGGCGGCGGCGCCTCGAAACCGGTGGCGATCACCGTGATGCGGACCTCGTCCTTGAGATTTTCGTCGATGCCCGCGCCGAAGATGATGTTCGCCTCAGGATCGGCCTCTCCGGTGATGATGGTCGCAGCTTCGTTGATGTCGATGATGGAGGTGTCCGGGCCGCCGGTGATGTTGATGAGCACCGCGCGCGCGCCGTCGATGTTGGTCTCGAGCATGGGGCTGGAAATCGCCTGCTTGGCGGCCGCAACCATGCGGTCCTCGCCCTTGCCGACGCCGATGCCCATGTGCGCAAGTCCGCGCGCCTCCATGATGGTGCGCACGTCCGCGAAGTCGAGGTTGATGAGGGACGGCACGGCGATGAGGTCGGAAATGCCTTGGATGCCCTGACGCAGCGTGTCGTCCGCGATCCGGAACGCGTCGCGCATGGAGGTGGATTTCGTGACCACGCTCAAAAGCCTGTCGTTGGGGACAACCACAAGCGTATCCACGTGCACCTTGAGCTTGGAGATGCCAGCCTCCGCGTTGCGCATGCGGGGCTTTCCTTCGAACAGGAAGGGCTTGGACACGACGCCGATGGTCAGAATGCCCATCTCTCGCGCAATCTCCGCAATCACGGGCGCCGCGCCGGTGCCGGTGCCGCCGCCCATGCCGCAGGTGATGAACACAAGGTCGGAGCCCTTCACGAGCTTCGCGATTTCCTCGCGGTTTTCCTCGGCAGCCCGCTGCCCGACGTCCGGGTTCGCGCCCGCGCCGAGGCCCTTTGTGAGCTTGTCGCCAATCTGTACCTTCGTGGTCGCCTGCGACAGCGCCAGCGCCTGCTTGTCGGTATTGATGGCGATAAACTCCACGCCCTGCAGCCCAGACTCGACCATGCAGTTGACCGCGTTTGTACCGGCGCCACCGACGCCAATGACCTTGATAGAAGCGAAGTTATTCTGCTCCATTTCGAACTCGAGCACAAGCATCCCCCTCGTCTTGCGTTATTTCGCGTTTGTCTTATCCTCTTTTGAACAGGCCCGCAATCTTCTTTCCGAGCCCCTGCTCACCGGTATCCTGCTGCTCGATGGAGTCGAAAACCAGACTCACGAGACCGAGCGCGGACGCGTAGACCGGGCTGTTGAGCTTGGCCGTTTTCTGCGCCGGCACCTTTACGGGCCGCCCCACCCGCGCCGCCAGGTATTCGCGGCCGCCGCGCATCAGCGCGATTCCGCCGCCTGTGAGATAAATCTGCGATCTCGGGCCGAAATATTGCGCCGCGTCATTTTTCAGCGTCTTGTCGATGAGGTCGCACAGCTCATCCATCGACTCGTCCATGTGGCGCGAAACGGAAGCGCGCTGGACGTCGACCCGCCTGCCGTCGTTGTCGTAGGCCGAATAGAAGTTGTCCTGGTCAAACTCGTCGGGGTTGAACAGGTACGCGCGCTTCACCTGCTCCGCCATGTGCATCGGGAGCTTGATTCCCTCCGCCAGCGCCGCCGTCATGAACCCGCCGCCACTGCTGAGCATGGCATGGTACACCACCGCGTCGCCTTCCACCACCGCGACTTCCGTGGTAAGATACCCGACGTCCACGATCATCGCAATCCGATCCCGGTCCTCCAGGGACAGAAAGAGGAGGCATTCTCCCAGCATCGGCGACAAAAAGCCCAGAACGGTGATGCCCAGCATCCCCATGAGCTCCGCCGCGTCGTCCACGAAAACGGGATCGGCGATCATGAACGACACCCGCGCGCGGAGCCGCGCCCCGGTTCCGCCCATGGGCTCCATGGTCTTTTTCCCGTCGTCGATGGAAAACCATGCGGGCGAACGGTGCAGCACATAGCCGCCCTTTTCCACCACGCGCAGCTTGTCCGCCACGAGATCCTGAACGCGGTTGATCTCGTTCTCCGTGATAGGCCCCGTCAGCTCGATCTCCGCCTCGCCGGTAGCCACGTGCACATAGTCGCCGGGAACGCCGACGTATACCTCGCGGATCTTGGCGTTCGCTTCAAGCTCCGCCGCCGCGACGGAATCCCGGACGGCGTCCGTGAGCATGTCGGGCTCATTCCAGTCGCCACCCGAAAACCCCGCGTAGGGCACGGTACCGGAGCCGATGATATCCAGGCGACTGATCCCGCCCGACTGGGCGACAATCGTCACGATCTTGGATGTGCCGAAATCTATCGCGGCAATCTGCGTCTTCATCTTATCTCACTTACCGCCTCGCAAGTATCAAATCTGCATAGTACCTCGATACTCATTGTTATTATACAGATTGTACCGACAAAGTGCAAACATGAATCCGTAAAAACAGCGCCTTTTCCGGATATTTCAAAATAGTTTCAAATTGTCGGCACTTCTCTGTCACAGGTCGCAATCGGGTCACGATCCGTCGAAATCGGCCTTGTCGCCGGACGACACATCCAGTCTTCCCGATGTTTCCCCCCGCGATTCAAGGTCCTGAAGCACGTACTTCATCAGAACAATCTTTTTATCCATCTCCCCGTCGTTCCCCAGCGCCACGTAAATCCCGGTCCTCGAATAAATATACAGCTCGTTGACGTCGCTTACGTTGAGCTCTGAAACGTACGCATTCGCGTCGCCCTTTTCAAGCGCCGCGATGACTTCGCGCATCGCCTCAATCCTGTCCGCGTCGGCGTCCACCAGTTGCCCCACGATGTAGGCCCCGATGTCAATTCCCGTCACGTAGACCGCGTCCGCGTCCGGCGCTTCCGGCGTGGCGGAGATGACACAGCCGTCCGCATCCATGAGCACCACAAGCCCGCCTACCTCCGCCATGGCCGCCGGAACCCGCTTGCGCACGGTGAGGCGAACGGAGGACGGGTACTTTTTCTCCGCCGAAACAAACGCATACGCGCCCGTGGACTCAATTCCACGGGCGATTTTGTCCGGGTCCAGGGCACGCATGCGCGTCCCCATCTCCACGCCGGAAATGCGGATGACATCCTGCTCGTCCACCGTCTGGTCGCTGACGACCTCGACGTTGCGGATCACAAACACGCTGCGGTCCAGAAACATCCAGACCGCGGCCGCCAGCAGCAGGAAGGCGAGAACGAAAAACCCCTTTCGCATTTATGCCTCCGTTGTCTCCGTCCGGACGACATCCCCGCCCAACGCGGAGATCATGTCCTCAAATCTTTCGTATCCTCTGTCGATCATCTCAATGTCCGAGACCTCCGTGACGCCCTCCGCCGCGAGGCCCGCGATTACCAGCGCCGCGCCGCCGCGCAAATCGCCCGCCCTGACCCGCGCGCCGGTGAGACGCGATCCGCGCACCACCGCCAGCCGGTTGCTGACGAAAATGTCTGCGCCCATCCGCACCAGCTGCGAGGCGTGGGCGAACCGGTTCTCGAACAGGTTCTCAACGACCATGCTCGCGCCGTCGAGGGTACAGGCAAGGGCCATGAACTGCGCCTGCAGGTCCGTGGGAAAGCCGGGGTACGCCTGCGTGGAAATCTCAATGGGCCTGAGCCGTTCGACGGCGCGCATGCGCATTTCGGTGCCTTCGGTTTCGATCTCGCAGCCCGCCCCGCGCAGCTTGTCGATCACCGCGCCCAGATGGGCGGCGGGCGCGTTTTCCAGGCTGATTTCGCCCCGGGTGGCCGCGCAGGCCGCCAGCAGCGTGCCCGCCACGATGCGGTCCGGAATGGGCCGGTATGACGTGCCGGAGAGGCCCTCGACTCCGTCGATGACGATGGTGTCGCTGCCCGCGCCGCGCACATTCCCGCCCATGGCGTTGATAAAATTCTGAAGGTCGAGGATTTCGGGTTCGCGCGCCGCATTATGTATTGTGGTGCGCCCACTCGCGAGAACCGCGGCCATCATTACGTTTTCGGTGGCGCCGACGGACGGAAAATCCAGATGGACATACCCGCCCCGGAGCTTTTCCCCATCACAATAGATCCGCCCGTGTTCCTCGCGGATCTCAACGCCCAGCGCGCGCAGTCCCTTGATGTGCAGGTCGATGGGCCTGAGGCCGATCTCACAGCCACCGGGATACGTCACGCAGGCATGCCGGAACCGCCCGATCAACGGACCGAGCATGAAAATGGACGAACGGATGCGCTTGGAGAGGCTGTCGGGCATATCCCAGCTGTGCGCGGCGGTTGGATCGACCAAAACGTCCGCGCCGTCCCCCCTGACCCCGCAGCCGAGGGTCTCAAGAATCGCGAGCATGTTGTCAATATCCGAGAGGTGCGGGCAGTCGCGAAGGACAACGGGACCCTGTGCCAGCACGCTCGCCGCGAGAATTGGCAGCACCGCGTTTTTCGCGCAGCCCACCTTCGTCCTTCCGGTGAGTGCGGCTCCGCCCTTGATCCGAAACACAAACATCGCGCAAACCCCCACAGCATACGTTGGATTCCCCTTCACATTTATGCTATGGTAAACCGTCCGCACGGGTGCAAGTCCGCGCGCTCATATTTCCTCCACCGAACGCGAAATGTTCAGGACTACGGCCACTGCCGCCATGGCAATGGCGACGGACGTGCCACCCGAGCTGAAAAAAGGAAGCGGAAGGCCCGTGGTGGGCATCATCCCCGTTACCACGGCCACATTCATGACGCACTGGACGCCGATCATTGCGGTAATCCCCCCCGCGAGCAGGCTTCCGAACCGGTCGCGGCAGCGGATCGCCACCCGCAGACCGAAAAACACGAACGCCGCAAAGAGCCCCAGGATGCCAACGCAGCCCACGAGTCCCAGGTCCTCCCCCACCACGGCGAAGATGAAGTCCGACTCGGGATACGGCAAAAAAGCGTACTTCTGCCGCCCCATGCCCAGCCCCATGCCAAACAGTCCGCCCGAACCGAACGCCATCAGCGACTGGGAGAGCTGATACCCTTCGTTGGTGAGAAAGTCGAAGGGGTGCGTAAACGAGAAAAGCCGCGCGCGCCTGTATTCCTCGGACAGCGCGTAGAACGTGCCCAGCGCGGCTCCCGCCGCGCCAAGAAGCCCCAGATGCAGCCAGCGCGCGCCCGCGAGCATCACCATCACCACGGACACGATGAGGATACTCCCCGCCGTTGAAAGGTTCGGCTGCATGAGGATCAGAAAAAACATCGCGGCCGGAACCAGCATGAGGGGCGCCACGGTGCGGACGATCCGCTTCACGTCCCGGGTCCCCGAGGAAAGCGCCCTGGCCAAAAACAGAATCACCGCGTACTTGGCAAGCTCCGAGGGCTGAAAGCTGATGGGGCCGACCACCAGCCAGCGCCGGGACCCGTTTATGTAGGTGCCGATGCCCGGCACGGCCACCAGACCCAGAAGCACCACGCTTAATCCCACCAGCGCGCCGCTCACCGCGGGCTTTTTCAAAAACCGGTAATCGACGCGCATCACGACAAACATGCCGCACGCGCCCACGCCGATGCCCATGAGCTGGGAGTAGACCTCTGAAAGCGCGCTGCCCTTGTCCTGCGCGTTGTAGTAGCTCGCGGCGAACAACACGATAAGCCCCGTCAGCAGCAGGAGAACGAACGAGAAGAGGACGCCCCGGTCCATGGGGCGGGTATCCTGGGCGCGGATCAGGGCCTCTTGGGCTCCAGATCCTTTACGATCCTCTTGAATTCGCGCCCCCGCGCCTCATAATCCGAGAACATGTCAAAGCTTGCGCACGCAGGCGAGAGGAGCACGCTTCCGCCGTCGTTGGCCAGCTCGTACGCCCGGGCGATGGCGGCCTCGAAATCAAAGCCGCAGTGCTCGTAGGCGGAATAGCCAACCTTGTCGAGGGCGTCCGCAATCTGCGCGGCCGTCGCGCCGATGAGGATCACCGTCTCGATGTTGGATTTTGCGATCTCCGCCACCAGCGGCATAAAATCCGTGTGCTTGTCGTAGCCGCCCGCGATCATCACCGTGGGGCGGTCCATGGCGCGCACGGCCTGGATGGTGGAGTCCACGTTGGTGCCCTTGGAATCGTTGTAGAACCGGACGCCGCTTACCTCGCGGGTGAACTCTGTGCGGTGCTCCACGGGCTGGAACCGCTTGAGCGTGTGCCGGATGACGGGCGCGGGAATCCCCGATGCCATGGCCATGGCGGTGGCGGCAAGCGCGTTTTGCACGTTGTGCCGCCCGGGCAGGATCAGTTCGTCCACGGGGCATACGGGCGTGAGCGAGTTTTCGGAGCCGTAGACGATGAGCCCGTCGCGCACGAACGCGCCGAAGGGCACGCCCCCCGCGGTTGAGGACCAGTTCACGCGGCACTTCACATCCGCGAGCATCGCCCGGGTCGCCGGGTCGTCGTAATTGAGAACCACGGTATCCGTGCCGGTCATGTTCTCAAAAATCCGCTTTTTCATGGCGATGTAGGTCTCCATGTCGCCGTGGCGGTTGAGGTGATCCTCGGAAATGTTGAGGATCGCGCACACCTGCGGATGAAACTCCTTGACGGTCTCAAGCTGGAAGGACGAGACCTCGCATACCGTCACGTCGGCGGGAAGCATCTCCGGCACCGCGCCGGAATAGGGCTCGCCAATGTTCCCCACCACGTGCACGCGGCGCCCGGCGTTTTTAAAAATTTCGCCCAGGAGCGTGGTGGTCGTGGTCTTTCCGTTGGTGCCCGTAATGGCAAGAAGCGTGCCGCGCGCTTCGCGGTACGCGTATTCAAGCTCGCCCATGACTTCGATGCCCAGTTCCTTCGCCCTTTTTACAACGGGCGCCGTCACCGGCACGCCGGGGCTGATGATGAGCGCGTCGCAGCCTTCGAGCAGGGACACGGGGTCCTCGCCCAGGCGGAATTCAACGCCCGGCACATCGATTTCGGAAAGCGCGTCGGCCAACTCGGCGCGCGACTTCATGTCGTTTACGACGGCCTGCGCGCCGCGGGCCCGCAGGAGTTTTGCCGCGGCGACGCCGCTTCTGGCCATGCCGACGACCAGCGCCCGTTCAATCTTCATCGAAATCACATCCTTTTTTTGGATTCAAGCGGAAGGGCCTCCGATCTCGAGCTCCGTCGAAAACGCGACCACCGCCTCCCCGACGATCCGGACCAGAACCGGCTCGCCGTCTTTGACATCGACCTCAACCACCATGCGCCCGGGTCTTTTCATCGCTTCCCCCTGAACGACCGCAAACGAGAATGTCCCGTCGCCCGGGTTTACGACGCCGTTGCGGACCAGGTACGCGCCCAGGGGGCCGTTGGCGTTTCCCGTCACGGGGTCCTCCTGAATGCCGATGGCCGGGGCAAACATCCTGCCATGCACCAGCACATCCTCGCCCGGATGAAGCGTAAACACGTAATATCCGTTGCAACCGATTTCCCCGCTGATGCGCGAAAGCGCCGCCATATCCGGCGAAAGCCGGTGGAGTGCGGCGACATCCCTGATCCCGACCATCACCTTGCTGTGCCCGGTGGAAGCGACGGCGACGGGGCAGCTTTCGTTAAGCCCCGCCAAGGGAACGCCCAGCGCGTCCGCGATCCGTCCCACGGTCCCCGCCGGAAGCGGCAAGCCGATCTCGATCTTCCCCTGGGTCATGGCGATCCGATAATCGCCGTCTTCCTGCGTGATGTCCACCGGCAGAATGCCAGCGCCCGTTTTTTGCAGGACGCGCACGCTGCCCAGATTGCCCTCCAGCGCCCGGACATAATGGGCCGCGACGGTGGCGTGCCCGCAGATGGGCACCTCGCGCGTGGGCGTGAAAAAACGCACGTGCACGTCGTACCCCTCGCCGCCCGGAAAAAGGAAGGCGGTTTCGGAGTTGTTCATTTCCCTGGCAATCCTTCGCATCATTTCATCGGAAAGCCCGTCCGCGTCCAAAACGACTCCCGCCGGGTTTCCGGCGAGCTTCTCGCGGGTGAAGGAGTCCACCTGAAAGACGCGATACTTCTTCATGTCCGTCAACCTACGAAGCCCAGCAGGCTCAAGAGGCACAAAAGTGCGGTAACGATGTAATACATGGTCACGATGCGCGTCTCGGGCATGCCGCCCAGTTCGAAGTGATGGTGCAGGGGCGCCATGCGGAACACGCGCTTTCCGTGGGTGATCTTGAAGTAGCCGATCTGGATGATGTCCGAAATGCTCGTGACCAGCAGCGCGAAGGCGACGATGGGCAAAAGCAACGAATACCGCGTCACGAGCGCGACGCCAGCCAGCGCCCCGCCGACGAAAAACGAGCCGACATCGCCCATGATGACGCCCGCGGGGTATGAGTTGAACCTGAGGTACCCCAAAAGCGCACCGGCCATGGCGCCGGAGAAGATTGCCGTGTTGAGAAGGTTCGCCGACCCGTCGGCGCTGGCCAGGGAGACGCAGATGAGCGCCAGCGTAGCAAAGTCGATCATGGCGCAGCCGCCGAGCAGGCCGTCCACACCGTCCAGCAGGTTCGCTGAATTGACCGTGCCCACAAGGATGAACGTCATGACCGGGATATACCACCAGCCCAGCTGCCATTCAATCGATGTAAACGGCACGATGAGCGACGAGCCAATGGCGGGGTTTTGGTAGGCCCAGTAGGAGATCGCCGCCGAGATGATGATCTGCGGCGCGAGCTTCTGTCTGGCGGTGAGGCCCAGTGAGCGCTTTTTCCGCACCTTGATGAGGTCGTCGATGAAGCCGATGAGTCCAAAGCCGACGCAGCAGGCGAGCAGGATCGGCAGGAAGTCGAACCGTGCGTCCTCATAGGAGAACGCGGCGGCGGCCACGAGGGCGGGCACGGCGAAGATCACGCCGCCCATGGTGGGAATTCCCTGCTTCTTTTTGTGGGTCTCCGGTCCCAGTTCATAAATGGTCTGGCCAAACTTCATCCGCTTGAGCCAGGGGATCACCACGGGCCCGAACACAATCGCCATCACAAACGCCGCGAGGATCGTCCAAATCAGCCTTTGCATCTTCTGTTTCCTCCAAACTTATCGGGACGCGAGCAACTCCGCCACCACGATTTTTTCATCAAAGGGATGTTTGACCCCCTTGATTTCCTGGTAGGTTTCGTGTCCCTTTCCCGCCAGCACAACCACGTCGCCCGCTTTCGCGATTTCAAGCGCGTGTTTGATCGCCGCGCGGCGGTTCTCAATTACGATATATTCGCAGCCGGTCGGCCGAATTCCTTCCTCGATCTCCGCAAGAATATCCATAGGCTCCTCGTTGCGCGGGTTGTCGCTGGTGAGAACGCAGTAATCGGCCAGCCGCCCGGCAATCTCCCCCATGATGGGGCGCTTTCCCCGGTCGCGGTCACCGCCGCAGCCGAACAGCGCGATCATCCGCCCCTTGGACGTCTGCCGAAGGGCGGTCAGTATGTTTTCCAGCGCGTCCGGCGAATGCGCGTAATCGAGAATGACCCGGTAGGATGTCTCGGTTTCCAGCAGCTCGATGCGCCCCGGCACGTTGCGCACCGCCTCGAGACCCCGGCGAATGGCGTCCGGCGAGACGTTCAGCGCGCTTGCGATTCCCGCGGCAAGCAGCGCGTTGTAAACGTTGAAGATGCCCGCGAGCTTCAGGGCGATCTGCACCCGGAAATGCCTGTGGTGGCTCAGGATGAAGCTGCAGCCGCGCTCGCCGATCTCGATGTCGTTGGCGTACACGTCCGCCGCCTCGCGGATGCCGATGCGCAGAGCGGGCCGTCCCAGCGCCTCAAACGCGTCGTTCACCCTGTCGTCGTCGACATTGTAGATGATCTTTTCCGTCATCTCCGGCCGGAAGAACAGCATCTTCGCCTTGAAATAGGCGTCCATATCGCCGAACAGGTCGACGTGGTCCTGACTGAAGTTCGTAAACGCGCCCACCTGATAGCGGATGCCCGCCAACCTGTCCATGGCGAGCGCGTGGGCGGAAACCTCCATCACCACGTGGGTAACGCCCTCCGCAAGCATCCGGGCGAGCAGCTTCTGCACCTCCAGCGGATCGGGCGTCGTCAGGTGCGAGGGGATGATCTCGCTGCCGATCATGCTGCCCACCGTGCCGATAAGTCCCGTCTTGAAGCCCGCCTGTTCGAGGATGGACTTGACGAGATAGCTTGAGGTGGTCTTGCCCTTTGTGCCCGTGATCCCAATCATGATGAGCTTTTCGGACGGATGCCCGAAAAAGCGCCCCGCAATCACAGCCGTCGCCTCGCGCACGCTCTCGACGAGAACCTGCGGGCAGTCAATGCCGAGGGGACGCTCCACCACCAACGCCACGGCCCCCATTTCCAACGCCTGGGGCGCGAAGTCGTGGGCGTCCATCTTGAGCCCGGGCGTACAGAAGAACAGCGCGCCCGGCTCCGCCTTGCGCGAATCTATGCACAGATCAGTGATCTCGACCTCTCCATCGCCAGACAGCCCCAGAAGGCCCGGCAAATCCTTTGCAAGCGCGTTCAGCTTCATAGGACAATCCCCCTGTAAGTATTCGTTATGGAACCGAAAGCCCACTTCCATGGACGCGCGGCGTCCGGCCGCCGCGGAATGAAAATGGACTTCCGGCACCGCAGGTAGGTGAACCGCGATTCGATTCCACTATGGCGGTTCAAATTGAACCGTAACGCTCGTCGTCGGCACCACCGCCTCGCCCACGCCCGGCGACTGCGAGACGGCGACCCCGCTGCCGGAGATCGTCATGATGAGCCCGTAGGAGCGGATGAGCCGGTTGGCCTCCGCCACGGAGAGCCCGGTCACGTCCGGGACGTTCACGTATTCCGCGTTTGGCGTAACGCCTTCGACATATAGCATGACCAGCGAACCTTCGGTCATTCCGGCGCCCGCGGCGGGCAGCTGGCCCTTCACAAACGCGCCGGAGCCGTCCAGCACATAGTCGAGTCCGGCTTCCTTCACCGCGTCGATGGCGTCCGAAACCGTCATGCCGGTCACGTCCGGCACCTCGACCTCCTTGACCGTTTCGGTTCCCTCGGCCTTGGGATAACCGAGGTAGACGAGGGTCTGCTCGAGGATCTCCTTGGCGTAGGGCGCCGCGGTCACGGAGCCGAAGTCCACCGAAACCGCCGCCTTGTCGACGACCACCATCACCGCGATTGTGGGGTTCTCCATGGGCGCGAACCCGATGAACGAACCGATGTGCACGTCGTGCGAAACCTGTCCGTCGATGTAAACCTGCGCGGTTCCGGTCTTTCCGCCCACGGAGTAGCCTTCGATCCGCGCGTTCTTTCCGCCGCCCTGCTCCACCACGTAGGTCAGAAGCTTTCGCACCGTCTCGCTGGTCTTTTCGGAGATGGGCTGCGAAACGACGGTGCGTTGCCCCTGTTCAATCACCGTGCCGTCGGGGCTCGTGATCTCCTTGACCACATAGGGCTTCAAAAGGTACCCGCCGTTGACGGCGGCGCACTCGGCGGTGAGAAGCTGGAGCGGCGTTACAGCGATGGACTGTCCGAAGCCCATGCGCGCCAGGTCGCCGCGCTTGACCGCGGACTGGGCAATGACGATGCCTTCCGCTTCGCCGGAGATGTCGACGCCCGTCTTGGTTCCGATTCCGAACGCCTCCAGGTACTTGTAAAAGGTGTCGGAGCCAAGTCGGAGTCCGAGTTCGGCGAACACGGGGTTGCAGGAGTTTCCCAGCGCCTGGGTAAGGGTTTCCGCGCCGTGGGGATTTCCCCAGCATCTGATCTTGCCGCCCTCCACATAGAGGGAGCCCGAGCAGTAAAAGCCCTCGTTGACGTTGGTCAGCCCCGCGTCCAGCGCGGAGGAAATGGTCACGACCTTGAAGGTCGAACCCGGCTCGTAGGCGTCCGTCACCGCGCGGTTGCGCATCAGCTCGTTCAGGGCGTCCACGTCGTCGCGGGGCGGGTCGTTGAGGTCGAAGTCGGGCTTGCTGACCATGGCGAGAATTTCGCCCGTCTGCGGGTTCATCACGATGATGCGGATGCCCTCCGCCTTGTTAACCTCAATGGCCTCCCGCGCAGCCTTCTCGCAGAACCCCTGGATGGTCGCGTCGATGGTGAGCGCCACGTCGGAACCGTCCACCGCCTGAACGTATTCCGATTCCCCGTAGTCCAGCGCCCGGCCCTTGCCGTCGATCTCGCCCAGCACCTTGCCGCTCTTGCCCGACAGATAGTCGTTCAGGGACAACTCGATGCCCGACTGCCCGATGCCGTCGATGGTGGTGATGCCGATGAGCTGGCTGGCAAACGCGCCGTATGGATAGAACCGCTGGCTGTCTTCGTCGAGTACCAAACCATTGAGGGCCTTGGAGCCCGACGCCTTGTGCTCGGCGAGCATCACCTTGAGCTGCTGCGCGGTTTCCCGCGCGAGCTGGCGCTTGAGGATCACCGATGATTTAGACGTATCGGACGCCTTTTTCGCAATGGTTTCCGCGTCAATTCCAAGAATTGGCGACAGAATTCCGGCGAGCGTCTGGGCATCTGAAACCTGGCGGGGATTGACCGAGGCGGTGTACGCGGTGGCGCTGATGGCGAGCACGTTGCCGTTCCGGTCGGTAATCTCGCCCCGCGCGGGGGAAATCACGCTTTCGCTGGTCCATTGTGCCTGCGCGCGGCGCTGCAGATCCGCGGAGGCGGCCACCTGCAAATAGGCAAGCCGCGCCGAGAGCGCAAGAAAGAGCGCGAGGAACGCGGCCATGGAAAGCGCGAGGCGGCGACGGATGACAGGCCCAGTCAGAACCAAACGCATCCCTCCCCGCCCCGAACTCGGTCAGGCGCGGCTTGCCCGGGCAAATCGCGCTAAAAACCCGTCAGTTCAGTCGTATGCGCGGATAGGTCCGCGTATTCCGCGGGAAGCGAAATGACCCTGAGCTGATCGTCCTCGGGCCATTGCATGCCCAGAGCCAACGCGCGCTCCTCAATGCGGGAGAGCTGCGCGTACTGGGCGATCTTCAGTTCCAGATTGTCCTTTTCCGCCGAGAGTGTGCGGATGTCCTTGTCCACCGACGCGATCTCCTTATTCTTGCCGGAGATTTCCGCCAGCATGCAAATCTGCATAAAAAGCCCCGCGAAGAGCAGCACGCCCAGAGCGATCCGAACGATCGCGCGCCCGTTTTTCCGTCTCACGCCGGCCCCTCCTATCAGGTCCCACTGCCAAAGTAGCGATCGGTGACATATGCCATGAGTTGTTCCACGTTCTCCCGCGCCACCGTGAACTGGCGCATGAACCTGTCTTCGTCCCAGATTTCCAGGTAACGGCCCACGCCCACAAAGCGAATGGCCTTTTCCACGGCCGCCTGCTGGCGGAGCGCCTGCGGAATGAGCACCCTGCCCTGCCCGTCCAGCGTCTGACCCGGGAAGGAGAACGCCTTGATGAGCCTGACGTAGGCCATGCCCTTGGCATCCGCGTCCGGAATGCGGTTGAGCTTCTCGCCGATCTCGTTCCACTTCTCGGGCGGATAGAGCGCGATGGCGCTGAAGTCGTTGTTGAGCCCGACGGTGAAGCCGTCGGAAAACGCGTCGCGAAATGCAACCGGAATCGTGGCGCGGCCCTTGGGATCAAGGTTATGCGTATAGTTGCCCGATAATTCAATCAACCCCAACCGCTCCACCTCCCCCCGCTAGACATGACATAGTATAACATACTTTGACATAGTCTACCACTTTTCACCCCCTATTTCACATTTTCTTCAAGATTTCCATGAAAAAGAAAAAAGCGGGTCACCCCGCAAATATGGCGAAAAAGAAAGGGAACGCCGGCAACGGCGCTCCCCTGTTTTACGCAAAGAGCCCTGTTTTCAGCGCACTATAACGCGCGCTCCTCGGGCTTAAATTCGACAAGGTTCGTGCCGTCGAGCCAGAGGCGCTCGATGTTGTAGTATTCGCGCTCCTCCGGATGGAAAACATGTACGATGACGGACGCAAAGTCGAGTACAACCCAGCGCGATTCGTTCATTCCCTCCCGCCTGCGCGGCTCGATTCCCTTTTCGGTGAGCTTGTCCTCCACATCTTCCGCGAGGGCGCGCACGGCCTGGGCGTTGCGCCCGGACGCGATTACGAAGTAATCCGCAATGGTGGTCAAATGATCCACGCGCAGAATCTGGATATCCTTCGCGCCCTTCTCAAACAGGATGTTCCCGATCGCCAGCGCCAGTTCTCTCGGCTTCTCCATTGGCAATTCCTCCATCTTCCAATTCTAAAATCATTTCCGCCGTGGCGGGATGCGGGCATCTGCCGCGCCTGTCGGTATAATCGCAGGTTTGCCGCGCACACTCTACGACGGCGCGCCGGATGTCCGTTCGCGCGCACGCGCGCGCTTCCTCAACGCCCGGAAAAGGCTCACGGTTCGGCTCGATATAGTCCGCAACGTACACGATCATGTCGAGCGGAGTCATTCCCGGCCCGCCGACGGTGTGCCGCCGGATCGCCCGAAGCACTTCCGGATCGCGCACGCCGTAACGCGTCCGGGCGAAAAGCGCCCCAACCGGCGCGTGCAGCAGGCGAGGATTCGCCTTCTCTTCCGCATCCGCCCCCGCTTCATCCGCGAAGGACAGGAGTTCCGCGTCGGAAAGGTGCTTGGCGCAGTCGTGCAAAAGCCCCGCGATGCGCGCTTTTCCGGGGGAAGAACCGTGCTGCGCGGCGAGGGCCGCCGCCTCGTCCCGGACACCCAGCGAGTGCAGAAACCTGTGGGGACTCAACCGTGCCCGCAGATCCTCGACGAGCGCGTCCTCGGGGCGGTCGGCGATGTACAGTCCTTTTTGATCGATGCAATCCGCCACGGTCGTTGGGATGATGGCTCGAGCGTCCTTCCCTTGGGCAATCAGCATCCGCGCCTCGGAAGACGAGACGGCGGGCAGCGCCGCGTCGATGCAGACGGCAGGGACCCCCGCGACGCGCGCGCCGCTTCGGGCGGCATAGGCAAAGCCGCACATCGTCCGAAGCTCGCCGTAACCCACCCAATCGGGCAGCTTCGCCACCGCGTCCGCGCCGAGAATGTAGGTAAACGCCGCGCCCGGATAGAGACTGCGCAGCGCGCGAACCGTGTCGACCGCGTAGCTCGCGCCCGCGCGGGAAATTTCGATTTCCGAGACCTCCGCGTCCGGCACGTCCCGGAACGCGGCGCGCGCCATCGCAAGTCTGTCGCGCGCGGAGGCGAGGCATTTCTTGTAGGGCGGGTCGCCGGACGGCACGATCAAAATGCGGTCGAGCCGGAGCGCCGCGCGGGCGACGCGCGCCAGCTCGACGTGCGCGTTGTGCGGCGGATCAAACGTTCCGCCCAGTATCCCGATCCGCATCCGCCAACCTCCTCGCCTGTCATGGTTTTATTATACACCAAACCGCCGCAACTGAAAAGGAAAAATCCGGCACGGTCCGAATAGGCGCGTATATTAAGGAAAGAATATGAGCAGGGAGGGAGCAAAATGGGCAAATTCATCGACAAGGTCGCGCTCACGTCGCTGCTCGCGGGCGCGCTGTACCTGTTTTTCATGTCGGCGTTCCGGTCAATCCCGCTGGCGGCGGCCTCGGCGTTTCTGGCGATGGCGCTCCTGCGGAAGCTTTCGCGCCGCTTTCCGGACGACCGGCTCACAAAAAAGCACCGCGCCAGGAAGGAGGCGGCGGACACCCTTGAGGAGTGGGCGTTTCAGAGTCCCGACGAAGCGCGGGACAACGTTGCGCAGCTGCTCGGGCGCGCCTACCCCGGTCAGATGAGCGACGCGAGCCTCACCCTCGTCTCGCGCCACCCCTCCGGGAACCATATCACCGTGGATGATGTGACCGCCGAGTGGAAGAGGCGGCGCGGCGGAGAGCGTGCGGTGATCGTGGCCTTTTCAAAAGCCGACGACCGCGCCAACGCGCTGGCGCGCGCGCTCAAGAACCCGCGCGTCCGGCTCATCGACGGACCGCAGCTCGCGGGGCTCATCGCGCGCTTCCCGCCCGCAAAAAAATCGCCCCCGCAGGCGATGAAAAAAACAGGGCGCATCAAGGCGGTTCTCCGCGCCGCCGGACGCGCCCGGGCGGGCCGCTGCCTCGCCTCCGGTGCGTTGATGTGCCTGATTTATCTGGTGACGGGCATGCTGACCTACTTGGTCGCCGGGGCGCTCCTTCTGTTGATCGCGGGCGCAAGCCTGCGCGGGAGGAGAGGCCCGACGACCCTGTTCGCGGACTAGTGCTCCGTCCATGACAGAAGAGATGGAATTCGGCGTGGCCCTTTTGTTCCTGGCACGAAGCCGGAGCGCGGGCGTAGCAGAGCTGCGTCAAGCGGAGCGCGACAAAGCCAGGGACAAAAGGGACCGTCGGAAACGCGGTTCTGTCGTGGATGGAGTACTAGCGGTCCGCGAAGTCTAAGGACCGATGATGGGACGCGGAGATTTTTTCGTTTGGCGCGGAGCCGAAGCGCAGACGTAGCAGCGCTGCGTCAAGCGGAAAGCGACATGGCCAAATGAAAAAAACCAGCCATATCGTGGGAATTAGGCTTCTCGGACCACCGGCACTCCATCTATTACAGAATGACGGGAAAGAGAGCGCGGCGCCCGATTCTGCATCCGGCGAGGTAAACCGCCAGCCGCCATGTTTCGGGGTGCAGTCCTTTCTCCTCTTGGTTTATGCGTATTTATAATATGCTTCTGTCATGGACGGAGCGCGGGATCTTGTGGCATGCAATAAGCACCTCCTGTGTGGTAATATCCCTCACAGTTGGTGCTCTTTTGCGGAAATCTTTGAACAGGTTCGGGCGGATCAAACCATCCGCACGCCACGAGTTGTACTCACAGGCCATTTCCGAATCCTGATGCCTGCTGTAATTCATAGAATGGCACAAGTTTTCCGAGCACAACGTAACGCGCGTTGTGGAACACATACGAGCAGGTACACAGTGTCACAATCGCATCGTCCGCGCCAACCTCGACATCAGACGCGAAGTCTGATCGCGCTTTACACTGCGCTATATACGCAAGCCAGGACTCCGCGTCCGAAAAATTATGCGGAATGGCGGAATCGTCTTGGTTATACCCTGCAAACAGCTCCACCAGGTAGTCGCCTGTCGGCGTGTACAGCCACATCGTCTTGTGCTCCTCGTAGTATTCCTGCCTTGCATACTTGGAAAGCCCCGCAAACATGGAGCCGTCGTTCATATGATGTCCGTAAATCACCGTGTTTTGATCGGAGAAGTCCCCCGCGTTGTCCATGTCCATGAAGATGGTACCCACAATGCCGCCGCTGCCGGAGAACAGGTGGTACAGGTAGTAGTCATTGTCCGTGCCCTTGACGACCGGATAATCGATCTGGCTATCATCGCACACGATCCACCCTACGGTATCCGCGTTCTGCTCGAGCAGCGGCGCGAAGTTCAGCTGAATCAGAGGCACGAGCGCGAGATCCGTCTCAACAGAGGTGTATGTGGTGCTCGCCGCGGTTGGTTCACCTTCTTCGGCTTCCGAGAAAGCCCGCGAAGCGTTTTGGGCTGAACGTACCGTCTCCTCCGATATAGGTCCCAAAGAGCTCTTCTCCGTCCCTGTGCCAAGTGACGCGCTCCCGTCAGCCTCCGATTCGGCCCTCTTCTGCGCGCCAGTGGTAGCGGATGCCACGGGTTCGTGATTCACTTTCGCTTTCGACTGTCCATCCGTTTCAACGGCGCCCATGGCGTCGCCAAATTGAGTGGTCGATGCCGTCTGTGCTTCCCGCACCATCAGATTCGTCAGCATGAGTGACGCCAGCGCGTCATACTCGTGCGTTCCCGCCTTGTAGTCGCGGTAGATGAAATACAGTTTGCAGCCAGCAAACAGGATTCCCACCACGCACAGCACGATGAGCAAGAGAATTATCCTTTTGCTCCAACTCCGTTTTTTCAATTGAGTCACCCCGTCTTGTCATACTAATGGAAAAGAATAAGGCGTCCAAAGCATCGGGAGTTTTTTTCGTCCTGCGAGGTTGGTTTGTCGCGGCACGCCGCACCGAACCAAGTCGCTTCGCGACCGGGTCATCCAAACCGAAGATTTGAATGACCCGCCGGCTGGACAAAGATCCGCGCTTCGACGCGTTATTGTTTGGAATTCGTTTCAATTCCCGCTTTCATGGTTTCGGCGACGGAGGTTCCCCTCCGCCGCCTGCCCTGTCGTCAGGAGTTGCTCTTTTTCTTGCGCATGGTGAACAGCAGTACCATCAGTCCCAGAATTGACGCCCCGAGCAGACTCAGCCACAGGTACAGATTACTCTGATCACTTGTCTTCGGGAGCGTAGAGGATTCCGCGTCCAGCATGATGATCGTCATTGGCTTACCATCCTCCCGCACTTGGAAAGTAATGGGATCGGCGATTTCATAGCCGTCCGGCGCTTCCGCTTCCATAAGCGTATACGTCATACCCGCAATGAGCGTCGCCTTGATCACATGTGATGTGGTGGTCGTCGTCCAGCGCTCGATGACATTCCCCACTGCGTCGGTCAGTTTGAGCGTCGCCCCTGCCAGTTCTTCGCCGGACGATTTATCCCGCTTCGAGATGGTGACGATACCAACCGGTGCGTCGTACATCGTCACTGTCTGCGCCGTTCCGTCTTCGTTGACCGTGAACTCCACGGACTCCGCGATGACATATCCGTCGGGGGCGCTGGTCTCAACCAGCGTGTACGTCGCGCCCGCAATCAGTGTCGCCACGATCCGGTGCGGCGTCGCCGTCGTATCCCATTCCTCCACCACGTCGCCGTTCCCGTCCAGAATCTGCAGGTGTGCGCCCTCCAGCTCGCTTCCCCCGCCGAGCGCCTGCTTGCTCAGCGTCACGTCCGTCGG
>JAEYRW010000154.1 GCA_023435435.1 Bacillota bacterium | reverse complement strand
CGAATTCTGCATGCACAATCTGCGGGGGCGGCACTGCCGCCGAGGATTCATCTCGCCGGCACGCGTACCCTTTGTGCGGCGTTGCACTAATGTAAAATCTTAATTCGTTCAAAACAGCGAGAGTTTTTCGTCCTGCGAGGTTGGTTTGGCGCGGCACGCCGCGCCAAACCAAGTCGCTTCGCGACCGTGCGTTCGGCGCGCCTTGGAGTTGGAGCGAGTCGTAGCGGCGCTACGATGTGCGGAAAGCGGCAAAGCAGGGCGGAAAAAGATCCGCTGTAACGACGAATAAATATTTGGGAGTAGTATTACCTCAAAGAAATCCCCCCACCCCGGCGCGTGCCGGAATGGGGAGTTGGAGGTCCCGCAAAGCGGGACTGGAAGGCGCGCACATGCCCTGAGTGGGTCTTCCTTAGAACTTGAGGGGATTGAGCTTGATGCCCGGGCCCATGGTGCTCGAGATGACCGCCGAGCGAACATAGGTACCCTTGGCGGTGGCGGGCTTGGCCTTGATGATGGCCTCCATGAGGGTCCGGAGGTTGCCCTGAAGCTGCTCCTCGGTGAAGGAAGCCTTGCCCAGCGGGCAGTGGACGATGGCGGTCTTGTCGACGCGATACTCGACCTTACCGGCCTTGATGTCGCCGATCGCGCGGGTCACGTCCATGGAGACGGTGCCGCTCTTGGGGTTGGGCATGAGACCCTTGGGGCCCAGCACGCGGCCGAGGCGGCCCACAAGGCCCATCATGTCCGGGGTGGCCACGCAAACGTCGAAGTCGAACCAGCCGCCCTGAATCTTGGCGACCATGTCCTCCGCGCCGACGTACTCCGCGCCCGCGGCGAGGGCCTCGTTGGCCTTGTCGCCCTTGGCGAACACGAGCACGGTGACCTTTTTGCCGGTGCCGTTGGGGAGAACCACCGCGCCGCGAACCTGCTGGTCCGCGTGGCGGGGATCGACGCCCAGGCGCACGGATATCTCAACTGTCTCGTCAAACTTGGCCTTTGCGGTCTGCTTTACGAGCGTGATCGCCTCATCGGGATCGTACTGCTTGGAGCGGTCGATCAGCTTCAGGCTATCAGAGTAATTCTTGCCCTTCTTCATTACATATCCTCCTTGTGGTCAAGCGGATGTATTGATCCTCCCACACGTCGTTTCGTTCCTAGTCGACGACGACCACGCCCATGGAGCGCGCGGTGCCGGCCACCATGCTCATTGCGGCCTCGACGGAGGCGGCGTTCAGATCGGGCATTTTCTGCTCGGCGATCTCGCGCACCTGCGCCTTGGTGATGTTGGCGACCTTGTCGCGGTTCGGGCGGCCGGACGCGTGCTCAAGGCCGCAGGCCTTCTTGATGAGCACCGCGGCGGGCGGCGTCTTGGTGATGAAGGTGAAGGAGCGATCCTGATAGACTGTGATGACCACAGGGATCACGAGGCCGATCTGCTTGGCGGTGCGGTCGTTGAACTCCTTGCAGAAGCCGGGAATGTTCACGCCGTGCTGGCCGAGCGCGGGGCCGATGGGCGGCGCGGGCGTCGCCTTGCCGGCATTGACCTGCAGCTTGATGAGCGCAGTTACCTTCTTTGCCATTGGGGGTATCCTCCTCTACATGTATGTGGTGTAAGCGGCGCATTTTTTGCGCCTCCCACGCTGAAAACCCGGAAAGGCCGGGGAATCAGTTGTCCTCGCGTATGACTTCGTCATACTGAAGGTCGACCGCCGTCTCGCGCTTTAGCATGTTGACCATGACGGAGACGGTCTGCGTCCGCTCGTCCATCTTGACGACGCGGCCCGTGAAGTTCTCAAACAGGCCCGCGAGAATGCGCACGGTGTCGCCGACCCGGATGTCGATCTGGGTCGCGGGCTTCTGATCGAAGATGGTGGAGAAGTCCGATTCGTTGAGCGGGGTGGGCTTATTGCCCGCGCCCACAAAGCCCGTCACGCCGCGCGTGTTGCGGACGATGTACCAAGACTCGTTGGTCATGAGCATTTTGACCATGACGTAGCCGGGCAAGAGCTTGCGCTGAACGGTCTTGCGCTTGTTGTTCTTGATCTCGGTAACGTCCTCGGTGGGAACCTTGATCTCCACGATCAAATCCTGCATGCCGTTGTTCTCAACGGCCTTCTCAAGATTGACCTTCACCTTGTTCTCGTAACCCGAGTAGGTATGTACAACATACCACTTGATGTCCTGATTGTCTGGCATATCCTTCACCCGCTCAGGCGATGGACACAAGGAGGTTCACCAATGCTCCCGAGCCAAGGTCGATCAGATAGATGATGATGCCCATGAACACCATGAAGCCCAGCGTCACAACGGAGTAAACGAGAAGGTCGTGCTTGGAGGCCCAGGTGACCTTCTTGAGCTCGTAGTACGTGTTCTTAAACGCCTTCGCGATGCCGAGGAAGAAGCGCTTCCACCAGTTCAGGAACCGCTTGAAGAAATTCGGCTTGGGGTCCTTCTGGTTCGCCGCCGGTTTGGCCATATTCTCACATCCTTAATCGCTAACGCGGTTAGCGGGTCTCCTTATGCGCGGTATGCTTTTTGCAAAAGCGGCAGTACTTGTTCATCTCGAGCCTGTCGGGATCGTTTTTCTTGTTCTTGATGGTATTGTAATTGCGCTGCTTGCACTCCGCGCACGCGAGCGTTACCTTAACGCGCTTGTCCGATGCCATTTCGCCTGACACCTCCCGTATTCAAATTGCACACAATAACGAAACCCCTCGGTCGGGGCAGACTAGAACATTATATACTCTATCATTGGATATTGCAAGGGAAATATGCCATTCGGGCGAAAATTTACAATCCTGCCCGCCCGATTTCGAGGTGGATCAACCCTTCCCATCCGCCGACCACACCATCGAGGCCGCAGGAAGCGAGAAAAGGCTCCACGTTTGAAAACAACGCCGCCTGTGCGGCGCAACTTCCGGTCTTCAGAATCTCAAAAAGCAAATCCATCTGCCGCCCGTCGTCCGCAATCACCCTGTCGGAGAGGCGCTTGAGGGACGCCATTTCCCGGCCGGGCAAGGGTTCGACGAGCCGGTTGTGAAAGAAAAGCGCTTCCGTGTACTTGAGCACCGATTCCGCCGCGCAGGCCCGGAACCCATAGTCGCAGCCCTTGCGCCCATACTTGAGCGAGCGGTACAGACTGTTTAAATACATGTCCCACTTGTAAAAGCGCAGCGCGGGGGAAAAGTTCTTCGCCGCGATGATCCCCTTCAGCATCCCCTCGGCCCGCCCGTCCCGGTCGTACAGCATGAGGGCGGGCAGGAACGCGGATGCCTGCCACCCGCCGTCCTTTGCCCACGCCGTGCGCTTTTCGCGGTCGGCGAGCCAAAGATCGTGGGCAAAGGGCCACGCAATCTCGGGAAGCGGAACCGCCCCATCCTCGAAGAATACGCCGATGTCCAGGTCGCTCAACTCGTTGGCGTCCCCCGCCGCATAGGACCCCATGAGGCAAAGCCCAACCACCTCCGGAATCTCCATCAAAGGCCCGACCAGCGTGCGGATCTCGGAAAACTCCAGCAAACAGATTCTCCTCCCCAAAATCCTAATTGGCCGCTTGGGCTTTAGACCCCCAAGCGACCAACGATGGTACATCACCCGGTTCGGGTTTCCAAAGGGACAATGTCCCTTTGGCGGAGCCACCGGCGTTTTCCCTAAGCCCCCGCCTTCTTGACCTTTTTCTCCTCGAGGGTTTTGGGCGCCTCGAGCTGGCCGCTGATGAGGGTGGGGAGGGAGCCTCTGAGCACGGCTTCCTCGGTGATGACGCACTTGGTGATGCCGGTCAGGGAGGGCAGTTCATACATGGTATCCATCATGACGCCCTCGATGATGGCACGCAGGCCGCGCGCGCCGCTCTTGCGCTGAAGCGCGAGATGAGCGATGGCCCGAAGCGCGTCGTCGGTGAACTCGAGCTCGACATTGTCAAAGCTCAGAAGCTTCGCGTACTGGCGCACGAGGGCGTTCTTGGGCTCGGTGAGAATCCGGATGAGCGCCTCCTCGTCGAGCTGATTGAGGGTCACGATGACGGGCAGACGCCCGATGAATTCGGGAATGAGTCCGAACTTGAGCAAATCCTCGGGCTCAAGCTTCGAGAGCACTTCCTCGTTCTGCTGGTCGGACTTGCCGCGCACGTCCGCGCCGAAGCCCATGACCTTTTTGCCGATGCGCGATTCGATGATCTTATCGATGCCGTCGAAGGCGCCGCCGCAAATGAAGAGGATGTTCGTGGTGTCGATCTGGAGGAACTCCTGGTGCGGGTGCTTGCGGCCGCCCTGGGGCGGGACGGAGGCGACGGTGCCCTCGAGCATCTTGAGCAGCGCCTGCTGGACGCCCTCGCCGGACACGTCGCGGGTGATCGACACGTTCTCGCTCTTGCGGGCAATCTTATCGATCTCGTCGATATAGATGATGCCGCGCTGGGCAAGCTCGATGTCGTAGTCCGCGTTCTGGATGAGGCGCAGAAGGATGTTTTCCACGTCCTCGCCCACGTAGCCCGCCTCGGTGAGGCTGGTGGCGTCGCCGATTGCGAAGGGCACGTTCAGAATCTTCGCCAGGGTCTGGGCAAGATACGTCTTGCCGCAGCCGGTGGGGCCGAGCATCACGATGTTCGACTTCTGAAGCTCCACGTCCGCCTTGCGGCCCGTCTGGTACTGAATGCGCTTGTAGTGGTTGTAGACGGCAACGCACAGCGCCTTCTTCGCGGCCTCCTGCCCGATCACGTACTGATCGAGAATCTCCTTAATTTCCTGCGGACGCTTGATCTCGAGTTCGCCCCGGTGGCCGATGGAATCGACGTCGTCCGAAACGATCTCCTGGCACAAAAGCACGCATTCGTTGCAGATGTAGGCGTTGGGCCCCGCGACGATGCGGCGCACCTGATCCTGCGTCTTCCCGCAGAAGGAGCAGCGGATCCGGTTATTGTTGTTGAAATCATCCTTGGGCATTCTTATCTCCTTGGCGCGAATATTTCGTCGATGATGCCGTAACTAAGCGCCTGGTCGGCGGTCATGTAGTGATCGCGCTCCACGTCCCGCTCAATCACCTTGATCGGCTGTCCGGTATGCTCGGAGAGCAGCTTGTTCATGGTCTTCTTGACCCGAAGAATCTGCTCGGCCTGTATCTCAATGTCGGTCGCCTGGCCCCGGGTTCCGCCGGAAGGCTGGTGGATCATGATCTCCGCGTGGGGCAGCGCGCGGCGCTTGCCCTTCGCGCCCGCCGCAAGCAGGAAGGCGCCCATGGACGCCGCCATGCCGATGCAGAGGGTGGAAACCTCGCACTTGAGGTATCTCATGGTGTCGTAGATTGCCATGCCCGAGGTGATGACTCCGCCGGGGCTGTTGATGTAGAGCTGAATATCCGCGTCCGGGTTTTCCATCTCGAGGAAAAGCATCTGGGCGACGACGCTGTTGGCCACATCGTCGTCAATCTCGCCGCCCAGGAACACGATGCGGTCCTTCAGCAGGCGGGAATAGATGTCATAGGAACGCTCTCCACGGTTGGTCTGTTCAATGACATATGGCACAAGGTTCATGGGCGCACCTCCAATTGAAGCCGTAATACAGTATGGGTCCTTATTTCCCTGATTATTCCAATCAGGCGTTGTCTTTCAGGAATTTGACGGTCTTGGTCATCGCCGCCAGATCCTTGAAGTATTCCTTGTCGCCGTCGGTGAGCGTCGCCTTGAAGTCCTCCAGGGACTTGCGGTTGTTCTCGGCGAAGGTCTTCATTTCCTCGTCGATTTCCCCGTCGTCGGCGTCGATTCCCTCGGCCTTGCGAACCGCCTCGATCACCAGCTGCGTGCGCACGCGGCGCTCCGCCTCGGGCTTATACATGTCGGTCATCATCTCGCGGGTCTGACCGGTGTACTTGAGGTAGTCGTCCAGCTTCATGCCCTGATACATGAGCCGCATCTCCATGTCGCGGATCATCGAGGAAACCTGATCGTCGATCATGGCCTGGGGAATGTCGACGGTGGCGTTTTCCACAACCTTTTCGATGACCTCGTTCTCAAAGGCGTTGTCGGCCTTCTGGGCCGCCTGTTTTTCGAGCTTTTCGCGGGTCTCCGCCTTGTACTCGTCGACGGTGTTGGCGGTCTCGGAGGCTTCCTTTACAAACTCGTCGTCGAGAACCGGGGTTTCCTTCTCGCGGATGGAGTTGATCTTCACCTTGAAGACGGCTTCCTTGCCCTTGAGGTTCTCGGCGTGGTATTCCTCGGGGAAGGTGACGCGCACGTCGAGCTCCTGGCCGACTTCTGCGCCCACGAGGCCCTCTTCAAAGCCCGGGATGAAGGAGCCGGAGCCCAGCACCAGATCGTGGCCCTGGGCGGTGCCGCCCTCGAACTGCTCCTCGCCCACGAAGCCCGCGTAGTCGATGTTCGTCTGATCGTCCAGCTTGGCCGGGCGGTCGGTCACCTCAATGTAGCGGGAAGCGCGGTCGCGCGCGCGCTCGATTTCGGCCATGACGTCGTCGTCGGTAACCTCGTCGGTGGTCTTTGCAAGGCCCAGACCCTTGTATTCCCCCAGCTCGACCTCGGGACGGACGAACACGTCCACGGAGAACTTCAGCTCCTGGCCCTTGCCGATCTGATCCATGTTGAGCTCGGGGCGGTCGACGGGGTTCATGCCGTGCTCCTTAATGGCCGCGTCGTAAAGCTCGGGGAAGATGATTTCGAAGGCGTCCTCATAGAACACGCCCGCGCCGTAGTAATTTTCGATCACCTGCATGGGTGCGTGGCCCTTGCGGAAGCCGGGAATGGAAATCCTATTCACATTCTTCTTGTAGGCCTTGCGGATGCCCTCGTCGAACTTTTCGGGTTCGACGACGAACCCCAGCCTGACCTTGTTGGAAGAGAGCTTTTCAAAAGTAGTAGCCATTGGGGGAAACCTCCTGCTTTTCATGCGATGTCACATTATTGCAGTTTAGCACAAGGCTTCGTTTTTTGCAACAACGGCATGTAAATTCGATGAAGAATGTGTGCATACCATTAATACCCCGCGCGCCGGGGCCTGAAACGCGCGTCAATTCTGCGCAATTTCGATGATCGCGTCGCGCTTGGCGTATGTGCTCGTGCACAAAAGCTCCCTGTCGAGAAGCGCGCCGCTTTCGGACCATGTCATTTTGTATGCGACGGCCTTGTATCCCGTGCGGCCCGCCTGCAAAACGTTTGTCTGGCCCGCCGCCAGAAACGCGTTGACCTGATAGGTCGTGTCGAATTCGTAGGTGTCCGTAACCTCGGCTTCCACCGTGATATAGACGCCGTCTTCCAGCGTCTTTCCGAAGATGCCGATCTTCACGCGCTTGTCGCTGGAAACCACCGCCATGATATAAATCGTCGACCCCGACGTATTTTTGAATTTCAGGTCCTGGCTGCCCCAGTTGACGGTGGCGTCCTTTCCCTTGTCCACGTAGGAGACGGGCATGGAGTGGGCGTGGCGCTCCGTAATCTCGAGGTTCGACTTTACGGCCGCGTTGAAAAGCGTGGTCGAAACCTGGCAGATGCCCCCGCCCAGCTCCTCGGTCACCTCGCCGCCGGAGAACGCCGGAGCCATCTGATAGCCGCGCGGCGCGGTGCGCTGGCCGACGACTTCGTTAAAGGAGAACTCCTCGCCCGGTTCGATCATTGTGCCGTTGATGGAGGAGACCGCCAGCTTGATGTTTGTCAGCCGCGCCGTGGAGGACGAGGACGCGTTGGTGACCGCCGAGGCGATGAGCCCGTACTGCTGCGCGAGTTCCGCCGCGGTGACGCTGGGGGTGGTGGTCGCAATGGCGCGGGTCACGCTGCCGCCTCCCGCGTCGAGGGCCGCCTCAATGTCCAGGGCGAGCTTGTCCTGATCGAGCGTCGCCCCGGACGTTCCCTCGGAAAAGGAAAAGGTGTAGCTCGCCTCGTCAAAGCCCGAGACGGACGCCTCCGCGCCCTGGGTGTCGACGCCGGATGCCGCGTAGGCGGCAAATTCGCGCACCACCTGATCGTCATACATGCTGCGCGTCACGGGATAGTCACGGCTCGTGCCCGCCTGCGATTTGAGGCTCCGGTACCGCTCGGCCAGCGTTCCCGCGCGCTGGTCGTTCCATACGGATTCGAGCACCGCGCGGTAATCGCTCTCATAGCCCATCTGGGCGGCGGTGACGCCGGTTCCGTCGTCGAGGGTCGCGGTCCGGTTCGCGTACGTCGGCTCGATGTTCTGTTCCCAGTAAGCGGCCGCGTCCGAAAGGGTCATCGCGGAGACGTCGACGCCCTCCACGCGGGTGCCGTCAAAATAGGTCGCGCGCTGGACGGCATTTCGCATTTTGATGAAGTTCGCGTAGCCGTAGAGCCGCGCGCCGATGACCAGAAAGGAGACGAGGATCAGCCCGGTCAGAAGCCACGCCATGGTGGGGGATGGCCCGCCGCCCCTGGTGCCCGCGCCGTTCTCCCTTCGCCGGCCGGGCTTTGGGCGCGCGGACGCGCCCTCCATCCGGGCGACGTAGAGGTCAAACTCGTCCCGGGGCTGTTTGGCCTTGCGCGGTTTATGCGCGCGCTCCGTCCGGGCGATGTACAGATCGAACTCGTCCATGGGCTTTTTCGTCCGGCGCTTTTCCTCAACCCGCGCGGCCTCGTCGATGAGCGCGTCGTAGGGATCGCGCGCCGGGGCACGCTTTGCGGCGGACCTTCCCGGCGCGGCCTTTTCCGCGCGCATGACGCGGGTGGGCTTCGCCGCCAAAAGTTCGTCGTAGGCGTCCATATTGGCCCGTTCGGCCACCGGATTGGGTACTATTTTGACCGCGCGCTTGCGCGGCGTCGCACTCTTTTTGGTACCGGTTTTTCCCTTCGAGGTCGTCGCATTCGCCATCGATCATACTCCGATTATTTTTATATTGATATTATACCGCATGCGCCGTGGCAATAAAGCGGCGCGGCGATGGAAAATGTTTCAAAATGCGAAGGAAGTTTTCCCGTGCGCCAATTTTTGCCTGTGGCTGCCCGTTTGACGCCCGGACAGCCCGAAAGGTTGCGTTACTTTTCTGTTTCGGGCGCGTCCATTTTACCGCGTTCCCTGCGGATTTTTCGGATTTCCTTCTCAAAACCCTGCTCGGAGGGCACGTAATAGGGCGTTCCGCGCGCCTCGTCGGGGAGGTACTGCTGCTGAACATAGTGGCCGGGGAAGTCGTGGGCGTACTTGTAGCCGTTTCCCGTGCCGCTTGCCGCGTCCCGCTCGTTCAGCGCGTTTCGCAGGTGCATGGGCACGGGCTTGTATTCACCCTTTTCCGCGTCCGCGAACGCCTTGCCCATGGCGGTCACCACGGAATTCGACTTGGGACTTTCGCACACGGCGATGATTGCCTGGGTAATGGGGATGCGCGCCTCGGGCATGCCAATGTGCTCGAGCGCCTGATACGCGGCGGCCGCCAGCAGCATGGCCTGCGGGTTCGCCATGCCCACGTCCTCGCTGGCGTGGGCGATGAGCCGCCTGACCACGATCCGGGGATCGACCCCCGCGTACACGAGCCGCGCGAACCACGAGAGAGCGGCGTCGCTGTCCGAGCCGCGCAGGGATTTGCAGAACGCCGAGAGCATGTCGTAGTAGGTGGACTCGTCCATGGGCAGCGCCTTTTCCTGGATGGAGTCCTCTGCGATTTCCCGGGTGATGTGCAGAACCCCGTTTTGATCCATGGGCGTTGTCAGCACCGCCAGCTCCAGCGCGTTGAGCGCCGTGCGTGCGTCGCCGTTGGCCACCAGCGCAATGTGGGCAAGGGCGTCTTCGTCGATTTCAACCTCCTGCGCGCCGTAGCCGTTTTTTTCATCGCGCACCGCCTGCAACACCGCGCGCTTGACGTCCTCCCGGGAAAGCGATTCGAACCGGAACAGCCTGCAGCGGGAGACGATGGCGGGGGTCATGGCGATCATGGGGTTCTCGGTGGTGGAACCGATGAACCGGATGGTGCCCTTTTCGATGGCGGGCAGAATGGAGTCCGACTGCGCCTTTGACCAGCGGTGACACTCGTCGAGCAGAAGATAGGTCGATTTCCCATACATTTTCTGGGCGTCCTCCGCCCTTTTCAAAACCTCGCGCACGTCCGCGACGCCGCTTGTGACGGCGTTGAGCTTTTCGAAGTTCGCCTTGGTGGTCTCGGCGATGATGGCGGCCAGGGTGGTCTTCCCGCAGCCGGGCGGGCCCCAGAAAATGGAGCTTGTGAGCTTGTCCGCCTCGATGGCGCGCCGGAGGAGCTTTCCGGGACCGACGATGTGGCTTTGGCCGATGAACTGGTCGAGGGTCTTCGGGCGCATGCGGTCCGCCAGGGGCGAAAGGGGCTTCGCCTGTGAAAAGGAAAACAGGTCGTCCATCAGAGGATCATCCTTTCGCCGCCGGGCACGCAGACGGTCTCGCCGTCGGCCTCGAAAAATACGTCCTGCGCAGAAGGATTTTCGACCACGCCGCCGTCCGCGGTAAAGCGCAGCGCGGAATACGCCCCCAGATAGTCGAATACCTCGATGTTGGACGCGTACCAGATGTCGTCGTTGCCGCCCAGCCGCTCGAGCATGCCCTCGAACGCGTCCCAGTCGCCCCGCATGTCGAATTCGTAGGAGTGACCCCATACGCTCAGGAGCGAGATGCGGTTCGCGTCCTTCAAAAACGGCGCGATGAGGGGTTCGAGGTCCCTGTGGTGGCAGCTGGTCGACCAGTCGTAGGCGTCCCTGGGCAGCGAAAAGTCGCCCGTCGTGCCCGTGCCGCGGGCGTAGACGATGCCGCAGGACCCCGCCAGCTCCTTCACGCGCGCGTCGGTTGCGCCGAAGGGATAGGCCATGCCGCGCACGGGGTAACCCACCAATTCCTCGATGGCCGCGCGGTCGGAGAGGATTTCCTCCACGCAGTTGACGTTGGAAAGCTGAGGAAGGAAGGGATGGCGCGCGGTGTGAACCGCGGTCTCGAATCCCGCGTAAACGGAAGGCACGTCCTCCTCCGGCACGTGGGAATGGTCGAACTCCCTGCCCTCGAAGGGGATTGTGTCGATCTGCCCAAAGAAGGCGCTGTTCAGATTGAACGTGCCCTTGAGGCCGTAGAGCCTGAAAAGCGAGATGAGCTTCAGATCCTGCATGACGCCGTCGTCGTAGGAAAACGTGAGCGCCTTCTTAAGGCCGTCCGGCCAGAGCATTCCGATTCTGTGCTTCATGGATTTCGCCCTCCCGCGCGCGGCGTTGATCGGACAGGTGGATATAACAACAAGGGGAACGCGAGCGCGTCCCCCCATGCATATGGCTTTTTTACTGCGCGGCAGCGGCCTTCGCCAGGCGCTTGGCCAAGCGTGCCTTTTTGCGGTTCGCCGCGTTCTTATGAATAACGCCCTTCGCCATGGCCCTGTCGACCGCGCCCTGGGTCGCGCTGAGAATCTTGGCATCGGCCTCGTTCGCGGAGACGGCGGTATCGAACTTCTTGAGCTGCGTCTTCATCGCAGATTTCACCATCCGGTTGCGCAGGTTCTTTTTTTCGGTCACCTTCACGCGCTTGATGGCGGACTTGATATTCGGCAAATTTTTCACCTCCCTACGCGAAATTAGCATAGATCATTTTATCACAGAGCGCACCCGAATGCAACCCTTGGGGCGCATTTTGATGATAAAGTTGGGTAAACTACGGGGGCAATCACCCGTATGGAGGTATTTATGCGTCAGATTCGCACGGACCTCGCCATGGAATCCATCGGCGACGCGGGCGCGATCCCGGGCGTCAAGGTCAATCACTGGGAAAACGCGGGCGTAAACGTCACCGAGGTCAAGATCACCGACCAGAAGTCGGCCGTGCGCCTCGGGAAGCCCATCGGCACCTACATCACCCTCGAGTCGCAGGCCGTCAGAAAGCGCGACCTCGAGGCCCGCGTCGGCATGGCCTCCATGCTCGGCGAAGAAATCGCGCGCATGGTCGGGGAAGTGGCGGACAAGCCCGTCATGGTCGTGGGCCTCGGAAACCGGATGATTACCCCCGACGCCCTCGGCCCCCTCACCGTCGACCGCACACTCGTTACCCGACACATCTTTTCGGAGCTGCCCCAGTATGCCGACGAGCGGATGAAGAGCGTCTGCGCCATCGCGCCTGGCGTTCTTGGCGTTACGGGCATCGAGACCGCGGAAATGCTCGAATCCATCATCACCCGGGTCGATCCGGCCTGCGTCGTTTGCATCGACGCCCTGGCGGCGCGTTCTTCCGAACGCATCGGCGCGGCCGTGCAGATCGCGGATACCGGCATCCAGCCCGGCTCCGGCG
>JAEYRW010000049.1 GCA_023435435.1 Bacillota bacterium | reverse complement strand
CCGCCGCCCTGGGCGGGGCGGGCGTCGCGTCGGTTACCCTCCTGTGGGACGCGGGCGACCGGGCGATCCTGCCAGACGTCCGGGCGGACGCGCAGGCGCTGGCGGACGCGGCGTTGGACGCCGGATGCGTCCAGGCCCTGATGGTGGGGGATAATGCCGACCTCGCGGCGGCGTTCGCGGAGGTTTGGACGGGAGAAATTCTGACGGCAACGGACATCGATTCGGCCGACGTCCGCCCGGGAGACTGCGCCGTCGCCCTCACCGGAGAGGCGACCAAAGCCGCCATGACGCGCTCGGCCGGGATTCCGCTGTTCGGCGTGGATACGGGCGAGACCCGGGCGGAGGATTTGGAAACGGGGAAGATCGACGGCCTTTTGCTCTCCCGGCCCTACGTCGTCGGCTACCGGGCGGTGGAGGCCGCGCTGGCGGGCGGGACGGACGATGTCTATGTCTCCGCCAAGCTTGTGACGCCCGCCACCATGTATCTGCCGGAGAACGTCAGCATCGTCTATCCGCTGATTCAGTGAAAGGGGAAACGGGATGAAAAAATGCGCGTTCTTGATATGCCTTCTTCTGGCGCTCGTTCCCGCCGCCCGCGCCGAGCAGCCGAAGATTGCGTTTCTTGCCTACAACACCCAGGACACGTTCATCGCCTCGGTCATTTCCCAGGTAGAGGACCGGGCCAAGGGCGCCGCGGCGCTCACAGTTTTGAACGCCGCCAACAACCAGAATACGCAGAACGCCCAGCTGGAGGCGCAACTGGAGGCGGGCGCCGACGCGGTGATCGTCAACGCCGTGGACCGCACCAGTGCCATTTACCTCATCGGACTGGCCATGAAGTACGAAAAGCCCATCGTGTTTATCAACCGCGAACCTCTCTTCGAGGATTTGCGCCTCTACGAAGGGGCCTATTACGTGGGCACCGACCCCAAGGAGCTGGGGACGATCTGCGGCCAGATCATGGCGGATTACTTTCTCGCCCATCCCGAGGCGGACAAGAACGGCGACGGGGTGATCCAGTACGTGCTCCTCAAGGGCCAGCAGGGCCATCAGGATGCGGAGCTCCGCACGCTCTATTCCATCAAGGCGCTTCAGGACGCCGGGTTTTCTCTCGAAAAGCTCGCCGAGGAGGACGCGCGCTGGGAGCGCATCCAGGGGCAGGAGGCCATGGCCGGCTTTTTGAACGAATACGGCGACGGGATCGAGTGCGTCATCTCCAACAACGATGACATGGCGCTGGGGGCCATCGACGCGCTGAAGGCGGCGGGGTACTTCTCAAACGGACTTTTTATGCCGGTGGTGGGCGTGGACGCCACGCGGCAGGCACTGGAGGCGCTCGGCCAGGGGACGCTTTTGGGCACCGTGCTCAACAACGCCGCCGATCAGGGGAACGCCGCCTTCGAACTGGCACTGCTGCTGGGGGAGGGGAATTCTCTCGACGACTACGCCTACGACATTACAGACGGGAAGTACATCTGGATTCCCGGGCGTGCGATTCTCGCCGAATGAAAGGCGCAATCGGTTTACGATGATGTCGCATTTCCTTTACGGAAAAGAGACCCCGGCCCGATTCGGGTGAAAGAAGACCGAAGTCTGCCGGGTTTCCTGATTTTCATGGCGCAAAAATCCCCGGAACATTGCGTTCCGGGGGCATGTTTTTGTCAAAATCCGGCGAGCACATCCGCGTTCAGGGATTTGATTACTTCCGCCGCCAGCGTCACCGCGTTCTCGAAATCCGCGTAGGCGGCGATGCCGTGGTGGGTGTGAATATAGCGGGTGGGCAGGCCGATGACGATGCAGGGAACGCCCAGATTGGAAAGATGGATGGGCGCGCCGTTGGTGGAACCGCCGCTGCGCACGCTGGCCTGCACGGGGATGCCGTGCTTTTCACCCATGTCCAGCGCGTACCGCTGGAACCGGGGATGGGTGATCATGCGCGCGTCGATGTAGCGCAGCATGGGGCCCTTTTTGATGGCGGTCTGCACCATGTACGGCTCCGCCACGGTGTCGTCCGCCGGGCAGCCTTCGAACACGATGGCGATGTCGGGCTTTACGCGCCGGGCGGTTACTGCCGCGCCCCGGGTGCCAACCTCCTCCTGCGTGGCCCACGCGCCGACGACATTGACGCAAAGCGCTTCGCCGTCGAGGGCCCGGAGGGTTTCCGCGATGGCCGCGCAGCCCAGGCGGCAGTCGAACGCCTTTCCGATCATCAGGTCGTGGGCCGCGTCGTACTCGAATTTCACGTCCGGCACCACGGGCTCGCCGATGCGGATGCCGAAATCGCGCGCCGCCTCCTCCGCCGAGCACGCGCCCACGTCGATGGTCATGTCCTCCACGTTGGGCGCGGCGTTTTTTTCTGCCTCGCTGGCATGGTGGGGCGGCGTGGTGGCAACGATGCCGGGGATGTACTCGCCCCGGGCGTTGCGCACGCGCACCTTGTGCGCCGCGACGCCGGCGGGTACCCAGCGGCCCAGCTGCAAAAACCGGAGCGTGCCGTTGGGCTTAATGGCCTGTACGATGAAGGACACCTCGTCGGTATGGGCGTCCAGCTGCACCACGGGTCTGCGCGCGGCGTTCCCGCGCCGGTTCACATAGAAATTGCGCATTTTGTCTTCTGTAATTTCGCCCAGCCCGCCCGCCGCGCCGCGCAGGACGTTCACGACCTCGTCCTCAAACCCGGAAGCGCCCGGTGCGTCCGAAAGCGCCCGGATGAGAGACAGTGCCAAATGCTTGTCCATTTTGATTCCTCCCGCCAGATTTCGTTCAGTATAGCACAGCCGCGGAGGATTTGCCATGTTTTTTCCGACGCGTGAAAATCCGCCACAAATTTGACACAGCCGGATCGATTGTGATAACATAGGGCGGGAACCACGATTTCGGAGGAGGATACGAACATGAAGAAGGTCTGTTTGGCGCTCCTGCTTTCGCTCGCACTCTGCATATCCGGCGCGGTCGCCGAGGAGGCCGCATCCGCCCCGGTCAATCCCGAAGACTGCCTCGGCGTCTGGTATGCCACACAGATGGGGTCGGAAGGGTACATGCTGCCCTACGCACTGATGGGTTCTGAAATGAGCCTCGAATTTCTCGAGGATAACACCGTCACGGTGACCGAGGGCGAGGAAGTGCGCACCGGCGCCTGGATGGTGGACGATCAGGGTGCCATGACGTTCCAGGATGCGGAAATGACATACGGCGTTTCAATGCTTGCGGAAGGCACCCTCGTGCTGGACGCGAGCTATCTGCTGATTTACCTGGAGCGCGAGCCCGCGGCGGCCGCCGAGCCGTTGCCTGAAGCCGACACCGACGTGACGCAGGAAAACTTTGTGGGGGTTTGGACGCTCACGGCCATGACCTACAACGGCGCGGAACTTTCCGTCGCGGACCTGTACAGCTCCGAAGTCCTGATGACCCTCAACGCGGATCTCACCGCGCGGATGACCTATGCGGAGGAGGAGCCCGTTGAGCTGACCTGGACGTTCGACGGCTATACCGCCACAATCACCGACGGCGAAGCGCCCGTGGAGGGTACGCTGCACGGCGGGCGTCTGGTGATGGAAGCGGAAGGCATGGTCATGATCTTCGACCTGGTTACGGAATAATCTTCTTCACCGGCATAACCGGAAACACGCGGCGGCGCGCCTTCTTCGGAGGACGCGCCGCCCTTTCATCGGTCAAGACGGCCCGGCTCCGCGCGGAACCGGGCCGTTCTTCTTTTTATAGAGCAAGACGCAAAAATACCGAGAGAAGAACGGCAGCGGATTTTCGTTCAGAGCAAGGAGCCGAGGCGCAGGCGTAGCAGAGTTACGTCAAGCCGAAAGCGACGCCGCATTGGACGAAAAGACGCGCCAGGCTTCTCGGCATTTCTGGGGGTTGCTCCAGTACCCCATCCACGACAGAGCCCGCGTTTTCGACGGTCCCTTTCGCCCCTGGCTTTGTCGCGCTCCGCTTGACGCAGGCGGAAAGTCCGCCCCTGGCTGCTGCGCCGTCGAATTCAGCACGCGCAATCTGCGGGGGCGGCACTGCCGCCGTAAATTCATCTCGCCGACACGCACAACCTTTGTGCGGTGTTGCCCTAGGAGAGCAGTTTTCCGATGGCCATGACCGCCTTTTTGTCGAGTTCCATCGCCCGGCGGCCTTCGTCGGCAAGGATCTTGCGGGTGCTCGGCTCGGCAAATTTCAAAAAGCCCGCCTCGTCGTTGGTCAGGTGCTTCCACAGAAAGCCGCCGTACTGGGCGCAGGCGCGCCACGCGTCCATCGCTGCCGAAATGGGTTCCGCCCAGTCGGGGTTTTCTTTCAGCACGTTTTCCCAATAGGGAAGCGCCGCGCCGCGCTCGTAGATTTCGCAGAGCGCGTCGCAATAAACGTAAAACCGGCCCTGTACCGTCCTTTCCCACGCGTCGTCGTCCCACGCCCCGCCCGGTCCTGCCAGCGGCACGCGGATGCAGTCGTCAAAGGGGGCGTTTTCCAGCGCGTCAAGCATCGCCTCCCAGCCGGCCATGCCGGTCTTCGCGCCCCGCACGTCCGGCCGCGCCGCGTTTTCCACGATGACGCGGGCGGTGTTCAGCGCGTTTTCCCGCCGGGTAGGCGCTGGCCCGGCCTCGGAAAGCAGTATGTAGCCCACGAGATTTTCAAACCAGCCCGCCTTTTTGAAGGGCTCGTCTTTGGGAAAGCCCTCGTCCGCCTGGAAGTAATTCCAGCCGATGAGCGCTTCGCCGTCGTTTTCGTAGCCGAACACCACGCAGCACTCCGGCGGGCCGATGATGCCCATCGCGACGACGGGAATTCCCGCGTCGACGGATTTCACGATCTCGGCGCGCGCCTCATCCGCACAGACAAACGGCCCGCCCATTCCCGTGATGGACTTGGCCAGCCGGAACGTTCCCGCGAGGCCCAGCGCCCGGAGCGCGCGTTTGTGGGGCGCGAACGCATCCGCCTCGCAGGAAAGGATGTCCACGTTCCCGCCGTCCCACTTGCCCGGCCGCCACACCAGCCGGTTGCCCGCGCCGCTCATGGCCAGTATGTCCGCGTAGGGGCGCGGCTTGCCCATGGCGGAAAGCGCCGCCCACAAAGAGCCCACGAAGGGCGTGAGCATGGCGCCGCCCTCCGGAAACTGCGCCACCCGGGGCACGTTTTGGATGATCCGGTTTGCCATTATTTTCCCTCCCTCACTTTGACGGGCACGAAGATGTCCAACTGGTTGAAGCCCATGACTTTCTTGATTCCCGGCGGCGTGGGGATGTGAAACATGGTTCTGTGCCGCGGCCGCTCGTCCATATCAAAACCATGCGCGGCGGCCCATGCCCTGATGCCCTCGTACACCCGCATTCCGTCCGTTTCGTGCTCGTCCACGGAAATCGCCGCGGCGTACAGCCCGCCGTCAAAATCGACCACGTCGAATCCGGCGGTGTTCATTCCCTCGGAATAGACATACCACCATTCCATGCCCCGGATGCCCTCGTCGTACCACAGAAAGTCCGCCGGCATGAAAAGGCCTGCCCCGTCGATCTTCGAAAACCACTGACTGAAGGCGGTGAGCTTGCTCCCCGGCTCGAACGGCGCGCCCGTCTCCATGCCCGACGAAACCATTTTGCACCCCGGCAACCCCACGATTCGCACGCCAAACAAATTCTCCATCCCGCATCCCTCCTCTCCCGTGAAACACATTATACCATAAAGCCCGCGCCGCGAATGAACCCGGATTGCGGTTGATTCACCTATCGGATTCGTGGGTATATTGAAGCCACAGGACGTTCGTAAGACCTAACGCCCGAAAGGAGCGATATCATGTTTGAACAGATCAAATTAAATTACGCGTTTGACGCGCTGGAGCCGTCCATCGACGCTGCCACAATGGAGACCCACTATACGAAGCATCACGCGGCCTACACAAAAAATCTGAACGCCGCGGCGGAAAAGGGGGGCCTTGCCGGAAAGACCATCGAGGAGTTGCTGGCGGGGCTGAAGTTCGTGCCGGAGGAAGTGCGCACGGCGGTGCGCAACAACGGCGGCGGATTCTTCAACCACAACCTCTATTTCGGCCACATCGCCCCGAACGCGGGCGGCGAGCCGGCGGGGCCGCTGGCGAACAAGATCAAGGAGACGTTCGGTTCCTTTGCGGAATTCAAGGAGAGCATTTCAAAGGCCGCCGCGGGGCAGTTCGGCTCCGGCTGGGCCTGGCTCGCCACGGACGGAAAGGGCGCCCTGAAGATCATGGCCACCCCCAATCAGGACAACCCTCTCACCGAGACGGAGGGCGCATGGCGGCCGATCTTCGGCATCGACGTGTGGGAGCACGCGTACTATCTCAAGTACAAGAACCTGCGCGGCGACTATGTGAAAGCGTTCTTCGACGTGGTCGACTGGAAAAAGGTCGCGGAAAACTACGAAAACAGCCGTGCGTAGGCGGAAAGCCGCTGGGCGGGAAACTGCCCGGCGGCTTTTTTATTGCAGCAGTGCCGCGAAATTTTCCATCACGTCCGGAATCGCGATGCCCTGGGGGCAGATGCGCGCGCACGCGCCGCACTTGACGCACGCGGCGGGCTTTTCCGCCTCGGACATGGCGTCCAGGGTGAACCGGAGGGTGAGGGACTTTTCGTACTTCATCTCGTTGTACATGGAAATGAGCTTGGGAATGTCGAGACGCTGCGGGCACTCCTCCACGCAGTAACGGCAGGCGGTGCAGGGCACCATGTCGGCCATGCCCTTGACGATTTCATCCAGAACCGCCTGTTCGGGCGCGGTGAGCGGGTCGAGGGCGGCGTAGGTCGCGAGGTTGTCCTCGAGCTGTTCAAGGGTGCTCATGCCGCTGAGGGCCACGGCCACGTGGGGCAGCGTCTGAAGATATCGGAACGCCCAAGAGGCCACGGACCGGTCCGGCGCGATTTCCAAAAGCCGCGCTTCCGCATCCCGGGAAAGCTTCGCCAGCCGTCCGCCCCGCACGGGCTCCATGGCGATGACGGGCAGGCCGTGTTTCGCGATGACCTCGACCTTTTTGCCCGCGCCCTGGAGCGCCCAGTCGAGATAGTTGAGCTGAATCTGAACGAATTCGAAACAGTCAAAGCGGGAAAGGAACCGATCGATGGTCTCCGCGCGGCCGTGGGCGGAAAAACCCAGATGCCGGATGCGCCCGGCCTTTTTCTGGGAAAGCAGATCGTCCACCATGCCGAGCTGTTCGTCCGTATAGAGATCGTATGAGGTTTCGCACAGATTGTGCAGCAGGTAGAAGTCAAAATAATCAACGCGGCACTTTTCGAGCTGTTCTTCGAAGATGTCCGCCGCGGTAGACGCCTTATGCCCGGCGAGGTAGCCCTGAAAACCAAGCCTGCCGTTTTTATAATTCATCATATGGCCGGGCATTTTTGAGGCGAGATACCAGCTTTCGCGCGGATAATCCGCCAGCGCGCGGCCGATGAACGACTCGGATTCCCCGTTGTGGTAGCGGTAAGCGGTGTCGAAGTAGTTGACGCCGCCCGCATAGGCCCGGTCGATGATCGCCCGCGCCCTTTCCTCATCGATGGGCCCGCGCTCCGCCGTGGTGGGCAGCCGCATGTTCCCCATGCCCAGCATGGAGAGGCGCATGTCCTGAAACTTCCTGTAAATCATGATGATCCTCCCGTCAGTCCGGGTCCTGATAGAAATTCTGTTCGAGCTTCAGCATCCGCTCCTCGTAGCCGTCGAGCTTCCGGTCGAGCCGGTCGAGGGCCGCCTGCAATTCCGCGATGCGCCCGGCGATCTTCCCGCGTTCCCCCACAAGAATTTCCTTGCGCCGCGCGATGGACCCGCTCCCCTCTTGAAACAGGGTCACATACTCGGCCAAAGCCTCGATGGATACCCCCGCGCCGCGCATGCAGCGGATGAACTCCACCCACCGAAGGTCGCCCGGCGCATAGTCCCGCAGTCCGCTCGCCGTGCGCGTCACCGCGGGAATCAATCCCTGCTTTTCGTAATAGCGCAGCGTGTCCGCCGTCAGCCCGTACCTCTCCGCCGCCTGTGAAATGGTCATGCCCGCCGCCCCCCTTTTTATATCATCATAACACATGGAGCGGACTCCAAGTCAAGCCCGTTTTAAGCCGCCCCTCCCCCAAAAATCAATTCGGATCGGTCGGGGCATAGGCC
>JAEYRW010000045.1 GCA_023435435.1 Bacillota bacterium | reverse complement strand
ATTTTGGAATATGCCCGTTGCATCAAATTCGGATCGGTCGGGGCTGGGCCCCGGACCGATCCGACGGATATGTTATATTTATCACCCAGTATGGGTTTCGCAAGGGACAATGTCCCTTGCGCGGGGTCAGGGGCAGGGCCCCTGCGTTCTCTTCGCCTCCCCCTATTCCTCCCAGTCGAACAGCACGAAGTTATCGCCCTTGGGGTAGACCTGCACGTCCTGTTCGTAGGGGCCGCCTTCGGCGATGGAGAGGTACCAGTGGACGCGCCGGGAGGTATAGAGGTAGGCTTCCCAGAGGGTGACCTGGCCGTCGTAATCGGTATCGGCGTTGAGGGCGCCCTTGCGCTGGTTGGCGATGTCCCAGCCGGAGCCGTCGCTGAGCGCGCGAACGAACACGGTGGCGGTATCGCTCTCGTCGCCGGTGTTGCGGCTTCCGATGCGGTAGCTGTCCTGCATGAGCGAGGCGGAGGCGAGCACCTTGTATTTGGCACCGCCGAAGGGCGCGTTTTCGCCGGAAAAAGCGGCGACGACCCCGCCGGCAAAGCCGTCCATTTCGTCGCGGGTGCCGATGAACCCGCCGCTGTCGCAGCAATCGATGAGCAGCACGATGGTGCCGGGAATTTCCCGCAGCGCGCGCTCAAGGTCGGTGGCGGCGATCTCGGAGCCGTCCACCATCTGGAGAATGGACATGCCGTCGCGGAAATAACCGTGGGCGGAGACATAGAGAATGGAGACGTCGTCGTCCTTCGCCCCGGTAAAGGCGTCCTCGATGGCCTCAAAAAATTCCGCGCGGGTCAGGTCGAGACGGACGGCGGTTTCGCACTTGACCCCTTTTTCATAGGTCACGGTGTCGAGCAGCGTCTCGAGGTTGTAGACGGTATTGAGCGAACCCTTCCGGATGCTGTTGACGTCGGAGGCGTAAAGGTGTTCGCCCACGAGCAGCGCGCGGTGGCGTGCGGGCGCGGGGCCGACGGTCAGCACGATCTCCGCGCTGAGCGCGCCGTAGGTCGCGGTGATCACCGCCGTGCCCTCGGAAAGGGCGGCGATGGCGCCCGCGTCCGAGATGGACGCGACGTCCGGCGCGCTGGAGGCGTAGACAAAATCCGCACCCGCGGCGGCGGCGGGATAGACGGTCAGCTCAGGCGTCGCCTTGTCCCCCACCGAAAGTTCGAGCGTTGCGTCAAAGTAAAAGATGTCCTCGGGCTCAACGGCCGCCACGACGACCCTGACCTGCGCGGACAATCCGCCGTAGCCGTAAGCGTAAACGTTCGCCGTGCCCGCCTCCCGCGCGGTGATGAGTCCGTTTGAGGAGACCTCCGCCACGGAGACGTCGGACGAGCGCCAGATGAGCGTCGCGGCGGCGTCCGTGGGGTAGAGCGCCACGCGCGCGGCGCGCATGGTGCCCGCGCGCATGGAAAGATCGCCCGTCAGGATGGACAGATAGGCGGGCTCCTTCGCGTCCGCGTCCTCGGCGGCGACATAGACGGCATATTTCCCGCTGCCCCCCGAGGGCGCGGCCACGCGGACGAGGTATGTTTCGCCCGCGACGGTGGGCAGATAGGCCGCGCACGCGCCGCCGGTCAGAAACGTCGAGGCCGCGGCGCGGTACCCGTCGGCGCGGTAGACCATAGCGGTCATGGAGAGGGCTGCGTCGTCGTCGGGCGCCACGTAGACGGTGGTCAGCGCGCCGGTGCCCGTGAAGGAATACCATTCGGCGTTGCCGGACCGGACGATGATGCCCGCCGATGTTCCGTCCCCGATCTCCTCGGGCATGGAGACCGAGCGCCCGGCGGTGCGCCGCATGAGCTCAACGACGCAGTCGCCTTCGCCCGCGATGGTGAGCCCGTACCTTTGCCCCGCGGTGAGGCGCGCCGTCAGCGAGACGAGGGCGTCGCCGCCCGCCGCGATGACCCGTCCGTTGCGCGTCAGCCAGACAGAGCGCACGGCGCAATTTTCGTCGGGGAAGATCGCTACGTCGTAGAGGGAGTTGACATCCGGGATAAACTCGATGGATTGCGCGTCCGTGCCCAGCGTCACCGCGCACCGCCAGTCGGCGGAAAACGTGGCGCTTTGCTCGCCAAAGCCAAGCGCGCCGGCCATGATGACCGACGCGGCGATGGCGAAAAGAAGAGCCAGACGCTTTTTCATGGACTTATTCCGCCTGTATGTAGTCCGTCTTGACGTAGCCGGAGAAGCTGGCCGTCTTGACCTCGGCCCAATCGTCCGCCAGAAGCGCCACGACGATGAGCCGGTAGCCGCTGTCGAGCTTGGCGACGACGGTCGCGTCGGTGGAGGGCGCGCTGCGGACGTTGAGCCGCGACCGGCTGTCGGACAGGAGGACCCGTGCGTAGTACTCGTCCTCCGTGAGGGCCGGGAGCTCCGTTTCCGCCGGGGGAATGAGCAGCTGCTCCGCGGCAACCGCCGCCGGGAGCGCGTCGAGCTCGGGCAGCGCCGGGGAATTCCACCCGATCTTTTCAAGCGCCATGCCCGGGTAATAGAAGCCGAGAATTTCGACGTAGTCCTTGCCGTACTCGCCCGCCATCCACTGGGCGCCGCGCTGGCTCATGCCCACGCCGTGGCCGAAGCGGCGGAATTCGATGGACCAGCCCGCGTCGGTCCCGGCCGCTGTGGCGATCTCGTAGTCGGACGAGTTGAGCCCCAGCGCCAGGTCGTCCTTGAGCTCGTCGTACACGGACAGCGAAATGGTGACGGTCTCGGAAAGGGATGTCCAGTCCTTGATGCCCCGCTCGTACCAGACGCTGTCCATGAGCGCGTAGCCCATCGCCCAGCCCAGAAGCTGCCCGCCCTCAAAATCCACCGGCACCCAGCCCGGGTCCCGGGCAGAGAGGTTGAGGGTGAAGTCCATCGACTGGTTCATAAGGCTCCCTTCGAATTTAGGGTCCGAAAGGGCGATGCCCGCGATGGAATCAATGCGCAGGTCGGTGTGTCCGGACTTGTCGAGCCGCGCGTCGAGCATCTGATAAAGCTCGTTGGCGGCGTCGAATTCCGCGGGTACGGAGAAGGAGTTGACCATGCTCCGGGGGTTTTCCAGGTCGTAGGGGTCGTCCTTCTGCTCGATGTAGCCGTAGTCGCCGCTCCCGCCCCAGATCTGATTGGGTGTGGCGATCTGCCCGCCGTTGGAGGCCGTGTAATAGCAGGAGGCATAGGCGCCGTTATAGGTGCCCACGACGCCCGTCGTCGCCTCCACGGCCGCGATGACGTTGGTGTAGTCCGCGATGAGGCCCTTGTACACCTGGTCGCCCGCCGTGTCCACCACGTCGTAGGCGGAGCCTGTCCGCCCGGCCTTGCGGTTCATGGCATAGGTGCGCGCGGCGACGGCCTGGGCCTTGAGCGCCTCAATGGGGAAGGAATCGCTCATCTCGTAGCCCACCACGCCGCAGAGGTAGTCCTCCACGCCGATGGAAAGGATGGGCACGAGGGAATCCCCGTCGCATACGAGCTTGAGGTCGCCCGCAAAGAGCGCGTCCCGCTCGGATTCGTAGATGTAAATGCCGTTTTCCGCGCCTTCCTCGGCCTGGCAGCGGGTGAATGTGAACGCGGAGCCCATGTCCAGGGTCAGTCCGCCCACGGAGAGGTAAATGGTACCCCCGGAAGCCGTCACGGTGAGCTGGGTGCCGCGTTCGAAGCGGAACGCGCCGGTCGCCCCGACGACGTACTCACCCGCCAGGGTCAGAAGCAGCGACTGCGGATCGCCCAGAGATTTCAGGTACACGCGGACGATGCCGTCGTCCGAGATCGCCGAGGCGGATATTTCGCTCCCGGAGGAGGCGGTGCCGAACAGGTCTCCCGAAAGCGCGGCGGGGGAGAGCGCCAGAAGAAGCGCGACGGTGATCCATAAAACGCGTCTTTTTACAGTCATGAGAGTCCTCCTTGACAACCGTTTGACGGCGCGCGCCCCGTTTCGGTTCACCTCTCAGGTCAGAAAATCAATGGCAAGCTTGGCAGTTATGAGCAGAAGTACGAAGATCATCACGTAGCGAATGAAGCGCGCGCCGCGCAGAACCGCGAGCTTCGCCCCGATGTAGCCGCCCGAAATGGACAGAAACATTGCCGGAATCGCCAGCGCGAAGAGCACCTGCCCCGCCGCGATGCGTGTTAGGAGGGAGGAGAGGTTGCTGGCGAGGTTGACGGGCTTGGCCGAGCCCGCAGCCGTCACCATGTCCATCCCCGCCACCCAGGTAAACAGGATGATGAGGAACGTGCCCGTCCCCGGGCCGAAGAAGCCGTCATAGGCTCCCACCACAAGCCCGATGGCCGCGCAGGCGGCGAGCCGGAGCTTGGTCATGGGCTTGGGCGCGGTCGGCGTCTTTTTCTTGAAGATCACCGCCACAGCCACAGCCGGCAGGGCGAACAGCATGAAGATCGTCATCTTCTCGTTCCCCACCGCCATGGCGAGCCTTGTCCCCAGATAGGAGCCGGGCAGCGCCATCACCGCGGCCGTCAGGGACGGGGCGATCATGAGCTTGCCGCTTCGGAAGTAGCGGATGGTGGCCGCCAGCGTCCCGAACATGGCCGAGAACTTGTTGGTCCCCGACGCAACATCATATGAGAGCCCGGCCAGCGTATACGACGGAAGAGAAATCAGCCCCCCGCCCCCGCCGATGGAATCCACAATTGCCGCGAGAAACACCATGGGAAGAACGAGGGCGTACACGTGCCAGTCGAGCATTAAAACATCACTCCCGCAGTGATTATATCAGAAGCGTATGTACTTTTCACTCTCGAAATGTGACAAATTGCGCGCCCGCGCCGGATTCGACCGCCTTTCGACACGTCCGGGTCGCCATGTTTTGGGAACCAATAACAGGAATATAATGAACTTGTGATATTCTCAGTGAGTCAAAGAACGAAAAGGCAAGCGGAGGGGCAATGAGCGGCGAGATGTACGAGCTCGTGGCGCTGGGGATGCGCTACTTTTTCGCGGCGATCATCGTGCTCATCGTCGCGCGGGCCTGGAAACTATCGGTGGTGGATTCCCGCCGGGCGAAGGAGCTCAGGCGGCTCGCGCCGGAGACGGGCCTTTGCGGGGAATTTCTCGTGGTGACGGGGGACGGCCGCCGCGCGCGGGAGGGCATGCGCTATCCCGTGATCCGGGAAGGGCTCGTTGGTTCGTCCCGCAAGGCGGATGTCAGGGTCAAGTCCCCGTCCGTGCGGCGCGCCCACGCGTTTTTCGACCGCACGGACAGCGGGCTCCGGGTACGCGCCCAAGGGCGCGCGCGGATGTACGACGGGGCGGGGGCGCTCCGCCGGGAGGCCGTGCTGGGAGACGGCGACCGCGTGACGTTCGGCAAGGTGGAGCTCATGCTGGTGCTTACCGACGGACAGGCCGCGCCCGGGCGGGACCCCCGCGCGAACCTGTTTGACGTACCGCCGGAGCCCCGTAGGCCGCGCGAGCCCTTCGTGGAAGGCGGGGGATTCGACGCCGACCGGGAACCGCCCGCCCGCAGGCAGACGCGCGGGGAGGCGCCCGACGCATCGTGGGACGCACGCGGACCCGCCCAAGACGAGCTGTTCGACGCCGACCGGGAACCGCCCGCCCGCAGACGGGCGCGGGGGGAGGCGCCCGACGCATCGTGGGACACGCGCGGCCCTGCCCGGGACGAGCTGTTCGACGCGAAACCGCACCGCGCAAGGCCCGCGTCCGCCGAGCCGGACGAAGTGTTCGATTCATGGGACGAGGCGGCCTCTGCGCGCCGGAAGCGCGGGGACGCGGACGGGCTTTTCAATGTGCGGGAGGATCGGGACGCGCGGATCGGAATGCGCGGGTCGAGGGGTTCGGATGACGACCCGTTCGAGATATGAGGAAGCATGCGAAAAAATTCTGACGTCAAACGACTGAAAAAAGCGCTGATGCGCTCCAATACGCGGCTGCTGCTCTCGGGCGTGATGATTTTCCAGCTGGCCGCGGGGCTGCTTCTCGCGCTTAAGACAAGCCCGCTGGACACGCAGGCGCTGATTCTGGCGGCGGCGCTCCCGCTGGCCACCTGGTTCATCTCCACCGCCATGGTGCGCTTCTGGCCCGTGGACCGGGCCATCGTCATCATGGTGCTTCTCCTGTGCTCGGTGGGCATCCTCACGCTTCAGGACATCGCCCGGGCGGCGGTCACCCCGCGCACCCAGGCGGAGTACGCCGGGTTCGGGGTTGTGGCGATGTTAATGGGCGCGTTTGGCATCCGCATCTTCCGGCACTGGAAGAAGCTCACACCGTATCTCATGGTTTTGTGCCTTCTGGCGCTGCTCACGCCGTGGGTGAAGGGCGGCTGGAACAACGGCGCGCGCAACTGGGTAAAGCTTTTCGGCGGCGCCATCTCCCTCCAGCCCTCGGAGTTCATGAAACCGGTATTCATTCTGACGCTGGCCTCCGGCTTCTCCAACCGGCCGCGCTTTGTGAAGTGTCTGCCGACGCTGGGGTTTGCGGCGGCCTGCTGCGCGATCCTCCTCTCCCAGCGGGATCTGGGCGCGCTGCTTCTTTACTTCCTCACCACCGTGGCGATGTTCTTTGTGGCCACCTCCAACGGGCTTGTGACATTGGGTGGCCTGGGCATGGGCGCGGGCGCGGCGGTGATCGCCTACCATTCCTTCGAGTACGTGCGCGACCGCGTCGCCATCTGGCAGGACCCCTGGGTCGACCCGCAGAAGCTGGGCTATCAGATTGTACAGGCGCTCATCGCCATCGGTTCGGGGGGGCTTTTCGGCATGGGATTGGGGCTGGGCTCGCCGCGCAACATTCCGCTGTACCATTCTGATTTCATTTTCGCGGCGCTCACGGAGGAATTTGGGCTGATTTTTTCCGTCTGCGTTCTGATCATCTACGTGCTCATCATCATGCGCGGCATGATCGCCGCCATGAACGCGCGCACGAGCTTTCATTCCCTGGGCGCGTTCGGCATCGTGGCCATGCTGGGACTTCAGACCATGCTCATCGTGGGCGGGAACACCAAGCTTCTCCCCCTCACGGGCGTGACGCTGCCCCTCATCTCGGCGGGCGGTTCGTCGTTGGTTTCGACGTTTTTCGCCATGGGGGTGCTGGTGGGCATCTCGTCCATGAACGCCCAGGATGAGGCGCGGGACATTGAGCTCATCGAGATGAGCGAGGAGGCGATGCTGTGAAGGAACTGCGCCGCAACATGCGGCTCATCGGGACGCTCATTATATTGGCGTTCGTCGTTCTGTGCGGGGGCTACGCGCTGACGGTGTACACCCAGGGCTCCACCTGGGCATCCACCGCCTACAACACGCGCAATTCCGCCTCCAATGCCCTGCGCGGGGACATCACCGACCGCAAAAACGTGGTGCTCGCCACCACGGACGAGGACGGCGGGCGGGTATACCTCGCAAACGAGCAGGCGCGCCGGGCCCTCTCCCAGACCGTGGGCGATACCCGCGGCATGTCCGGAACGGGGGTCGAGACGTTCCATTCCTCGACGCTTATGGACATTTCCACCTCCCTCGTGGGGCGGCTTTCGGAACTGGTTTCCGGCACGAAGCACGTGGGAAACAGCATCCAGCTCACCATCGATGCGGAGCTGCAGGCCTATGTTTCGTCCATCTTCCCCGACGGCTACAAGGGCGCGGTGTGCATCGTTAACTACAAGACCGGTGAAATTCTGTGCATGGTGTCGAAGCCCGACTACGATCCGGACGACATCCTCAACCGGCAGCAGTCCGCCGACGTGGAGGACACCGCCTATCTCAACCGTTGCCTGCAGGGGCTGTATACGCCCGGCTCGGTATTCAAAATTGTGACTCTGACCTCTGCGCTCATGAATGACCCCTCCGTGGTCTATCAGACCTTCAAGTGCGCCGGGGTCTGGGAGTTCGGCTCCAGCAAAGTCAACTGCGCGGGGAACACCGCCCACGGGACCATCGACCTGGAAACCGCCTTTGCCAAATCCTGCAACGTGACATTCGGAAAGCTCGCCTATCAGTTGGGCGGAAGCCGCCTGCTGGCCACCGCGGAGACCTTCGGCTTCAACGAAAACTTCAAGTTCGGCGACCTCATCGTCTATAATTCACAGTTTCCCACCTCCATGTCCACGGACGCGGACCTGGTGTGGGCCGGCGTGGGGCAGGGCACCGTGCTCGTGACGCCGCTTCATATGGCCATGATCGCAGCCTCCGTCGCCAACGGTGGTGTCATGATGAAGCCCTATCTCATCGAGCGGGTTACGTCCTCCTCCGGCGCCGAGGTGGAAACCGGGCAGGCAGAGGAATACCGCCGCGTCATGTCCTACGAGATTGCCGGGACCGTCGCCTCCTACATGCGCGAGGCCGTCACCTCCGGCACCGCCACAAAGGCCGCCATCTCGGGCCACATCGTCTGCGGAAAGACCGGCTCCGCGGAGATCAGCAACGACAAGTCCGTCCAGACCAACGCCTGGTACGCCGGCTTCGTCTACGACGATGAACACCCCTACGCCATCTCCGTCGTCATCGAGGAGGCCGGCGCAGGCGGCACCCAGGCCGCGCCCATCGCCGCCAAGGCGCTCAAGAAGGCGCTGGAGCTGGAGTGATATGAGGGACGCCGGGGGCGCCGCCCCCCGGCCAAAGGGACATTGTCCCTTTGGAATCCCGCACTGGGAGCGGAAAATATACATATGCGT
>JAEYRW010000008.1 GCA_023435435.1 Bacillota bacterium | reverse complement strand
GTTTTGGAGAATTTGCCACAACGAAAAATCGGATCGGTCGGGGGTAGGCCCCCGGGCCGATCCGACGGACATTGATTTTAGTTTTTCCCGGTAAGGGATTTTCAAGGGGGCGGCGCCCCCTGGCGTTTGTCGTCAGTCTCCCAAGTCGACGATGGGGTACATGGTATCCCCGGCCTGCACCTGGGGCACGGAGCCGTCCCACTTTTCGATGCGGGCATATTCGATGAAGGAATCGGTGAGGCTGGCGGCAATTTTGGCGTTCGCCTCCGACTCGGCTTCCGCCTGTACCTTGACGGCATAGGCGTCGGCGTCCGCGTTTATTTTGGCGACGTTGGCGGCTGCTTCCGCCGCGATTCCGTTGCGCTCCGCCTCGGCCTTGGCGACGCTGGTCTGCTGAGATTGCTCGGTTTCCACGCGCAGCTTGGTCTGCTCGGCCACCTGCTTGGCCTCGACGGCGTCGGTGAACGCGTCCGAGAAATCGATGTCCTCGATGGAGATGGCGACGATGTTGATGCCGTACTTGGACATTTCGGCGGCGAGGGTTTCCTTGATCTTGATGGAAAGGTTCGAGCGGTTCTCAACCAGATCCTCCGCCGAATACTGTGAAAAGACGGACTTTGTGGTCTCCATCAGCCGGGGTGTGATGAGGGTGGTGTTGTAACTCGTCCCGACCTCCTTATAGAGGGTCATGGCGGTTGCCTTGTCGATGTTGTAGTTGACCGAGCCCTCGATGGACACCTGCTGGATGTCGGACGAGAAGGCCAGCGTGTCGAAGGTCTCGCGCTGCTCGCGGTTGTCCATCAGGACGACCTTCTGAAACGGCGATTTGAAGTGGAAGCCCGATTCCAGCGTCGTGTTTTCAACCTTTCCGAACGTCGTGAGGATGCCCGTGTACCCGGTCGGGACACTGGCTGCGCACAGCCCGGCGGTCAGGCCGAGCAGCACGACGACGATGCCCGCGATGATGATGAGTTTTTTCATTTGTACCCCTCCTCTGTATGGTTGCATGAAAAGCATACCATCGTCTCACGCGCCCTGTCAACAAAACCCATCCGCATACCGCGCCTGTGCGCGCGATCCGTCGGTTTTCACGCTTGAATCCGCGCAACCGGAAATCGCACAAACACGAAGGAAAATGTCCAATGGCGGAGAATATTTACAATCGGATCGTTTTTGCGGCAAAGCGGAATTTTGACGGGGATCATGACGGGAAGCGGGGTTCGGATATGGGAAACTGTCTGCTTTTAATTCTCTTTCTCCTTCAATGCCTTGCGGGCTTTGTGCTGTTCGTTCGGGTTCGGTTGGGCGCCCGCGGATCGACCGCCCGCGAAGAATGCGGCGTTTCGGTGATTATCCCCGCGCGCAACGAGGAGGAAAACCTTCCGCATCTCTTGGATTCCATCCGCGCCCAGAGCCTCCAACCGAAGGAGGTCATTGTGGTGGACGACTGCTCCTCGGACCGGACGGCGGAAATCGCCGCCCGCTGCGGCGCGACGGTTATCCGCAACACAGAGCTGCCCGCCGGCTGGACGGGCAAGAACTGGGCGCTGTGGAACGGCTTTCTCGCGTCCTCGGGGGAGGTTCTGGCGTTTTTCGACGCGGACGTGCGGCTCGCGCCCCCTGCGCTGGAGCGGCTTTTGGCCGCCCGGGAAGCGTGCGGCGGCGCGGTCTCGGTGGTTCCCTATCACCACATGGAGCGTGCGTACGAGAAGCTGTCGCTGGTGGCATATCTCCTCGGCGTGTTCGCGTTTACATCGCCCTTCGAGAAAGCAAACGAAAAAAAGGGCCTCTACGGCTCCTGCATCGTCGTGTCCCGGGCGGATTATGAGAAGGTGAACGGCCATCGGGGTGTGAGCGGCGAGGTGCTGGATGATCTTAACCTCGGCAGGCGGCTCACCGAGGCGGGCATTCCCATCGAAAACAACATCGGCGGCGACCTGGTGTCCTTCCGCATGTACCCCGGCGGGCTCAGAAGCGAGTTGGAGGGCTTCGGGAAGGGCGCGGTCATCAGCACATCCAGCCTCACGCCCCGGACGATCCTGTTCATTTCCGTGTGGCTTGCGGGGCTCTTCGTTGCGGGCTTCGGCGCGCCGGCCCTGCTCCTGACCGGACACGCGTGGGCCTGGCCGTTCGCGGCGGGCTACGCGCTGTACGCGCTGCAAATTTTGTATTTTACGCGGAACACGGGAGATTACGGGCTGGCGGCGCCCCTCCTCCACTTCGCGTCCTCGCTGTTTTTTATCGTCGTCATGCTGTATTCCGTGTACCAGGTGGTTTTCCTGGGCGCGGTGACGTGGAAGGGAAGGCAGATCAAACTGAGAGGCGGGCGATAACGTGACTTGCCTGTATGTGCTTGCGGGGTTCCTGAGCGGTTCGCTGATGTTTTCCTATTGGCTGGGCCTTGCCGCGCATGTGGACGTCCGGGAGGTGGGCGACGGAAACCCCGGCGCGTTCAACCTCTGGCACGCAGCCGGATGGAGGCTCGGGCTTCTGGGGATTTTCCTGGATTTCGCCAAGGGCTATCTGCCGCTTTTTTTCCTCATCCGGGGCGGGTATGTCGAGGGCTGGAGTCTGGTGCCCGTGGCCGTCGCGCCGGTGGCGGGCCACGCGTTTTCGCCGTTCGTGGGGTTCAAGGGGGGGAAGGGCATCGCCGTCTCCTTTGGCGTCTGGAGCGCCGTCACCACGTTTGAGGCGTCCCTGGCCTTTGCGCTGATCCTCGCGGTTTTGCAGCTTATCGTCAAGCTGGCGGTGAAGGGAAAGCCCGTCTCCTCCGATGCGGACGGATGCATGGCCGTGGGCGGCATGCTGATTCTGGGTATCTACCTCACCCTGCGGGCGTTCCCGGGCAGCGTGCTCCTTCTGTGGCTGTGCAATCTGGCGGTGTTCGCGTATACAAACCGCTGGAAGCTCTACCGGTCGCTGAAGGACGCCTACGAATGCTACTGGCGCAGGGCGGCATGACCGGTCAGAGCGCGCTGACGAGAAGGGCGACGTTCAGAACCGTTACGATGAGCGCGATGATCCACAGCATCGCCTTGTCGAGCCGCGAATTGGCGTACTTGCCCATCACCTTTTTGGACGAGGTCAGAAACACCTGCGCGAAGATGGTGATGGGGAGCTGAATGCTTAAGAGCATCTGCGAATAGATGAGCCCCTGAAACGGCTGGGAGATGAACAGCACGATGAGCGCCGCAGGCACCATCGTGATGAGCACGCCCGCCTTCGTGTGGCTGTCCGCGATGTCGTAGGGTTCCCCGAACAGGCCCGCGAAGATGCTGCCGCCCGCCATGCCCGCCGTGATGCTGGAGGAAAGCCCCGCAAACAGAAGCGCCACGGCGAACACCACCGACGCGGCGTTTCCCAGAAGCGGCCGGAGCATCTGCTCCGCCTGGGAGAGGTCCGAAGCGGTCCTGCCGTTTTCAAAGAACGTCGCCGCGGCCATGAGGATCATGGCGCTGTTGATCGCCCAGCCGATGAGCATGGAGACGAGGGTGTCGCCGAACTCGTACTTGAGCTGCCGCTTGATGACGGATTCGTCCTGCAAATTCCACTGCCGGGACTGGATGATCTCCGAGTGGAGAAACAGGTTGTGAGGCATGACCACCGCGCCAAGAACGCTCATGATGATGGGCATGGCGTGGGGCGGGAAGGAAGGCTTCAGCCAGCCCACCGCCGCCCGCGCCCAGTCGATGCGCACGATGGCGATTTCGAAGATGAACGAAAGCCCGATGAGCGACACGAACCCGATGATGATCTTTTCGATTTTTCTATATGAATTGGAAAACTGCAAATACAGCGCCACCGCGAGAACCAGCAGCGTCCCGATCCGCACGGGCAGGCGGAACAGCATGTTGAGCGCGATGGCCCCGCCCAGAATTTCCGCCAGCGCCGTGGAGACGGCCGCGAGGATCGCCGTTCCGAGCACGAAGACCTTGACGGGCGGCTTCGCGTTTTCCGTCACGGCCTCGGAGAGGCACTTGCCGGTGACGATGCCCAGGTGCGCCGCGTTGTGCTGGAGCACGATGAGCATGATGGTGGAGAGCGTCACCATCCAGAGAAGCAGATACCCGAAGTCCGAGCCCGCGGCGATGTTCGACGCCCAGTTGCCCGGATCGATGAACCCCACCGTGACCAGGAGTCCCGGCCCGATGTATTTGAAAAAGTCAATGGCCATGAGCCGCGGGTGATGCCTGCCGGGAAACAGCTTCATCTGGATCGCCCTTTCGTCCGATTCTTTCCCTGCACGTTCGCATGCATGATGATACCGCAAAAATCAAACCTGGAAACGCGCCGCCCGCTCAATCGGCGGATTTTGTCGCGCTTTCGAGAACCGTGACCGATTTCTCTTCGCAGTCGATCTCGGCCAGCGCCCCGGCGGGGATGACCCCGATGGGCGCGGCGTGGCCGAAGTTCATGTTGTACACGATGGGCAGCTCCGTCAGCTTTTCCTCGCCCGCCACCACCCGCAGAATCGCCGCCTTGTATTCCTCGTAGTAAGCTTCGTCCTGGGGCTTTCCCACGAGGATTCCGCTGAGAATCCTCAAAATTCCCTGCGCCGCGAGGTTCCGGAGCACCCATTTGACGGCGTCCGGCGAAGGCTTGTCCTCGCTGGTTTCGAGAAACAGAATCGCGTCCCGCCAATCGTCCGGGCCCGGCCAGATTTCCGTCCCGACGCACATGGGAAACACGTCCAGGCATCCGCCCAACAGACGCCCGCGCGTCCGGCCCGTTCCCTGCAGAATTTCGTAGCCCCGCCCGTCGGGTTTGTATCTGCACGGGGTGTTCCGGTTCGCCTCCGCCCACGGCACGCGGTCGTCCGACCACAGGGGACTCGGGAGAATCCGCCAGCCCGCCGTGTCCCCGAACAGCGCGCGCCGCACCGCCTCCCGCGCATAGTCCGGCATGGAAACGTACGCGCCGAATTCCGCCATCACCGACGGGCCGTAAAAGGAGACGAGCCCGGCCTTGCGCATCATGAAGTGCCCCACCGTGGTGTCCGAATAGCCCATGAAAATCTTCGGATTGCGGCGGATGGCGCCAAAGTCGACATAGGGGAGCGTGCGGATGGAGTCGTCCCCGCCGATGGCGCAGAAAACGGCCGCGATGGAATCGTCCAGGAACGCGTCCGTCAGGTCCCGTGCCCGCAGCTCCGGATGCGCCGCCACGAAGTCCGTCCCCGAGAGCGCATGGGGCATCGGAACGAGCGTCAGAGCGAATTCCCGCGCGAGCCGCTCCTTCGCGATTTCGTATTTGTGAATGTATTGGGGATCGCCCAGCCCGCCCCAGGAAAGGCTGACCAATGCCGCGCGGTCGCCGGGCTTCAGCCGCCTCGGCCGCTTCAGTTCCATCATTCTTTCCTCTTTCCGCGCTTGCGCATCCGCCCGCGCTCCCCTATAATAACATGGAAATGTCGCATAGAAAAGGAATGCCCGCAAAAAGGGCCCGGCTGACATGAAATACGAAAACATCCGAAAAGCCGTGTTCCGCCGCCGGCCCAACCGCTTTATCGCCGTGTGCGAATTGGACGGGGCGGACGTCGTGGCCCACGTGCCCAACACCGGCCGCTGCCGGGAGCTGTTGGTGCCGGGCTATACGGTCTACCTGACGGAAAACGAAAACCCCGCGCGTAAAACGCGCTACACGCTGGTGAGTGTGAACCGGGCGGGGCGGCTCATCAATATGGATGCCCTCGCCCCCAACCGCGCCTTTCGGGAGGCGGCAGAGGGCGGGACCGTCCGCCTGCCCGGACTGGACGTGCCGACGCTCGTCAGGCCCGAGTGCCGCTTTGGGGATTCGCGGTTCGACTTTTATCTGGAAAACGGCGGCCGAAGGGCCTTTGTCGAGGTCAAGGGCGTCACCCTGGAAGAGGACGGCGCGGCGCTTTTTCCGGACGCGCCCACGGAGCGCGGCGTGCGCCACGTGCGGGAGCTTTGCCGCGCCGCGGCGGAGGGCTATCTCGCATACCTCGTCCTCGTCGTTCAGATGGAGGGCGTCGACCGCTTTTCGCCCAACCGGCGCACGCATCCGGCCTTCGCGGACGCCCTTGCCGCCGCGCGGGAATCCGGAGTGCGAATCCTCGCCTATGATTGCCTGGTCGCCCCGGACGAAATCCGCTTGAACCGCCCGGTGCCCGTCGTTTTGTAGAAATGCGCGCGCCTTGACAGCGCCGTGCGGGAATGCTATTCTGAACGAATCACTGCGAGAAGGAGGGGGTTTGATGCCGGAGCTTCCGGATCTCACCGTGTACGCCATGAACCTCAAAAAGCGGGTGCTGGACAGGCCCGTGGCGGACGTGGCCGTGACGCACGCGGGCCGGATCAACATGAGCCCCGCGGCGCTGCGCACGGCCCTTGCGGGCGCGTCCATCGCGGACATCGAGCGCACGGGCAAGGAGCTGCTCTTCCGGCTTTCCAATGGGAAGGCGTTTTCCGTCCACCTGATGCTGAGCGGCAGATTCCACACCGGGCAGGCGGCGGAGGCCGGGGACATTCCCGGGCGCATCCTCACAATTGTCTTTGCGGACAAAAGCGCCCTGACGATGTCCGATCCCTCGAAGCTGCTCAGATTTACCGTAAACCCCAAACCGAGCGCCGTCCCGGATGTGTGCGCGGACGAATTCGACGAGAAGTATTTTCTGAAAAAGGCGCGCGCCTTCGCCTGGCTCAACGTGAAGGCGTTTCTCATCGACCAGAAGATCATGCGGGGCATCGGCAACGCCTACGCGGACGAGATTCTGTACCGGGCGAACATTTCTCCCGAAAATTATGTGGGCCGCATTCCCGAGGCGGCGCAGTTGGAGCTGTACGCGGCCATCCGCACAGTGCTCGCGGAGGCGGTGGAAGGCATCCTCGCCGCCTGCCCGGACATCGTCGGCGGCGAGGAGCGCGGCTTTCTGAAGGTGCACAACCCCGACAAAACCGCGACGGACGAAGGCGAACCCATCCTCGTCAAGGAGATCGCCGAGAAGAAAACCTACTACACCGCCAAGCAGAGACGCTTTCGCTGAGAAAGGACAGGTGGAATCCATGGATTGCAAGTACGAAACCGCGCCGCGCGCGTTTGAGACCGGACGGCTGATTTTGAGGTCCCTCAGACCCGTCGACGCCGGGTTGGTGCTCGACTATTACCTGCGGAACAGCGCGTTTCTCGAGGAATGGGAGCCCGTGCGGAGCGCGGATTTCTATACACCGGCCTATCACGCGGCGCAGCTCGCGGCGGACTGTGGGCAAATGCTCGAAGGGCACATGCTCCGGCTGTGGATTTTCAAAAAGGGAGACGGGGAGAGGACCATCGGAACGATCTGCTTCAGCAACATTGTGCGCGGCGCGTTCCTCTCGTGCTTTCTGGGCTACAAGCTGGACGGGGGCGAGATCAATCGCGGCTACATGACGGAGGCGCTTGAAAAGGGCATTGAGATCATGTTCGGGGAATACGGGCTTCACCGGATCGAGGCCAACATATTGCCCCGCAACGCCCGTTCCCTGCGCGTGGTGGAGAAGTTGGGGTTCCGCGACGAGGGCGTCGGCCGGAAGTACCTCCGGATCAACGGCGCGTGGGAGGATCACATTCACATGGTTCTGCTCAACGAGGCGTGGGTGCCCGGCACAGGCGCGTAGCGCGTCACCTGTGCTTTAGGTCCTTGGGCCTTGCTTTGTGCTTGCGCGCGGGGTCGTACCTGCCGCGGTAGACGCGCGTTTCGTCGTACTGGGTGCGCGGCGCCTTTTCCTCGTCCGGCTCGCCCACGTAGGCGATGCCCAGGGGCACGATGTGATCCGGGAGATTCATGATCTTCGCGACCTTTTTCACGAACGGCTCCACGCCGTACACGCCGATCCAGACGGAGCCTAGCCCGAGGGCCGTCGCGGCAAGCAGCAGGTTTTCCATTGCCGCGCTTAAGTCCTGCACCCACATGGACTTGGTGTTCCGGCAGAGATGAGTGTTTCCGCACAGGGTGATGGCGCACGGCGCGGGATAGCGCGCCATGGGGAGGGCTTCCCGGATCTCCGCGAGGATGTCTTCCTCGGTGGTGACGATGATCTCCCACGGCTGCGAATTGCAGGCGGAGGGCGCGGCCATCGCCGCCTTGAGGAGCAGCTCGATTTTCTCGGGCTCCACCGGTGTGTCCTTGTAGGCGCGGATGCTTCTGCGCCTGAAGATCAGGTTCAGGGCGGATGTGTCCACAGGGTCCTTTCACCTCCGATTTCAAGTCATTCCGCGCGCGTCGAAGTCCGGCGCGCTTTTTGCGACAAAATCGACGAGCTCCGACGCGGTCTCCCGGCGCAGGGGGAACACGCGGTCAAAGTAAATGTAGTAGACCAGCATCGACCAGTAGACCTCGTATCCGCCCTTGTCGAATTCCGCCTCCGTGGGAAAGTAGCCCGTGCAGCCGTTGGTGTACCCGCCGAAATAAAAGAATTCGTCCCGCAAAATGTGCGCCGCGCGCAGCGAGAAGTCGCACATGATTTCGTTGGGTACGCCGCACAGACAGCCGTCTCCCAGCCGGAAAAATTGCGCTTCGACGTCCTCCCGCTGCGCGCGGATGCCCGCTTCGTTGAGCCGCTTAACCTCGAAGAGCCATCCGGCCGGGTCGATGCCGCAGAGAGTTTGGGCCTCCCGCGCGACCGCAAGGGCGCGCGCTTCGTCCGGCACGTCGGCCATGAGGGTGATTGTGCGCGAACCCATGGCGAGGCGGCGGACTTTCTGCGGGGAAAGCGCGTCGATCACCGGTCCGGCGCAGTTCAGAACGGCCTGCGCCATGTCGGAAAGCGCCGTCTCGGCGCGGACGAAGCGCGCGTCCGCCGCGTCGGGCGGCGTGAGGCGCGACCGGAAGTATTTGGGCGAAACGTCCCCGGAAGCGCCCTGGGTCGCCATCACCGGGCATCCGTATTTTTCGCCAAGGGTGTCACGCACCGCGCCGAAGTAATCCGGAGAAATGAAATAATTGTCTGCCTTCAGCACATTCGCGTGGGCGGTGAGCCGGAGAAGCAGCAGCCTCGGCGCGTTTGTCTCGGAGTCCGAGAGCAGCAGAATGCCGATCCTTTTGTCCAGCCGCTCGCTCTCCGCCCGCCGGTTGAGGCCGATGTCCCCCGCCGCGTTTCCCCACGCCGCGCGAACCGGCCCCATGGCGGCGTGCGCCGTTCCGGCGGCGCGCTCGATTTTTGCGCGCGCCGCGGAAAACCATGCCGCCTCGACGCTGTCGTTGGGTCCCGCGTGGGTGTGCGAAAAACAGAGCATGACCTTTTCGCGGGGCACGCCCAAGGCCGCGCCGATTCCATCGCGCAGCGCGTTTGAGTGCTTTTTGGAAAAGCCGATGTGGTCAATGGCGGCGAGGCAGCAGACATCGTTCCCAAGCCGCCACACGGCGATCTGTGCCGACAGGCTGTGAAGCACGCCGCGCGACATTTCGTCCCCGCGCCCAAAGCCGACGGTGGTCACCGGCCCTTCCGGGGTGATGTCCGCCTCGGAATACCCAAAAAGCAACTCTCCCTGACTCATATGCGCGCCTCTCTGTCTTTTGCGCAGAGGTCCTTGATGACCTCGCCCGCCAGGATGAGCCCCGCCACGGGCGGAACGAAAGATACGCTGCCCGGAACCGCCCGTCTGGCGCCGCCGTCGGTTTCCGCGTCCGTGCGGGGGGAGAGCGGAACCTCCTCCGAATAGACCACCTTCAGCCTTTCGACGTCGCGCTTTTTGAGCTCCCGGCGCATGACCCGCGCCAGGGGACAGACCTTCGTTTCGTAGATGTCCGCCACGCGCAGGGCGGCGGGGTCGAGCTTGTTGCCCGCGCCCATGGCGCTGATGACGGGAACGCCAAGGGCGGCGCAGCGCGCGACGATGTCGATTTTAGCGGAGACGGTGTCGATGGCGTCGACGACGTAGTCGTATTGCGCGAAATCCACCTGATCCGCGGTTTCGGGCAGATAGAACAGATTGCGGCAGACCACTTCCGCCTCCGGATTGATGGAGAGGAGCCGCGCGCGCATGGCCTCGGTTTTGTACTGACCGATGGTCAAGTGGGTGGCGACGATCTGCCGGTTGAGATTCGTCAGGCAGACGCGGTCGTTGTCGAACAGCTCCGCCGCGCCCACGCCGCCGCGCACCAATGCCTCCGCCGCCGCGCCGCCCACGCCGCCCAGGCCGAAGATCGCCACGCGGCTTTGCGCCAGGCGTTCCATGGCCTCTCCGCCCAAAAGAAGTTCCGACCGGGAAAACTGTGTCAGCATGCTTTCATCAAGCCCCATTCCTGTGATACAGGTATGATTATAGCATGACGCGCGCGCGCTGTCACGCCTGCCGGGGGATGTTTGCAGGAAAACAGAGACCCGGATTTCTGAATTTTTGTGCGCTCCAGACCTCCCCGCGCTGTCGTAGGCGATGGTCAGGGACACGTTTGGCGAAAGACCCGCGCGCCCGCAAAAAAAGCGGCGTCGCCGCCGCTTAAACTGCACATGAACTTATTTCCCCGATGCGTCCCGGGAGCGCCTTTTGTCGTGAGAGGCCGGCGCGAAGCGGCTTCGCCCGCGGTGCGGTTCCAGCGGCTCGCCCCGCATGTTCAGCTTTTTCGGGACCGACTGCGCCCCTCCGCGCTGTCCCGTCTGCTTCGCGGGCTTGGTGGGCTCAGTGACCTCCATGGGCCAGGGGCTTTCCTTTGTGGGGATGCGTTTTCCGATCAGGGCCTCGACGGCGCGCAGATTCTTGAACTCGTCGATGCAGCAGAAGCTGACCGCGTCGCCGCGCATGCCCGCGCGGCCCGTGCGCCCGATGCGGTGAATGTACGCCTCGGGCTCGTCCGGCAAATCATAGTTGATGACATGGGGAAGCCCCGTGATGTCGATGCCCCGGGCGGCGATGTCGGTGGCGACGAGGGTCTTGATCTCGCCTTTTTTGAAGCTCGTCAGCGCCGTCTGGCGGGCGCCCTGGGATTTGGAGCCGTGAATCGCCAAGGAGCGGATGCCCTCCCGGGCAAGCTCGCGCACCACCCGATCCGCGCCATGGCGGGTCCTGACGAAGACCAGCGCGCTCTCGAAGCCGTTTTGCTTGAGCAGATGGGCGAGCAGGTGCTTTTTGTTGACCTTGTCCACGTAATACAGGCTCTGTACCACGCTGTCGACGGGCCGCGTGACGGGGTTTACCTTTACCGTCTCGGGGCTTTGCAGGATCTGCATGGCCAGTTCCTCCGCCTCGGGCGGCATGGTGGCCGAAAAAAACATGGTCTGCCGCTTCTTGGGCAAAAGCGCGATAACCTTCTTGACGTCCCGGATAAAGCCCATGTCGAGCATGCGGTCCGCCTCGTCCAGCACGAACGTGTCGACGCCGTCCAGACGGATGAGGTTCTGCCCGATGAGGTCGTTCAGGCGGCCCGGCGTCGCCACGAGAATGTCGATGCCGCGCTTGAGCGCCTCCACCTGATGAACCTGGCTGACGCCGCCGTAGATGACCGCGGCGCGCAGCGAAAGCCTGCGCGAGCCGAAGGAGAGAATGCAGTCGTAAATCTGCTGCGCCAGTTCCCGCGTGGGGGTCAGAATCAGGGCGCGGATGGGGCGAAAGCGCGGGGCGTGTGCCGCCGGAGCCAGTTTTTGAAGAATCGGCAGCGCAAACGCGGCGGTTTTGCCCGTCCCGGTCTGCGCGCAGCCGAGAATGTCTCTGTCCGAAAGGGCCAGGGGAATGGTGGATTGCTGGATGGGGGTGGGCGCCTCGTATCCGGCGTCCTTGACCGCCTGCAAAAGCGGGGCGATGAGATTCATTTCTTGAAAGGTCATTTTGAATTCCTGTCTTTTTTATTTTCCGTTACCACAATAACATATGAATATGCGGTTTCGGCTCAATTCCCGTGAATAATTGATTACGCCCGGGCGTCACAGATACAATCGGCGCTTGATGTCCGCCTTCAGCCGCGGATTGCGCTCGATGATCAGAAAGCTCGCGCCGAACGCGCCCAGGGAGATGAGCGTGTAAATCGACCACTCGAGATGAACCGCGCGCTGGGCATACAGGTCAATGAGCGCCTCGAGCCCCACCAGCGACGCGCCCCCCAGCCAGATCATGCTCGTCACCCGGTGGAGCACCGGCATCCGCCTGCGCCGGGCCACGTACACGCACAGGATCGCCGCAAGCCCCGCGAGAAGCGTCAGTGGCAGGGCGACGAAGGAGTACCAGTCCATGCCGCCCGTGCGCCATGCGATGAGCCCGAGGTAGGCAGAGGCGGACAGAATGTCCACCGCAATGTAGAGGTAGGGCTTCTTCACATCGAGGAAGAACGGCAGAATTACCCACAGGCACAGGCACGCGCCCGCGCCGAGCACGTAGCTTGACCAGGTGATGCGCTTTGAAATCAAAATGTTCAGGATCAGAACCGCCGCCAGCGGGATGGCGAGGAACAGCGTGGCCAGCTGCGCGCCGTAGCGGTGGTCGATGTGCGTGTTGACGGTCTCCAGCCGGTCGGGATACGGCCTTTCAACGGCCTCGGGCGTCCGGCTCGGGTCGAGAACGGGGGTCGCGCACAGGGGGCATTCCTTCTCGGACGGCGCGAGCTCCACGCCGCAATGAACGCAGTATGACACGGTTTCACCTCCGGTTGCTTTCCACCTTGACGGGGACGCCCATTTTGACAAGGGCGGTGAAGAACGCGCGCTCGATGTCCGGTTCGCGCGTCCGCCGGGAAAAATTCAGGTACACGCTGCCGCCGTAGCTCACGCAGGCGCAGGTGACGGGGTTGCTTACCGGAACGCCCAGAAGGAAGTCCAACCGTTCGACGTAGGGGCGCATGGCCTCGGGCAAAACCACCTCGCCGAGGTTGGACAGGGTGGTGGAGTTGTACCGGTCGCCCTGGAGCATGAACATGACCCGCAAAAAGGGCGCCTTGAGGACGAGGGGCATGGCCCGGACGAGGAGGTTTTTTTCCGCGTTCACGTTGGCCGACATGCGCGCGTTCAGCGTCTTTTCGGAGATTTCAAGGCCCATGGCGTGCTTCACGGCGTTGAGGATTTCGGGGAACGCCCACCTGCCGTACCGGCTGTCGACGCCCACGTTGACGTAGGAGGCGAAGTTGCGCAGGGTCTTCGCGCCGTAAAAGCGGCGCAGGTTCACCGGCACGAGCACTTTCACGGGCAGGCGGCGCTTGCGCCTGCGCGGGTCCGCGAACTGGATTTGCTGCAGACTGTCGATGAGCAGCGCCGCAAACAGCGCGGTGACGCTCACGCCCAGCTCCTTGGCCTTGGCGACCACCGCCGCCTGGGGCATGATGCCCGTGGTGATGTTGAGAAAGTGGGTGTGCTCCGGGGTGCCCTTGGCGTGGTAGGCCGGGCGCTCCGCGCGGCTTGCGCCCACGTTGCGGGCGTGCTTCAGGAAGCTGTCCTCCATCTCCTCGGGCAGGGGCGCGTCGCGGGTGTCCAGGATGGGCCCCGCCGCCGGGATGTCCAGGCCGTATTTCACGCGCATGTATTCCGCCGCCAGCGTGAGCAAAAAGCTCATCCCGCCGGTGCCGTCCGTGAGCGCGTGGAAAAATTCCACGGCGATCCTGCGCCCGTAATAGCGCACGCGATACATGAAGTGCCCGTTTTCGTTGAGGTCCATGCGCACCAGCGGGTTGCCCACATCCCGCTGAAGCTGGGGCGCGCCCTGCATGTGCTCGAAGTAATACCAGAATACGCCCCGGCGCAGCCGGTACGCGAAGGTGGGAATCCGCTTGAGAACCGCCTCCTGCGCCCTTTCAAGGGCGGCGGGGTCCACCGGCTCCGTCAGCGTGACGGACAGACGGAACATGGCCGTCCAGCCGCGCGTGCGTGCGGGCGGGTAGATTTTCGCCGCGTTGTCAAGCTTCATCCACGCGGGTATTTCATGGCTTGTCTTCCGGGACAACGCGGTTCACCTCGCCTTCGCCCACAATGTAGGCGCGCATGCCATCGAGCGCCTCCTTTGCCTCCGGGATCGGGTAGAGCGGATACACGTGCCACATGCCGGGCTCCACGCGCAGCGTGCAGACGCAGCCATGGGCCCGGAGCCGTTCCGCCATGCGCGTCGAATCGGGAAGCAGAATTTCGTCCGTGCCCGCAATGATGAGGGAGGGCGGGAGGCCGGTTGGGTCGCCGAAAAGCGGCGACACGGTGGGCTCGGCGAGGCTTTCCCCGGCGTACATGCGCGCGCTGTGGGCGAGCCTCTCCGCGATCAGGATGGGGTCGTGCGCCGCTTCCTCGTCCGGGAGGGACGACATGGTCAGGTCGGTCCATGGGGAGAGCGCGACGATGCGCGCGGGCTGTGAAAGGCCCAACCCCTTGCGCGCCAGGCACAGGCAATAACAAAGCCCGCCGCCCGCCGATTCTCCGGCGAGGGTGATCTTCTCCGGCGCGTACAGCGAAAGAATGTACTCGTACGCGGCCAGCGCGTCCTCCAGCGCGGCGGGGTAGGGGTGCTCGGGCGCGAGGCGGTATCCGAGACAGAGGACGCGGTATCCCGTTTTCTCGGCCAGCACGCCGCCGAAGCTCTTGGCGTACGCGAGGGTGCCCGCCGTGTAGGAGCCGCCGTGCAGGTACAGAATCGCCTCGCCGGGGACGGGCGCAGACGGCTCCGCCCAAGCGGCCTGAAACGGAAAGCCCTCCACGTCCCGGTATGTCACCTCGCCCGCCAGCGATTTCGTGCCCAGCGTCCCGAGGGCGTCCTGGAGCTTGCGCAAGGCGCCGATGTCCATTCGTTTGAGCAGTGGATTAATGAGCGCGATCTGCGCGCGCAGGAGGGTCGACAGAAATCTGGCCATGTTTTCCTTTCGGCGGTCGTAAGGGCAATTGGCTTTGTTTTCCAACATTATAGCATGGCGGGCCGCGCTTTTCCAGAGGCGCTACGCGCCCGGCAGCGCACCCTCGATCAGCACGGCGCGGGCGGGCGCGCCGTCTGCGTCCCTGATCTTGACCGGCAGCGCGATGAGCAGGTACCGTCCCGGCGCCACGTGTCCAAGCCTGAGCCCCTCCAGAATGATGATTTCGTTCCGCAAAAGCGCGATATGCGTCTCGTGTCCGGGCTGTGCGCGCTCAATGCCGAGGGCGTCGGTGCCTACGCCGCTGACGCGCGCGTCCGCCAGATAGGCCGCGCCGGTTTTTTCAAGGTACACAAAGTCCTCCCGCCACCGGTCTTCGGAGGAATTGCGCGTCTTGAACAGTAGAAAATCCCCTTCACGGATGTCCAGCGCCTGAAGGTCTTCCCGGGTGATCCCTTTTTTAACATGCGTGAGGTCCAGCACACGGCAAGGCGCGATGAGCCGATCAAGCGGCAGAAATTCGGTGGGCCAGCCGCCTTCAATCATGTGAAAGGGCGAGTCCAGATGCGTGCCGGTGTGCAGGCCCATGGAAAGCGAGGACTCGTTGATCTTGTCGGGGGGAATGCGCTTGTCCACCGTGTGGACGGGGCGCTTGGCCGGCGAATCGTGGTAAACGGGCATCTCCCCGCTGACTGTCATGGAAATATCGATGACGCGCATCGGATTTCCCTCCTATCTTTTATTGGCATCCCGCCTCGATCTCCCACCAGTGTCGGCCGTCCCGGGCAAGCAGATCGTCCGCAGCCTCGGGCCCGCGGGAGCCCGCGGGGTAGATGCGCAGCGGGTCCGCGTTCCGGTCGCAGTTGCTTTCCAGGCTCTCGATGAAGCGCCAGGAGTGCTCCAGCTCGTCCCAACGGGTGAACAGCGAGGAATTCGCGCGCAGCGCCTCCAGAATCAGCTGCTCATAGGCCTCGGGCACGTTGCCCTGGTAGCGGCTGCTCTGGCAGTAGTCCAACTCCACCCGCTCCATTTTGAATTCGTTGCCCGGGCGCTTCAGGTTGATTTGAAAGTACATGCCCTCGGCGGGCTGCACCTGAATGACCAGAAGGTTCGGCGGCTGGTCCTGAAATTCGGGGTAGAAGTTGACGCCCGCCAGACGCTTGAACTCCACGACAATCTGCGTGCGCGCGCGCTCCAGCCGCTTGCCGGCGCGGATGTAGATGGGCACACCGCCCCAGCGGAAATTGTCCACATTGGCCTTGAGGGCGATGTAGGTGGGCACGCCGGAATCGGGGGCGACCTTGTTTTCCGCCCGATAGGCGGGCATTTCCCCGCCGCGGCCGTACTGGCCCATTACCACGTCCCCGCAGGGGGGCCCCTGGTCGAATCGGCGCAGGGAGCGCAGGGCCTTGACCTTCTCGTCGCGCACGGATTCGGGCATCAGGTCCACCGGCGGCTCCATGGTGATGAGGGCGAGCATTTGCAGAAGGTGGTTTTGCAGCATGTCCTTGAGGATGCCGGACTGTTCGTAGTAGTCGCCGCGCGTCTCCACGCCCAGGGTCTCGGTGGAGGTAATCTGGATGTTGTCGATGTAGTGGTTGTTCCAAAGGGGCTCGAAGAGAGAGTTGCCGAAGCGGATGGCCAGGATGTTGCGGATCATTTCCTTGCCCAGGTAGTGATCGATGCGGTAGACCTGCTTCTCGGTGAGCGCCTGGGAAATGGTGTCGTTGAGGGCGCGGGCGGTGGCCAGATCCCGGCCGAAGGGCTTTTCGATCATGACGCGGTGGTCGGGGTTCGCCCACTCCGCCAGATCGTGCGCGCTCAGGTGCTCGACGATGGGCCCGAAATGCTCCGGCCCCACGGCCAGGAAGAACAGCCGCACCGCGTTTTCCCGGCCGAGCATGCCGCCCTCCTCCAGCCAGTTCCGCAATTCCCCATAGCTTTCGGGCTGACTGATAAATTCCATCTGCCGGTAGCGCAAATGGCCGAGGAATTCCGCCAAGCGCGCCTCGTCCACCCCGGTGCGCGAGTACGCCGCGATGGATTTGCGCGCCTGCGCGCGGTAGCCTTCGTCGTCCATGGGCCTGCGGCCGACGGCGACGACGGTGGTTTCCTTCGGCAGGCGGCCGTCCGCCAGCAGATGATAGAGCGCGGGCAGCAGCTTGCGGTTTGTCAAATCGCCCGTCCCGCCGAATATGAGCATGAGCAGGGAGTGCGCCCCGCCGTTTTCATTGTTTGCCTGCATCCAAAACATCCTTTCCGGCCCCTGCGGGGGCGGCTAAGATCAATATACCCCAAATCTGCGGCCGTGTCACGGAAAATCGCCGGGCGCTTGGCGGCCAGGCGGATTTGTGATAAGATAAGGCGAACCTGCGCGCCGAAAAAACGAGTGAGGTGGAGGAAATGAGCTGTCGTATCGCGGTTCTGGACGACGTCCCGGCGGATGCCGATTACGTCGCCGCCCTCGCCGCAGGCTGGGGCGCGCGCGTGGAGAAATTCTCCTCCGCGGAGGCGTTTCTGTTCCGCTGGGCGGAGGAGAAATCGTTCGACATTCTGCTGTTCGACATCGAGATGCCCGGCATGGACGGCGTAACCCTCGCCCGGCGGGTGCGCGGGGAAAACCGGGACGCGCAGATCGTGTTCGTAACCGGTTATACGGACTACATTCTCGACGGCTACGAGGTGGAGGCGCTTCACTACCTCCTCAAGCCCGTGACCCGGGAAAAGCTGTTCGCGGTGCTCGACCGCGCGGCGGAGCGGCTCAGGCGCAACGGGCGCGCGCTCACCATCGATCTGGGCGGGGAGACGGCGCGGGTGCCGCTTTCCGAAATCCGGTACGTCGAGGTCATGCGCAACTATGTGACAATTCACGCCCGGGAGGATTACACGGCGAAAAGGACCCTCGCGGAGATCGAGGCGGCGCTGGACGGGGATTTTTTCCGCGTCGGGCGCTCGCATGTGCTGAATCTGCGCTTCGTGCGGCGGGTTTCCCGGGAAGCGGCGCTTCTCGAAGGCGGCGCGTCCGTTCCTCTGGCGCGCGGCTCCTATGAAAAGCTGAACCGCGCGCTCATTGAGCGACTGTAGGAGGGCCAATGGGCATTTTGTCAAAACTCGTCGACCGGCGCATCGCGCGGTTCCAGCGGGAGCTCATCGCCACCCACTACGCCGAGGTTGAAAACATGTACAGGCAGGTGCGCGGCTGGCGGCACGACTACCGGAACCACATCCAGACCATGAAGTCCTACGCCGCCCAGGGCGACCTTCCCGCCATCCGCCAATACCTCGACGCGCTGGATACCGACCTTTCCACCGTCGATACCGTCCTCAAGACCGGAAACCGCATGGCGGACGCCATCCTCAACAGCAAGATTTCCCTCGCCAAGGCAAAGCGCATCCCCGTGGAGGCGGAGGCCCGCGTCCCCATGACGCTGAACATTTCGGAAATCGACCTGTGCGCCGTTATCGGGAACCTGTTCGACAACGCCATCGAGGCGAATTTGAAGCTGCCGGAGGGGAAGCGGATGATCCGCGTCTACATGGACATGAAGGGCGCCCAGCTCTACATCTCCCTCACCAACTTTACGGCGGAGGGAAAACGGAAAAAGGACGGCGGCCGTTTTTCAACCACCAAGGGCGCGGACCACGGCTTCGGACTTCTGCGCGTGGACGCCATCGTGGAGCGGCTCGGCGGCTATCTGCGCCGCGACAGCGAGGCGGGGGCGTTTACCACCGAGGTGCTCTTGCCCCAATGACAATTCGTCCCCCGAATCGCGCGATTCGTCCCCCGGACGCGCGGGCCGGGGGATTTTGCGCTATCATGCCCCCAAGGACGGTGAAAATATGGACGCTGCAAACGAAAAACCGAAATACAGTCTCTGGCGGAATACCGCTTACATGATTGCCTTGGCGTGGCGGACGCGCCCGGGGGTGATCTGGCTCTGTCTGCTTCTTTCGGTGCTGGCGGTGGGCCAGAGCCTGGCCGAACTCTTCGTGACGCCAACGGTGCTTCAAATGATCGAGACCCGCGCGCCCCTGGTGCGGCTCATCTGGATGATCGTCGCGTTCGCCGGGCTGCTGCTCATGGTGCGCGGCGCGCGGGGGTATCTCGATTCCAACACAATGCTCGGGCGCGTCAGCGTGCGCTTCCGGCTCGTGAACGCCATCCACCAGAAATTCATGACCACATCCTACCCCAATACCGAGGATCAGGCGGTGCGCAAGCTCCTCGACCGGGCGACGGGAAGCGTGCGCGGAAACGGCGACGCCACGGAGGCCGTCTGGAAGACGCTGACGGAGCTTCTGACCAATCTCGGCGGCTTCGCCGTCTACCTGTTCCTCATCTCGTCCCTCGACCCCGCGCTCATTCTGGTGACGCTGGGCGCGACGGTGGCGAGCTACCTCGCCACAAAGCGGATCAACGAGTGGGGCTACCGCCACCGCGCGGAGGAGGCGGAGTTCGACCGCCGGCTGAGCTATGTGGGCGCAAGGGCCGAGGACTACACCCTTGCCAAGGACGTCCGGCTGTTCGGCATGCGCGATTGGCTTTTGGAAGTCTACGAAAAGGTTCTCCGGCTGTACGACGACTTCAACGCGCGCAAGCAGCGGGTGTATCTGGCGGGCGACGCCATCGACGCCGCGCTCTCCCTTTTGCGCAACGGCGTCGCCTACTGGTACTTAATCGCGCTGACCATCCGGGAGGGGCTCCCGGCGTCCGAGTTCCTCCTCTATTTTACCGCCATCGGGGGCTTCGCCGCGTGGGTGACGGGGATATTGGGCGGGCTGACCACGCTTCATACCCAGAGCCTCGAAATCTCGGCGGTGCGGGAATTTCTGGAGATTCCCGAGCCGTTCCTGTTTGACGAGGGGAAGCCCCTCGCGCCGGAACCGGGGAAGCCCTATGAAATCGCGCTTCAAAACGTCTCCTTCCGCTATCCCGGCGCGGAAAAGGACACGCTCACGGACATCAGCTTCACCATCCGCCCCGGCGAGAAGCTGGCGGTGGTGGGCCTGAACGGCGCGGGCAAGACCACCTTGGTCAAGCTCATCTGCGGGTTCTGCGATCCCACGCAGGGCGCGGTGCTCCTGAACGGAGAGGACATCCGCAAATTCAACCGCCGCGATTATTACGCGCTGTTTTCCGCTGTTTTTCAGCAGTTTTCGGTTCTGGAAACCACCGTCCGGGAAAACGTCGCCCAGACGTCGGACGGGGACGAGGCGCGGCTCGAAGACAGCCTCGCCCGGGCGGGCATCGCCGAAAAAGTCGCCTCGCTGCCCGGCGGCGCGGACGCGCATTTGGGGCGCAAGGTGTACGAGGACGGCGCGGAATTCTCCGGCGGGGAGATGCAGCGGCTGATGCTGGCGCGCGCGCTCTACAAGGACGCGCCCATCATCGTGCTCGACGAGCCCACGGCGGCCCTCGACCCCATCGCCGAGAGCGAGCTTTACCAGAGATATGGCGACCTCACCGGCGGCAGGACGTCGGTCTACATCTCCCACCGGCTGGCTTCCACGCGCTTCTGCGACCGGATCGTCTTGATCGCCGACGGGGGGATCGCCGAATTGGGCGCCCACGACGATTTGATGCGGGCGGGCGGTCGCTACGCGGAGCTTTACGAGATTCAAAGCAGATATTACCGGGAAGGGGGCGCGGAAAATGAAGGATAACCAGATGCCCGTCCGGGAGGCTGTGTGGCTGAACCGGCGCGCCATCCGGGCGTGGACGGCGCGGTATCCCCGCATCTTTTTGCCCCAGACATTGCAGGCGGTGGCCGCGGCGCTGGCGGTCTACGCGGGTCTCTTTCTCTCGGCGCGGATCATCGACGAGCTGGCCGGGGCGCGGGACAAGGACAGGCTCGTCTTCCTCGTGGCGGTGGCGCTTGGCACGGAGATTCTGCTGGCGCTGGGGATCGCCGTGCTGAAACGGTGGCGCAACGCCACGCTCGAGACGACCTATCAGAAGGAGAACGCCCTCTACGCCGACAAGCTTCTGTCCATGGATTTTTCCGCGGTGGACGACCAGAAGACCCACGATCTGCGCTCGCAGGTCGACCAGAACCGTGGCTGGGGCTCGTGGGGCTTGTTTCAGATCGGCCAGAACCTTGACGAGCTGACGGGGGCGGGGGTGAAGATCGTGGGTGCGGCGCTTCTGACCGCGTCCCTTTTTACCCTGCGGGTACCGGAATCGGGCGGCGCGCTGACGGCGCTCAACAGCCCGCTGTTTCTCGCGCTTCTCGCTTTGGTGATGCTGGGCGTGACGCTTCTGTCGCCCGCGTTTTCAAACCTGTCGAACCGGTATGTCGTGGGTTTCGCGGAGGATTTGAAGTTCAGCAACCGGTTGTTCTTCGTCTACGGCTTCATGGGTTATGAAAGGCAGCGCGCGACGGATGTGCGCGTTTACCGGCAGAATGAAGTCTGCGCACGGCACATGCACATGAACGATTCCTTTGACCGCGGCTCAAAGTTCGACCGGCTGTGCAAAGGGCCCATGGGCGGCTACGAGGCGGCGGCGGTGGCGGTTCCGTACGTCTTTACCGGGGCGGTGTACGCCTACGTGTGCCTCAAGGCCTACGGCGGGGCCTTCGGCGTCGGCGCGGTGACCCAGTACGTGGCGGCGCTCACCGCCCTTGCGGACGGGTTGTCGGCGCTTCTCAAGACCCTGGGGGAAATGCGCGCCAACGCGAGCTTCCTCAAGACGACGTTCGAATTTCTCGATATCCCCAACGAAATGTACCAGGGCTCCCTCACCACGGAAAAGCGCGGCGACCGCAAATACCGCATCGAATTCCGCGACGTGTCGTTCAAGTACCCCACGGCGGATAGCTGGGCGCTCCGGCACGTGTCGCTCAACTTCCGGGTGGGCGAAAAGCTCGCGGTGGTGGGCCGGAATGGCTCGGGAAAGACCACGTTCATCAAGCTTCTGTGCAGGCTCTACGATCCCACGGAGGGCGAAATCCTCTTAAACGGCATCGACATCCGCAAGTACGATTACAGGGAGTACCTTGACCTCTTTTCGGTGGTGTTCCAGGACTTCAAGCTGCTCGCCTTCTCCCTGGGGGAAAACGTCGCGGCGCGGACGGACTGCGACGCCGGACGTACGGAGGAGTGCCTGAAGGAGGCGGGCATGCGCGAAATGCCCCTCGAAACGCCCCTCTACAAGGAGTTTGATGAAAAGGGCGTGGAGGTCTCCGGCGGCGAGGCACAGAAGATCGCCCTGGCGCGCGCGCTCTACAAGGACGCCCCCTTCATCGTGCTCGACGAGCCCACGGCGGCTCTCGACCCGGTGGCGGAATACGAGGTGTACACCAAGTTCAATGAAATCGTGGGTGACCGGACGGCGGTCTACATCAGCCACCGGCTGGCCTCCTGCCGCTTCTGCGACGAAATCGCGGTGTTTGAGGAAGGGAAGATTGTTCAGAAGGGCACCCACGAAGCGCTTGCAGCCCGGGAAGGGGCGTATCGCACCCTCTGGAACGCGCAGGCGCAGTACTACAGGCCGGACCAAAGCGCGCCGCGTCCTGCGGATGCTGTTTGAATGACCGTTCCAAAAACGTGATAGCCGGACAAAAACGCATGCGCGCAACGTATTTTCCGTATCGATCGTACGGTTCACGACGCGCCCGGCGGGGATGTTTCCCCGCCGGTTTTTTTTGAGTGTGCACGCAAATCGTCCGCGGCGCCATTGAACGACTCCTGTCAATATGCACGGCTATAATCTAATAATTAAGGAATAGTAATTGCGCGAAACATAATATTAAAACGCGTAAATAAACACTACATTTTCTGTCGGATTTTGCCGAAGTAGTGATTGACCAGAAGCAAAAGGAGAATATGCATGAAGCTCTCGACCAAGTTAATCTTGCCGGTTATTTTTGTTGCGCTTGTTGCCTTGGTGGCAACGTACTTTTTCAACAACACGAGCATCTCCTCTCTGACGGAGAACTACTTTACGTCCGACGCACGGCGCAAGGCGGAAGTGATGACGGATGAGATTGCCCGTTTAACCGAAAACGCATTGGGGTGTGCCAAGTGGTTCGAGAATTCAACGGAGCTGGCCGCCGCGCTGGCCGGGAAGGATCACGACGCTGCCGTCGAAATTGGACTCGGCGCCATGCGGGCCTTCGGCCTTGAATATTTTGTCGTGACAGACGACGCGGGAAACGTGCTTGCCCGGTCGCACGAGCCCGATAATTACGGCGACAGCATCGCGAATCAGGTCAATATTCAAAAGGCAATCGCTGGAGAGGCGAGCGTCGGCGTCGAGGAAGGGAAAATCGTCAAGATGTCGATTCGCGCCGGTTCTCCCATACGCGATGCGGACGGCAACATTGTGGGCGCGGTTTCCACCGGCTATGTGCTGGGCACGGAGAGCTTTGTGGGTAACATCAAGCAGATCATCGACGCGGACGTGGTCGTCTACAATGGTCAGGAACAGGTGATGAGCACATTCTCCGTCGATGGCGAGACATACCTCGGGGAAGCGCTGGACGAGGCCTCCTATGATACCCTGTACAATCAGATGACCGCGCTGACCCGGATCGAGGAGATTAACGGCGCGCGCTACGTCACCGTCCTCTCGCCCATTGTGAGCGTCCATGGCGCCATCCTCGGCGTCATTGGGGTTTCCGAAAACCTCGCGCTGGCGAGCGCGTTGAACACGCGGATCATTTCCATGCAGATGCTGCTGGTTTTCATCGGGTTCGCGCTGATCATCCTCATTTTAATGCTCAACACCCGGCGGATCACCCGTCCGCTCCGCCACGTGGTCGGTCGGCTGCAAAGCCTTGCGAACGGAGACCTCACCAGTCAGACCGAGCTTTTAAAGGGAAAGGATGAAATCGCCGTCCTCGCCCATTCGCTCAACGACACGATTCTGAAGCTCAACGCCTACATCTCGGACATCACGGGCGTTCTGACTTCCCTGGCCAACAACGACTATACCAGCATCAGCAAAGCGAATTACATGGGCGACTTCCTGCTCATTCAAGGCTCTCTCAACAAGATTTCCTCGTCCCTGAACGCCACGGTATCCGACATCAACGAATCCGTCGATCGCTTCGACAGCAGCGCCACGCAAGTGGCGAGCGCGTCCAGAATGCTGGCCGACGGTGCGGACGAGCAGGCGACGGCGCTTCGAAACCTGATCTATTCCATTGACAAAATCACGGGCGCGGCAGGCGCCGAGGGGGAAAACGGCCAGGCCTCCGCCGATGATAATATCGCGCGCGTCACCAGGGTGCTTGCTGCCATGGACGACATGCAAAGGGCGTCCGGCGAAATCGGCAGGATCGTCAAGGCAACCGACGACATTGCCTTCCAGACCAACATCCTTTCCATGAACGCCGCCATCGAGGCCGCGCGCGCGGGCGCCGCCGGAAAGGGATTTTCGGTGGTCGCGGAAGAATTCCACAGCCTGGCCCGCAAGGCCAAGGAAGCGGCGGCCCAGACGACATCCCTGGTCGATGATTCGATGAAATCCATCGAAAAGGCGAGCGAGCTGGCGAAAGAGGTCGTGCTGGCGTTCAACAAGACCTCCACGGAACAGGCGGATGCCATTTCCCAGATCAGCGGCGAATTGAGCAGAATCGATCAGGTCATCCAGTCGAATTCGTCCGCGGCCGAGCAAAGCGCTGCCGCCAGCGTCGAGCTTTCTGGCCGTGCGTCCATGCTCAAGAGCCAGACGGCAAAATTCCGGTTGATCGAGCGGTAATCATTCGTTCGCATGCGCTTCCCGTGGAAAATGCTTCCGCGGGAGGCGCTTTTGTGCCTTCTGAAAATCGTTCCGCGGTGGCCGGGGCACACGCGTTGGCGGCGTTCCTTTTAAAAAGCCCCGCGGGTCCGCAAAGCTGGCGCGATCCGATGAAAGGATTGCCCCGCATCCCTTTCCATGCTATACTGATCGTTAAGGGGAGCGGGGGAAGCCCGTTTCATACAAAAGACGCGGGGTGCGGATATGATTGAAGTACGAACTGCCGTGATGGACGATCTGGACGAAGCCATGCGGAACTACGCATGCGCCAGGGAGTACATGGTTCAAACGGGCAACGCGACCCAGTGGGGGAAGGAGTATCCCCTGCGCGCGCACATCCAGCAGGACATCGAGAGTGGACACCTCTTTGTGGGCGTCGGCGAGGACGGGCGGGTGCACTGCGCGTTCGCGTTCATCCTCGGCGAGGACCCCTCGTACCTGCGGATCGAGGGCGGCGCTTGGCTCAACGACGAACCGTACGGGACCATTCACCGCCTGGCCAGCGACGGCGCCGCGCGCGGCGTTTTTTCCGCCTGCCTCGCGTTCTGCAAACAGCGGTGCGCGAACATCCGCGCGGATACCCACGAAAACAACCGGACCATGCGGCATCTGTTTGAAAAGCATGGGTTTCGGGAATGCGGCGTCATCACCGTGGGGGACGGTACGCCGCGCATCGCCTATCAACTGGCGGACTGACCGCGCCGGCGTCAATCAAACGGAAGCGAAAAGGTGTCCAGATTGATCACAATACTGCTGATAAAGAAGATTATATCCCTTTTTCTGATTTTGTCCGCGGGCGCGTTCCTGGTGAAGCGCAAAATCGTCGGGGGCAGGGACAGCCGGGTTCTGTCGACGCTCTCCCTGTATCTGCTCATGCCATGCGTGATTCTGTCCTCCTTTCAGGTGGACTTCACCGCCCAGGTGCGCGACGGCCTGATTCTCGCCGCCGTCGCAGCCGTTATCATCCATATATTGCTGGTGACGCTCAACGCCGCGCTGCGCGGGCCGCTGAAGCTCGGCCCGGTGGAACAGACCTCCGTCGTCTACTCAAACGCAGGGAACCTCATCGTCCCCCTGGTCTTCGCCATGCTTGGCAAGGAGTGGGTCATCTACACGAGTGCGTTCATCGCCGTGCAGCAGACGCTCTTTTGGAGTCATGCCAAGTCGATCCTCTGCGGCGAAAAAGGGTTCAGCGTCCGCAAGGTCGTCACAAACGTCAACATGATCGCCATCTTCGCCGGGTTTCTTCTGTTTCTCACGGGCATTCGCTTTCCCGGGCCCGTGGAGGACGCGGTGGAGTCCCTGGGCGGCATGATCGGCCCGACGAGCATGCTGGTCACCGGAATGCTCATCGGGGCGATGGACCTCAAGAAGATTTTCGGGTACAGGCGGCTGTGGCTGGTGGCGGCGCTGCGGCTCGTCGCCGTGCCGCTTATGACGCTTGTGCTGCTCAAATTCAGCGGGCTTGCGCGCTTCACGGAAAACGGGACGCAGGTCCTTTTGATCACATTCCTCGCGACGATGACGCCTTCCGCCTCCTCCATCACCAGCATGGCGCTGGTCTACGGAAGCGACGCCGATTACGCCAGCGCCATCAACGTGGTGACAACCCTTTTATGCGTCGCGACCATGCCCGTCATGGTGGCGCTGTATTCTGCTTAAAAAACGGAAAGGCTGGGGTCTGAACATGCGTCTTGCGAACATGAACTGGGTGGAGGCGGAAAAGTACTTCCAAACGAACGACATCATTTTGCTTTCCGTGGGCAGCATCGAGTGTCACGGAAAGCATCTTCCCCTGGGCACGGACACGTTGATTCCCACGCGTCTTCTGGAGCTCATCGAGCCCCGGACGGACGTTGCCATCGCGCCCATCATCCCCTTCGGCGCCTGCGACGCCCAGACGGATTTCCCGGGCACGGTGTCCCTGGGTCTCGACACGCTGTACGACGTATTCACGAAGCTGACCGAGGGCTTCATGCGCTTCGGCGTCCGCCGCTTCTGCGTGCTCAACGGGCACGGCGGCAACATCCCGGCGCTGGACAGGGTCGCCCTCGACCTGGCGCGCAAGGGCTGCCTCATGGCGGAGCTCAACTGGTGGCTGATGGCCTGGGATTTGAATCCCAAGTGGAAGGGCGGCCACGGCGGCGGGGAGGAAACCGCGGGCATTCTGGCGGTGGACCCCAAGCTGGTCGACTGGAATCTGGTGGAGGACATGCGCCTCAAGCCGCTTTCGGACGAAATCGAGACCACGGGTTTCAAAACCGTGCGCTTCCAGGGGGTGGAAATTCCCGTGCCGCGCCCGGTTGTGCGAATCACGGACAACGGCTGGATCGGCCCGGACCACCCCAACACCGCCACCGAGGCGTGGGGGACGGAAATGCTGGACGCCTGCGCAAAATACATCGCGGATTTTATGGATGCGTTCCGGCGCGCGCCGCTGCCGGAAAAGGAATCGTGAAGCAACCGACAAATCCGCGCGCGAAATGGGGGAAGACCGCATGAGAACGCTCAAGATCAACCTGTCCTATCATTGCACCGCAAGCTGTGCGCATTGCCGGTTCGGCTGCACCAACGAGGGCCCCTTTCAGGAACCGGACATTGAGACGCCGTATCGCGTAGCGCTTCGGCTGAAGGAGCGGTTCGGTCTGGACCTTGCGGTGCTGCTGGGCGGCGAGCCATCCATTTTTGCCGAAAAATCCCTGACGCTGCTGCGCAATTTGCACGCGGCGGGCATCGCCGTGCGGGTGGAGACCAACGCCAGCTGGGCGGGCAGCCCCGAGCGCGCGATGGCCTATCTGGAGCCGCTGCGCAGGCTGGACGCAAACGTCATGCTGAGCATGGACGCCTTTCATGAGCCCTTTGTGCCCGTTGAAAACCTCATCAACGCCATCCGGGCCTGCGTCGCGCTGGGCGTGCGCTATAATCTGGAGACACCCTACCTCGATCCGGAGGGCCACGCACATCCGGAGGACGTCCGAACGGATGAAATCTTTCGCGAGATCCAGTCCTCCGTGGACGCAAAAATCCCCCGCTACGTCGGGGGGACCGTATTCACCGGCAGGGCCGCCGTGCGCTTTGGCGACGCGTTTTCAAAGGGCAAAGGCGTGCCGGCCTGCACCTGCGAGGCGGTGCCCTGGTGGATGGACGGCGCGATCGCATCCACCGGGCTTTTGATTTACGAGCCCGGCGGATGGATCACGAAGGGGTGCGGCATCGCCATCGGCAACGTGTTCCGGCAGGATCTGATTGAAATGCTCGAGGGGTACGACGCGGGCGCCCATCCCATTTTCTCGGTGCTGCTTCGCGAAGGCCCGCTGGGACTTGCACGGATGGCGCAAGGACGCGGCTATGTGCTGAAGCCGGACTACGCAGACAAGTGCCACCTCTGTCACGAGGCGCGGCAGGTGCTCAAGCCCGATTACGATCAGGTGCTTCAGCCCGACCAGCACTACGGAATTGTCGGGTAGAATCCGCTATTCCTGCGCGCTCTCCTTGCCGGTGATCGTCCGGATTGTGATGTGCCAGACGGCCGCGTGGGTCGCGGCGCGCCGGGAAAGCGCCTCCGACCGCGCGTCGCCGGGAATGTACTTTTCAAAGAATCGCAGCATCGCGGCCGCCTTCTGGTCCGGGTCGGTCACCTCGGTGATGTCGCCGAACGCCATGGCGGAGCGGTAGCGCATGGTGGTGTGATTGGGGTCGCGCCGGGCGTAGGGCGCGCAGCTTATGCAGGCGCGGCCATCCCGCCGGAACAGGTCCACCGCGCGCCCGCGCGGCGCGGTGTGGAAGTAGAACTCGTTTTCGACGCGCACCAGGCAGAGCGGGACGTTGTAGGGGAACCCGTCCGCCCCGTTCACGGCAACGAAGGCGTATTCCGATTTGGCGAGCTGCTCCATCGCCCAGTTTTCGTCCCGAAACCGGTCCGGCAAATGCATGCGGTTCACGCGCGGTTTCCTCCGTTTCCCCGGGCGCTTTTGATGATCTGCCGGAAGACGCGGGGCAGTTCCCCTTCCAGGTCCGGCAGGTACACGCGCTCGCCGATTTCGTGAATCTGTTTGCGGGCGGGGCCGATGACCAGCGTGGGAATCTCCAGCGCGGCCATCTGCTCCACGTCCATGCTGTAAACGCTTTCGGGCAGCGGCATGTTGCCCATAATCCGGCGCGCGCCCGCGGGATCGCGGCAGGACATGTAACTCAGGTCCATCATCGCCTGAGAATAATCCTCCCGCGCGGCGCGGATGCCCTGTTTTTCCAGTTCCCGAATCGCGTCCGAGACGATGGGCGCGATGTCTTTTTTTAAAGAGTCGTTGCTTACCGCCGGATAGTAGGGCGGGGCGATGCCGGCCACCATCATGGGGCCGCCGCCCGCGAAGGCCATCATGTCGCGGATGTATCCGATGCTCGCCATGAGCAGCGTCTCGCCCGCGGCCACCAGCCGCGCGCTCTTTTCCTTCGCCCGGGCGCGGCATTCCGCGTAGCCGTCCCGCCGGGAGAGCTCCGCCTCCAGATCGGAAAGGCTCAGGACGCGCACCTCGAAGCTCTTGCTTCGGCCCGGCGCCAGCGTGCCCGCCCGTTCCATCTCGTCCACACAGGCCGCGCGGCGGGCGAGCAGTGCGGCCGCCGCGGTTTTGCAGTTGACGAGCACCCTGTCCATGAGCTTTACGGGGTCGGTTTCGCAGAAGAAGGTCACGTTGAATCCCGCGGCGGTGTATTCGGGCATGGACACGTCGTAGCCCGTCTTCAGATCCCGCACAAGCTGCACGGCGGGCGGCTCGGTGAACAGGTTGCCGCCCCGGGACAGAAACGCTGTGTCGTATTCGGTTTCCCGAATGAGGTTCGCGATGAGGTGCGCCGCGTTGATCCCCCTGAGCATGCTCATGCTGTGAGCCGGAATGCCCCGCGCCACCACCACCGGCAATATTTTGCCCGCGCTGCCGTTGATGAAGGGGTGCGGGCCATTCAGCTCCCGCTCGATGGGCTCACTGACGACCGCGATGGCGTAATCGAGATCAAACCGGTCCCGCAAATCCGCATACAGCCCCACCGCCTGCCGTGCCCCCGCCGACAGGTTTTCCTCGTCGCTCACGGCGGTGAACAGCACATTAACCTCGCCGGGCGCGCAGTCGTAAAGGGTCTTGAGGTTGAGGGCGATTCCGGCCTTCATGTCGGCGCAGCCCCGCCCGAACAGCCAGCTTTCGTCCGCCAGGTCGCGCCGCAGTTCCGCGTCGTCGGGCGGGTTTTTCAAAAACGCGGCGCGCAGCGCGTCCGGGTCGAGGGCGTAGGGCTCGAACACGCCGTAGCACGCGGTGTCCACCGTGTCGTAATGCCCGGAAAACACCACCGTGCGCCGTCCGGTTCCCCTTTTAAGCGCCCAGACCACAGGACGCCCGAGGCTGTCGCCGCCGTCCCACGCGCCGCAAAGCTCCGGGTGCGCCGCGAAATACGGGTCCTCCTTCACCAATTCCAGGATTTTTTCCGCCACGTCGCACTCCTGCCTCGTGCCCGTGACGCTTCGCACCTTTGTAAGCGCGAGCAGCAGTTCCTTCACCGTTTTCATATGACTCTACCTCCTCGCCAGGCGTTCAAATTCGTCCGTCATCTCTTCAAAGTCCTTCAGCGCGTCCCGCCAGAAATCGGGCTCCGTCAGACGAAATCCCATGTTCCGGCCCGCCTCCTCCACGCGCAGGGTGCACGTTTCCCAGAGCAGCCGGTTGTAGCGGGCAAAAAAGTCCGCCGGTCTCCGGCGAGATTCGGCATACAGGCCCCGCGCGAACAGGAGCCCGAACGCATAGGGGAAGTTGTAGTAGTGAAAGTCCGGGATGTAGTAATGCACCTTGTCGACCCACATGTAGGGGTGGAGCTGGGCGAGACTGTCCCCGTAGACGGCGCGCTGGCTTTCCACCATAATTTCTGCCAGCGCGTCCGCCGTCAGCGGGCCCGCCGCACGGCGGCGGAGCACCTCGTCTTCGAATAAAAAGCGGCTGTGGGTATCGGCGATTGTCTGCACCGCGCCGGAGAGCGCGGCGTTCAGATGGAAAAGCCGCGCGTCGCCCGCCGCGCTTTTGAGCGCGTGCGCGTACACCAGCGTTTCGCAAAAGGTGGACGCCGTCTCGCAGACGGGCGTGGGTGCATCCCGCAGGAGCTGGGGCAGACGGAATATTTGCCGGTCGTGCCATGCGTGGCCCAGTTCGTGGGCCAGCGACGCGACGCCCGGAAACCCGCCGTCGAAGTTGAGCAGGATGCGGCTTCCCCGGGCGGCGTCGAGGGGAAAGCAGATGCCCCCGCCCTGCTTCCCCGCCCGGGGCAGGGCGTCGATCCAGTTGTTTTCAAACGCCGCGTCGGCAAAGGCGGCAAGCGCCTCGTCCGCGCCGGAAAACGCCTCAACCAGAAAGCGCCGCGCCTCGAAAAGCGTGAACCGCCCCGCGCTCCCCACGGGCGCGGAGATGTCGCAGTAGGGAAGTCCGCCGTCGCATCCCAGAAGCCGCGCCTTGGCCTTCAAAAACCGCCGGAACGCGGGCAGCGCGTCCCGAATCGCCGCCTGCAGGGCATCGAGGGTGCCCCGCTCCATGCGCGAAATGAACAGCATCCAGGCAAGGACGCTGTCGAAGCCCCGCAGACGCGCCATCTCGAGCGCCTCGCCCTTGATGCCGTTCAGGCAACCGGCGAATACCGTTCCGGCGCTACGGTCGGCCTCGATGTCCGCCGAAAGACAGCGCCTGCGCACCGCCGCGTCGCCGTCTGAAAATCCCGCCCGCACCCGCGCGATGGGCAGACATTCGGTTTTCCCATCAAGGGCCACCCGGGCGGTCATGGACGCCTCCATGGCGTCACGCAACCGGGCCCAGGTCTGGCCGCCCGTCCTCTGCATGCGCAGCACGACGTCCTCCGTCGCCTCAGGCAGCGCATGGGGCGCCGCCTCCGCCTGAAGGTGAAAATAAGCGGCGTACGCCGCCAGCGCGGGATCGCCCGCCAGCGTTTCCGCCCGCCAGCTCCTTTGCAGCAGCCGCGCAAACGCGCTGATGGCCGCGGCAATGTCCGCGCCCGGCTGATCCAGCGCCGTCAGCATGCCGAGGGCATCCGCCCGCCGGTTGTCGGCCATCTGCACCATGCGCGCATAGGCGGACGTCCGGGCGTGGAGCGTGAGCGCCGCGTCGATCCTTTGAAGCGCCGCCCCTGCATCCGGCGCATCAAAACGGTCCGGCGCGAGATTTTTCACGTGGGAAAGCGCCGCCCGCGCGGCGTCCTTCAGCGATGCGAAGTCCGCGCGCCAGCGGGGGTCGTCGAACCCGTCGTAGAGAGCGGAAAGATCCCATTCGGACGTTTTCATTTTGTCTCCTGTTCCCGCGCGTAGGGAAGCGCCTGCAGCACGGACTCGAGCTGCATGGCCACCAGATGCCGGATGGGGGCGACTTCATAGGAACATGCCGCCTCGATCTGCGCGCACAGTTCGGTCAGCCGCGCGTCCGTCTTCGCCCGCGTTTTTTCCAGCGCCGCATGCACGTCCCTGGCGCGGGCCAGTTCGAAATCGCACGCGCGCACCGCCAAAGCCAGATCGAGGGCCTCAAAGATGCGCGAAAGCCACAGGCTGTCGAGGGCCTCCGCTTTCGTGGCGGGACGGTCGAATTCCGCGCCGGAGATTTCGCCCTCGCCCATGTCGTAGGCGGCGAGCGCGTCGTCCACCAGAAGCGGAAAGGGGTTGTCGGCGCCGAACAGTGCCCGTGCCTCGCTCCAGCGGGCGCGCAAAAAAGCGGCATGCCCGGCCCTGCGCGCGGCCTTTTCCCGCAGCGCGTCCCGCCGCGTCATGTCCGAATCCGAATCGTCGTCGATGCCGCGCACCTGAAAATAGGGAAGCTCTGCCATCAGAACAAGGCTGTCGCACACCGTCCCGATGTAGTCGGCGCTGCACGTGCCGCAGCTTTGCTCGCCTGTGGGGATGGGTTCGCCCCGCGCCGCGCGGTACTCGTAGTATTCGCGCAGGCTCATCATGCTGTGAACCGCCTTGGAATACTTGGAAATGTAAGGCGATTCCGGCTCGCCCAGGTGCAAGGGGAGGTTTTGCCTGCGGGCGGCGCCCTCGAGGGCGGCGCACAGCGCGGCGTCGTTTTTTGTGACGTACCAATACGCCCCGCCGAACGCGCTGTTGTGCAAAGAATAGGTCAGCCTCGGCCGCAGCTCGCCGATCATTTCCATGAGAATCCGCGTTTCGGGAATGGGTTTTTCAAACCACATGTCGCGAAAGCGGAAGGGGAACGTCCATTCCACCTGCCGGGAACCCGGCGGCCTGTAAAAACCCCGGACGTAGTTTTCGATGGTAAACGGCCCCTTGAACCAGCCCTCGTTGCGCCGCGTGCCGTCCGGATCGACGCAGGGAATGAGGTGCCAGGCCATCCCCGTTTCCCGCAGGAGCGTCGGGTCGTCCGCCAGAATCTCGGCCAGGGTCAGAAGCGTCAGCGCGCCAATGGGCTCGTTGGGGTGCGGGCAGGCGAAGCAAAGGGCGTTCTCAGGCCCGTCACCCAGGCGCAGACACCAGAGCTCGTCGCCCGCGCGGGAGCGCCCGAGGCTCGTCCGGCTGACGATTCCGGGGTGCTTCTCCGCAAGCGCGCGTCCCCGCGCGGCCAGCTCGTCCACCGTGTCAAACGCCGCGTAATCGGGAATCCGGGAGAGGATGGATGGTATGTTCATTTTGCACCTGCGCTCATCAGAATGGGGCCCGCGCTTCCGCGCGAGGGGAAACGCGGGCCGATGGAAGGATTACTTGTCCAGCCAGACGTAGGTAAATTCGCCGTAGCCGGTCTTTGCGTTGGCTTCCTCGCTGCCGGGATGGCCCTTCACGTAGTCCCAGTGCGGATAGTAGCCGATCCACTCGGAGAGCACGGTGTAAGGAAGGTCTGCCGCCATGTAAGCCTGCACCTGTTTGTAGAGGGGCGCGCGCTCCTCGAAGGACGCGAGGTTGAGCGCCTCCGCCAGCAGCTTGTCGACCTCGGGATTGGAATAGCCCGTGCAGTTCATGTAGCCGGCGGAGGACACGGAATTGCCGATGGCCGAGACCTCGGGGCCCTGATAGTCGCTGGTGAGGCCCAGCGCGAAGTCCTTGTTCTTGACGACCTTCTCGTCGAAGGACGCGTACTCAAGCATATTGATGGTGACGTCGATACCGATCTTCTCGAGCTGGCTTTTGAGCACCTGCGCCAGATCCGGGAAGGGCGAGTAGTTCATGGTGTCCAGCGAAACGTGGAGGTAGTAGCCGTCCGCGTCCTTCTCGAGGCCGGACTCCGCCATCAGCGCCTGGGCGGCTTCCAGATCATAACCCGGGACGGTGACGGAATCGTCCACCGCCCAGCCGAACAGCGGGCTCAGGAAGTGATCCGCCTTGAGGCCGACTTCCTTGAGCGCGATGGACATCATCTCGTCGCGGTCGATGGCCATGGAGACCGCCTGCCGCAGCTTCAGATCGTCAAAGGGCGCCTGGGCCATGTTGAATTCGACGATGAAGCGGCTGGGATAGATGTTGACTTCCATCACGATGCTGGGGTTTGCCCGCATTTCGTTGTAGTCGGTGGAGGAGAACACGCCCAGAATGTCGTATTCGCCCGCGAGGAAGGCAACCTTCGCGGTGGTCGCGTCGGCGACGAAGGCGAAAATGACCTGGTCGAGGTACGGGACGTCCGGGCCCATGAAGTAATTGTCGTTGCGGGTGAGCACGATGCGGGTGCCCTTGTCCCAGCTGTCATACACGAATGGGCCGGTGCCCACGGGGGTTTGCAGCGCGTCCGCGCCCATCCAGTCCTTGCCCTCGTACACGTGGCGGGGCAAAACGAACGTGCCCTGGTACGCGAGGTTGTAGAGGAACGCCGCGTCGACTTCGCTCATGTTGAACACCACCGTATTCTCGTCCGGGCATTCCACGGAGGCGACGTGGGCCATGACGTAGGAGGCGAAAGTCTGCTTCTCCTGAATGTACTCGAAGGTGAACTTCACGTCGTCGGAGGTCATCTTCACGCCGTCCGAGAAGGACACGTTCTCGTAGAGGTGAAAGGTGTAGGAAAGCCCGTCCGCCGCCACTTCATAGCTCTGTGCGAGGTCCGGAAGAACCTCCTGCATGCTGTTCAATTTTATGAGCCGGTTGAAGAGGTTCTGGATGATATAGCCGTTGTTGGCGTCGTAGTTGCCGTCGGGGTTCAGGTTGGTCGGCTCCGTCCCGAGGGACATGAGCAGCGTGCCGCCCGTTTTCACGTCTTCCGTGCCGCTTGCCGCGGCCGACAGCGGGAAAACGAGGCACAGGGCGAGCGCCAGGAGCATGGACAGGGCTCTTTTGCTTTTCATGTGGGGGTCTCCCTTCTCCTCCGTTTGATCTATGATCTCCGCCGCACGCATGCGGGAGGCGGCAAATCAACGCATTTCGGCGACGCGCATGCAGCGCGCTTCGCGGTCATCGCCCAGGGACGCGAGCTTCTGGGGGGTGGCGGCGCAGGCTGGGACGGCTTCGGGACAGCGCGGGAAAAAAGCGCAGCCGTCCGTCCGGTTCATGGGGGAAGGCGGCTCTCCCCGGAGCCTGACGGGCGTAAACGCCGCGCGGGGGTCGGAGCTGGGGCAGTTTGAAATGAGCGCGCGGGTGTAGGGGTGTCTGGGATCGTCCAGAATCGCACGCGCCGGGCCGATCTCCACGATCCGCCCCAGATACATCACGGCGATGGAATCGCAGATGTAGCGGGCGGTGGAGATGTCGTGGCTGATAAACAGAACGGCGGCGTCCCCCTCGTGGGCCAGTCTGCCCAGCATGTTGATGATGTCCGCGCGCACGGATACGTCGAGCATGGACACCGGCTCGTCCGCTACGATCACGGAGGGGTTCAGAAGCATGGAGCGCAGGATGGCGATTCTCTGAAGCTGGCCGCCCGAGAGCTCGTTTGGATAGCGGCGCAGATAATTTTCCGCCGGGCGCAGTCCCGCGCTTTCCAGCGCTTTCGATGAAAGCGCGCGCCGCGCCGCGCGGCTTTCGCCGATGCCGTGGAGCTTCAGCGTGCCCGTCAGCACGCGCTCGATTTTGTGCCGGGGGTCGAAGGCGTCGAAGGGGTTCTGAAAGACCATCTGCATCCTGCGCCGGACGGCCTTCCGGTCATGGCGGTCAAGGGCGGAAAGGGCTTGGCCCTCCAGCTGAACGCTTCCCGAGGTAGGGGGTTCGAGCCCGGAAAGCACGCGCCCAAGGGTGCTCTTGCCGCAGCCGGTTTCCCCCAAAATGCCCAACACCTTGCCCCGCCGCAGGGCGAGATCGACCCCGTCCACCGATTTGACCGCGGCATTGTTCTTCGCGTAATGCTTCGTTACGCCGATGGATTCGAGAACGACGTCCGTTTTTGCGTTCATATGGCGTCCTCCCCGATGAGATGACAGGCGGCGAAGTGGCGCGCGCCCAGGGTGCGGGTTTCCGGTTCCCGTGCCCGGCAGACGGGCATGGCCTCGGGGCAGCGCGGGGCAAACACGCAGCCCGCGGGTGGCACGCGCAAATCGGGCAGCGCGCCGGGGATGCTCCGAAGCTGGGCACCCTCCGGCGCGCGCATGTCCGGAAAGCTCGCCAGCATGCACCTGGTATAGGGATGGGATGGCGCCACCAGAGCGGTCTCCACAGGCCCGTATTCCACGAGCTTGCCCGCGTACAGAACCGCCACTTCGCGGCAGGTGGAGGCCACCACGGACATATCATGGGTGACCATGACGCGGGTGAGGCCCAGCTTTTTTTCCAGGGCCATCATTTCCTCCAGAATCTGGGTCTGGGTGACCACGTCCAGCGCGGTGGTCGCCTCGTCGAGGATCAGGAGCCGCGGGTTGTGGATCAGGCTCAGGGCGATGCTCACGCGCTGCATCATGCCGCCCGAAAGCTCGTGGGGGTAGAGCCGCGAGACGCGCGGAGGCAGGCTCACCATCTCGAGGAGCTCCGTCACGCGCTTTGCCGCCTGGGCCTTGGTGACCTCCGGCGCGTGCACGCGGTACACGTCCTGCATGAAGGTGCCCACGCGGTGCACGGGGCTTAACGCGTTCATGGATTTTTGAAAGACCACGGCCATTTTTTTCCAGCGCGCGTTGCGGAGCGTTTCCGCGTCCATTTGGAGGATGTCCGCGCCGTCGAGCAAGATCCGCCCCGATACCCGCGCCACCCGGGGATTTATAATCCGCAGCGCCGCGTGCATCAGCGTGCTTTTTCCGCTGCCGGATTCGCCCACCACGCCCACGGAACGGCCTTCGAGCACGTCGAAGCTCGCGCCGCGCACGGCGTAGAGGGGGCGCCCGTCGTCATAGGTGACGGAAACATTTTCGAATGAAAGAAGCGACATATGAACTCCTATCCCACGCTGCGCAGCTTGGGGTTCATCAAAAGATTCAGACCCTCGCCAATCATGAAGAAGGCGATGACCGTGTACACAATGGCGATGCCCCCGAACACGCACATCCACCAGCCGCTGGTGATGTACGCCTTGCCGTTGAAGATGAGCTGGCCCCAGCTCACCACGTTGGGATCGCCAAGGCCCAGAAACGAGAGGCTCGATTCGGTCATGATGGCGGCGCACACACCCATGGTGGTATTCGCCACGATGGGGAAGATGCCGTTGGGAATGATGTGGGAAAACATGATGGACAGCCGGCTTTCGCCCACCGCCTCGGCGGCGCGCACGAACGTGCGGGCGCGCAGGCTCATGGCCTGGGCGCGCATGATCTTGGCGTTGCCCGTCCAGCTGGTGAGGCCGATCACCACCATCACCTTGCCCATGCCCGAGCCGAACAGCGCGATGACGATGAGGATGAGGAAGAACGTGGGCATCATCATGAACGCGTTGATGAACTCGCCGATGACGGTGTCCACCTTTCCGCCAAAGTAGCCTGCCAGAACGCCGATCATGGTCCCGACGACCGCTGCGAGCATCGCCGCGGTGACGCCCACCATGAGGGAGGTGCGGCTTCCGTACAAAAGGATGGAGAGCACGTCGCGGCCCAGTCCGTCGGTGCCCAGGGGATAGCGCGCGTCCGGGGCCACGACCATGTCGGTTGAAATGGCGTTGGGGTCGTGGGGCGAAAGAACGGGCGCGAACAGCGCCACGAAAAGGAGGACCGAAAGCATGGCGATGCCCAGGCACAGCCGCCTGTTGCGCCGGATGAATTGCCTTACGTTCATCTCTTTTCCTCCTTTATGCGGTGCGCCTGTGGGAAACGCGCGGGTCGAGCATGGCGTAGAGAAGATCCACCGCGATCATCACCACGGCAACCGACAGGCTGAGCATCAGGTAAATGCCCATCAAAACCGGATAATCCCTGCGGGAGATGGATGTCATGATGTAGCTGCCCATGCCCGGCCAGGAGAACACAATTTCCACCAGCGCCGAGCCCGTCACGGCGTAGGCCATGAAGATGCTCACGGCGGTGACGGTGGGGAGGATGGCGTTGCGGAATACGTATTTGCGGAAGATTCTGCCCTCCCGCATGCCGGTGGCGCGCAGCGTCGCGATGAAGTCCTCGCCCAAAGTCTGGATCATGCCGGAGCGGGAGATGCGGAAAAAGTAGGGAAGCTCGAGCACCGTCAGCGTCGTCACCGGCAGAACCATGTGCCGCGCAACGTCCAGCACGTGCCGGAAGCCCTTATAGCTCTGGCGCACGTCGATCATGCCGGAGTAGGGGAGAAGCTTCAAAACCGAGGCGAACACCAGCATCAGCATGAGCCCCAGCCAGAAGCTCGGGAACGAATCGAAAAAATAGGTAATTCCGGTCAGGGCGTTGTCGAGCTTTCCGCCCACCCGGCGCACGCACGCGATGCTCATGAGGATGCCCAGCATCACCGCGAGGGCGAGGGAGGTGAGCGTCAGAAGCGCGGTGTTCCCCAGGCGCTGGGCGATGAGGGTCGAAACCGGCTCGTTTGTATAGTAGGAAACGCCCATGTCGCCGTGCAGGAGGTTGCCTGCGTACCGCAGAAACTGGACCGGCAGGGGCTTGTCCAGCCCGTATTTTTCGGTAATCAGCTGAACTTGTTCCTCGCTCGGCGTTTCCGTACCCACCAGAAGCCGCGCGGGATTGCCCGGCGCCAGGCGGATCAGCGCAAAATTGATGACCAGAACCAGCATTACGCAGATGACGGCGGTAATGGTCCGCTTGCCGAGGTATTGTCGCATGAGTCTTCCTCCGTTTTCGTCATCGCCTGTCTGTGATCAGGCCCTTTTTCCACTTGCCCCACCGATGGTAGGGGATCAGGATCAAAAGTCCCACCGCCCAGCCGATGGCATAGCACCAGTGCATGTTGTTGGGGCCGTAAAACCGGGTAAGCAGGTACGCGGCGGGTACCCGGGCGAGCCACAGGCTCAAAAGCGTCGCGACGGTGGGGATGAGCGTCTGGCCCGCGCCGCGCAGTACGCCGATGTACATGTACTGAAGCGTCGAGATCACGTACAGCGGGATCACCCGCACGAGGTACGCGTTGCCCGCGCTCACCACCCCCAGATCGTCTGTGAACATCCCCATAAGCGGCGTGCGCAGGGGGATCACCGCCGCGCACAGCAAGGCGCAAAGCCCCAGCGCGAGAACCATCGCGGCGCGGGTGCCCGCACGGACGCGGTCGAGCTTTTGCGCGCCGATGTTCTGCCCCACGAACGTGGTGACGGCGGCCGCGAGGCTGGTTACCGGCATGAAGATGAAACCGTCCACCTTCACCGCGGCGTTGTAGCCCGCGATGAACACCTTGCCGTAGCCGTTGATGAGGGGCTGCATCACCATCATCCCCACCGCGAACAGCGCGCTTTGGATGCCGATGGGCACGCCCACCTTCAGGGACTGGACAAACAGGTCCTTTTGGATGCCGAAGCGCCGGAACGCCGCGCCCACATCCGGGTATTTGCGCCGGATGAGGAAGATGCTCAGAAGCCAGCTGAACGCCTGCGCGGCCACCGTGGACCATGCCACGCCCGCCACCCCGAAGCCGAGCACCGGCACGAGCAGCACCGCCAGCAGAATGTGCAGGACGCTCGAATCAATCAGAATGACAAGCGGCGTGCGGCTGTCGCCGATGCCCTGCATCACATTGGCGTTGACGTTGTAGCCGAACTGCGGCAGCATGCCCAGATAGTAGATGACCATGTAGCGCTTTGCGTCCGCGAAAATCTCCGCGTCCGTGCGCAGCAGAGACAGGAGCGGGTCGATGGTGAAGATGCCCAGCAGCGTCACCGGCACGGCGATGATCAAAAGGAACGCGTTCATGGTCGAGAGGGTCGCGCGCACCTTCTCCATGTCTCTTTTTCCAAAGAACTGGCTGACCAGCACCGAAGCGCCCAGCCCGATCCCCAGAAAGACGGAGGTGAGCATGTAGGTGATGGGGAAGCCTACCCCCACGGCGGCAAGGGCCGCCGTGCTCACGCTCTTTCCCACAACGATGCCGTCGACCACGGTGTAAAGCTGCTGAAACAGGTTTCCCAGCAGGATGGGGAGGGAGAAGCGCAGCATCAGGGGCAGACTTTTGCCCGCCGTCATGTCGATGGCGGCAGCGCGCTTCGCGCTCATTCGGCGAGGAAAGGCTCGTCGTAGCGATTGGCCGCGAGAAGCCTGTCCGCGTAATGCGTCGCCATGAAGCATGACAGGGATTGAATGTAGGCGAACACCGGGCTTACGTCGAGCTGGGCGTGCCCCTGCTCCCGACAGCTTCGGCGAAGCTCAAACGCCAACGTTTCGTCCGCGCAGCCCGAGAAGGGGTTGAGGACGCCGTCTGTGAACAGAATCACACTGCTGCCCCGCTCCCTGGCAGTCTGAACGCAGGTGTGCGTGTAGACGTAGTGCGGCGCAAAGGACACGGCGAGCACCAGCGTTTCAGGGGTCATGAGCCGGAGCATCTCGTTCCAGTCGTGGATGAACCTGCTGAAATGCACGCCGTCGCGCACGCCGTAGAGCCGGTGCAGCAGCTCCGCCGCCACGCCGAAGGAATCCATGTAGCCGACGATCAGGATTTCCTTTGCGGAAAGAATCGTCTCGCACACCCGGGCGAGCTGTGCCTCATCCATGCACCGGTACATGTCCGCCAGATGTTCGCATGCCGCCTGCGCCTCGCCCGAAGGGGCCGTCCTTTCAACGGGCTTTGTGAGAACCGCCGCGCTCTGGACGCTTTTCTGAAGATCCGTGTAGCCGTCAAAGCCGATGGCGCGGCAAAAACGGACAATGGTCGCCGGGCTCGTGCCAACCTTCTCGGCAAGCTCGGAGAGGGGTGAAAAGAGCAGCTGATCGTGATGCGCGTTGATGTAGCGCGCGATTTTCTGATGCGAGTGCGAAAGGGCGGGGTAGCTGATTTCGATTTGCGCCCTCACCGTCATTTCCACTCCCCCTTTCGGATCATCTGTTTCATCATTTGGATGGATGAAATATTGTTTTCAATGGTAGCATGCAGATTGCATTCTGTCAAATGAATAAATGCGAAAATGCATGTTTTGCATAGGCGTTGAAGGGACAAAAAGCGCACTCGCACCGCGTCGTTTCAGGTATATTTATAAAACGAACCGGAATGCTCGCTCGTCATGGACGAATAATTGTGCATAAATGAAACTATTATGCATAAACGGCGCGCGGTGCTGTGATTTATGTGTGTGGCAGGGAATGGCGGATTGCCGGATTTTCCGTGCAATTTTGTGCGTCTTCCGGCAAGGAAACCCGGCGCGGTAACGAAAGAAAGGCCGTCCCCTGGCCGCAATTTCCGGTGAACGGCTTTCGCACCGGTCGGGCCTGCCAGCCGATCAACGCGGCGCATTCAGTGCGTTCCGACGAAGCAGAACAGATGTATACATCCCGTTTCCGGCATCCCTGCTCATGGCGATCCTGCGCACCTACGGCTACGTGGCAAGTGCGGAGACCCGGAGCGTCGGCGCGCTCATGGGCATCCGGATCGGCACGGGCTTTCTGCCGTTCGCGTTCATGGTCTGAAGCGTCATCCTGCTGGCGTTTCCGCCCCAAAAAAGAGAGCGGGAACTCTCCCGGTTTTTCCGGAACCGGCAGGGGACGGCGCCTGCCCGGAGGTTTGGTTGACATTTCCGCAATATGGGTATAAGACATCCATAAAACCGGGTTTGCTTTCCGCAAACGCGGCGAATGGCGAACCCGGTTTCTGTCAGGCTGAATCGAGAACCGGACAGATGCGGAAAGGAAGGGCTTGAAATGAAAAGAAACCCCGTCAAATACGTGCTTTCAGTCCTGCTGGCGATTTGCCTTCTCCCGGCGGCGACAGGCGGCCTGTCGGAATCGATGCCGACGAGCGCCCCCGACGCCGTGACGTCCGCCACCAGCGACCGCTACCGCGAAGGCGAGATTGAGGAGTATCAGGGCGCGCGGCTGGACCCGGCGGTGGGGCCCAAGGACAATTCCATCAAGGGCGTGCAGTACGTGGACATCGACAGCTACATGCTCGCCATCGACGGACTGGTGAACGAGCCTTTGACGCTTTCTTACGACGAGGCCACGGCGCTTGACGCCTACGAGCGGCTGATCACATTGCACTGCGTCGTCGGCTGGGACGCGACGGTGCTCTGGAAGGGCGTTCTGATCACGGACCTCATCGATTTGGCGGGCGCGCAGGATGGCGCTGTCACCGTGGTGTTTTCCGCAGTGGACGGCTATACGACGTCCCTGCCCCTTGCGGAGATTCAGGAGAAGCAGCTGATTCTCGCGTACCAGGCAAACGGACTGGAACTGCCGCCGGAACTGGGCTTTCCCTTTATCGTCGTCGCGGAGGATAAAATGGGCTACAAGTGGGCGCGCTGGGTCGACAAGATTACGCTGTCGGACGACGCGGATTATGAGGGCTACTGGGAATCCCGCGGCTTCGACAACGAGGCGGACATAACGCCCGCGCCTACCGAATGATTTGAAGGGCGGTCGGGGATTTGGTGAAATAAGGCCGGTTCCGCGCGGCATGCCGCGCGGAACCGGCTCGTTTTATGCGCGCGCGCCCGGGATTTTACAGGCCATGAAAAAAGCGCTTGACTTCGAGCGGCTCTCATGCTTTATACTATCATTAAAATGCCTGTCGGCCACCCGGTGGCGCGCCGCGCGGGCCGTTCCCGCCGCCGCCAAGACGGGCGAATCGGCGGGGCCTGTAATGAAGGGACGACGCAGTGAAAAACGAAAAAGCGACCCTTGTGAAATTCAACGCGCTCCAGGTCAGCTATTGGTGGTCGTTCGCTTCGATGCCCGCTTACATCAGCGCGTATCTTCTCTCGCGGGGCATGACCAACACGCAGCTTTCGCTTCTGCTTGCCGTCTACATGCTGTTCGCCTTCCTTGGCCAGTTTTTCTGGGGCAGCGCCTGCGACAGGCTTGAAACCAATAAAAAGATATTCATTCTCGGCAATCTCATCTCCCTGGGCCTCAATCTTTTCATCTATTTCTTTGCCGGCAATCTCCCGGCGGTCTTTATCGCCTATCCGCTCCTGGGCTTCACGCTGGTTCCGCTGCCCTCGAATCTCGATACCTGGCTTTTAAAGTGTTTTTCCCACCGCAGCGACGTGTACGGTCCCTCGCGGGGATGGGCGTCCATGGGGTTCGCTCTGTTCATGCTGTTCTACGGGTCGCTTATCAACCGCGTGGGCTACTGGGTCATGCCGCTTTTCGCCACCGTGCTGACGTTGACCACGGTGGCCATCGCCTCCCTGCAGCCGGACGCCCCCAAGCCGGAGGGCCCGCGGGTTTTGATCAAAATCGCGGACATTGGAAAGCTTACAAAAATCAAACCCTACCTGTTTCTTGTGGTGTTCCTGCTCTTTACCGGGCTCGCCTCCGCGCCCATCAACAACATGAAGATCGCTGTTTTGCAAAACGTCGGCGGCAACGTGTCGCATCAGGGCTACGATTTCTTTTTCATGTGCACGTTCCAGCTCCCCTTCTTCTTCCTGGCGGGCAGGATTCGCAGAATTCCGCTCAAGGCGCGGCTCGTTCTGACGGCCCTTTTGCCGACGGTGATGATCGCCTTCAATCTTCTGGCAGTGTCCCCTGCCACGGTCATCACGGGAAGCGTCTTCGGCGCCGTGTCCTTCGGCATTTTACTTCCGACCACGCGGGAAATCGTGGGCGAACAGGTGGACGTGCGGCTGCGCACAACGGCGAACAGCGTCACGGACGCGGTATACCAAAGCCTCTCGGGGATGCTCAGCCTTCTGTATGTCGGCGCGGTCATGGACAACCTCGGCATGCGAACGGTGTTTTTGATCTGCCTATCGATCCAGGTCGTTCCCATCGCCCTCGCCCTCGGCTCGCTGCTTCGGCGGTCGGGCGGCGGCGGGCTGCTGCTTTCAGAGGGTGAAGCGAAAGAATATTGAAAAGCGGGAGGATGCCTTGCGGTTCCGGAAGAAATCCCGGAGCCGCTTTGCCTGTGCCGGAACGGATTACCGGAGGCTTTTCCCGCCGGGGTCTTCCCCGAAGGGGCCGGGCAGCGGATTGGGCGGGCGATGCGCGCCCAAATCGTCGCCGTCCACAAATAGAGGGCCTTCAAGTTCTCGAACCGTTGCCCCGGCTTCGAAGGCTTCCCCCTGGCATCTCGGAACAAAGGCAGGGATTCCCGCCGCGCTGGAGAATTGATGCGGGTGAACTTCGAGCGTGGTTGCGCTGTCCCGCTCCTCGATGCCAATGAGCGATGCCGCCAATTTGGACTTCTTCGGCGGTTTGGCCGCACTTCGCGTTCGTCGATGCGGGAACGGTGTCCTCTTTTGGACCGTACAGCCTGTCGCCGGAGACTTGTCCTTCGGGCAGACGCGCGCGCCGGATTCCGCGGCGGCAATATCGCGGACGCTGTACGTTTCAGACACTGAGCTGGGTCGATTTGCGCACAACAAAAAGGCTGCCCGCAAAGCCCGCCCGCGTCTTCCGGCGCGGACACGGCTTTACGGGTGGCCGCAGCATGACAGGATTGACAGCCGATGTCCGTCTATTTAAAATACAGTTTGTCGCCATCGTCGATCTTTGCGTACAGAGAGAGCAAAAACGCGATGTCCGCGATGCCGTCCGATGTGAGGGCGTTATCGGCCTCGTAAGCCATCACGGCCTTTTCCGTGCCGCCCCCAAAGTCCCCGTCCGCTTCTCCGGAGAGAGAACCTGCCTGGATGAGCCACTCCTGCATGAGCCGCACATTCTCGCCGGAGTCCCCCTTCTTCAGTTCGGCCATGGGAGAGAGAAGGGGCGTGGTCAGTTCGTCATAGCCCGGTTTGGCCAGCGCGTAGCCCAGAAACAGCGCCTGCTTGTCGTCATTGATTGCCAGCATGCGGAAGAGGGGATCACCCGTGTCCGCGTAGAGAAGCGCATAGCAGTACCCGCGAATCTCGAGCTCGTAGGGATTTTGCCCATTTGCGTCAAAGCCCTTTGAAATGGTCTCGATGAGGAGCTTTGCGGCCCTGCGCGCGTTGTTTTTGTCCGCTTCCTCGAAGTCGGGGCTTGTGAATAGGTCCTCCGGCAGATACTGCTGTCTCAGTTCCACCAAGTAGCCGTAGACCGTCTTGCCGCCCAGATCCGCGGGAATTTCGCCCGGCACGGGGGAATCCGCATCGCCGGGATCAAGCGCGACGGGCGCAAGCACGCTCTCCCACGCAAGGCCGGACATGTCGGGCACTGCCCGGCCGGCGTCGTAAACGTTCACAAGCACCTTGGCGGCAATGGCCTTCGCAAAATCGGCGGGATTCGCGCCCGCCCCTTCGCCGCGCCAGGCATGGTCGGGCACGCGCACTTCGAGCACCAGTTCGTCCTTTCGCACCAAAGCGGTTGCGTACAACAGGGGATCGTTGTTCTGGTTGCGCAGCCCCATCAGTACCGCTTCGTCGCCGACACCGGAAATCTCCTCTGTTTTTCCGAGAAAGGCCGCGCTCTTGCGCAGATCATAGCGCGCCTTGCCGCCCATCGGTTCGGCGAACACCAATACCGCGCTTTCCACGGGGTTGGCGGCAGCGCGCGGCGCGTAGCCCGCGCCAAGCTGGCCGTCCGCGTTCAGCAGGGCCGAAATGTCCGCATAGGACAGATCGCCGCCCGCAATTCCCAGGATTTCTCCGATTTCGTCCAGCGTGAACATCTGCGCCACCTGCCAGCTCTGGGGCGCGGCCTGCACTTCCATGGCCGCCACGCGGTCGTAGTCGGCCTGGGCATAGCTGCCGCCCAGTTCCACGGTCCTCGCATAGTCCGCAAGGGCCTTCTCCTTCAGAGCGGAGGTCTTTTCGTCCTGAAACTGAAGCTCGTATGCGTAGGCCCGCAGATACAGGTTATACTGATCCTGCTGTCCCGCCTGCTCCATCTTCTGGGTGGTCGCGTCAATGACGAGGCGGATGGCGCGGCGCGCGTTTTCCCGGTCCTGATCCGTGTACGCCGCCGCGTCCTGGAAAATTTTTACGGGCAGGTATTGGGTCTTCAAATCCGTCAGGTATCCGTACAGCGTCTTTCCGCCCAGGTCTTCCGGCAGCGCGTCCGGCACCGGGGACTCGGCAAAGGCCAGAATCGGCAGGGCAAGGGGAAGCAAAAGCGCAAGGGAGAGGATCAAGCCAAGGATTCTCTTCATGGGATTTCCTCCTTGTCATCGGATGGTGGTTGCCTCAATGTGGACGGGACACCGCGGCGTCCACGGCGGTTCATCTGGGAATCGATTTGTCCCGTCAATCAATCCAATCAGCTTTCCGTACGCCTCATGCAATAATCATACGCGCATTGAAACTGAAATACAAGCAAGAATTTAACAATAAGATCAATTGTTGGGCGAATTTGTGCATTTTTCTTTGCGCGTACGGCGCAAATCCCTGTTCGAAACCCTGGAAATCAAAGGTGGAGGAGCGTATAATTATTTTATCAGAAAGGATGTTCTCGGAAGCAGAGCGGTTGGAAGAGGGCGATGCCTGTGCGCGAAACGAAAAGCCTGCTGGACCGGATTTATGAGACGAACGGGGAAAACGGGAACTACATCATTGAAATATCGCTGGCGAACTATGCCGGAATCTTCAATGACTGGGATCACGCGCCTTACAAGAGAAAGGACATTCACCCGGGGCTGATGAGCTTTCTCGAGGATTCGCTCGACGACATACCCGCCAAATACAATGTCGACATTTGCTTTTATTTTTCGGAGGAAGTGAAAAACGAGGAACGGGAACGGGTCATCATCCCCTGGTTTCGGACGTACTGTAATTTCTATATTGGGCTTGAAAAGGGGAAAATCAGGTCGCTCATGAAAAACGCCGCCATATACCTGCTGATTTCCATCATTCTTTTGACGGCATCCTACATTGGCGCAACTTCCAGAAACAGCATCGTCATTTATACGCTCACGGAGATCGTTATTGTCGGCGGATGGGTCTTCCTCTGGGAAGCGATTTCATTGCTGACCTTTGAACGCTCAAAAATCAGCAGGCTCATCAAGAATTACGGGCGGCTTGGCACGGCGGACATCGTCTTCCGCTACAAGTAGAGGATCACCTGAGAGCATAAATCCGGCTTAAAAGTCCGCAACCGGGAAACGCGGCGCTGGACTTGAATTTTACTTTCGATTGGGGTATGATAGCTCCATGTGCCGAACGCGCACATCCAGATCAAAAGGCGACGGGGCGGCAGGAATCATGAAAAAAGAAAAGTCAATGCCCGTATATTTTCTGATTGCCCGCGACATCGCCGGCCAGATCGCTTTGGGCAAAATTCCGGAAGGCGCGCGGTTTTCCGGGCGTTCCCTGATGAGCTCGCAGTATAACGTGTCGCCCGAAACCATTCGGCGCGCGCTGGGCCTTCTGCGCGAGGTGGGGGTCGTTTCCATCAAGCCGCAGGCGGGCGCGGTGGCCCAATCGCGCGAACGCGCCGCCAGCTACGTCGAACAATGCAGCGAAACCGTGGGAATCCGCGTGCTTCAGGAAGAACTGAACGGGCTTCTGCGCGAGCGCCGCGCGCTGGATGAGCGCATCGAGGAAGCCATTCAAAAGCTCGTTGACATGACCGAGCGCTTTCGCAACAGCCGCGAATTGCAGACCTACGAGTTTGCCGTTCCCAACGGGGCGCGGCTGGACGGCATGACCATCGCCCGCTCGGCGTTTCGCACGAGCACCGGCGCGACCATCGTGGCCATCCGCCGGGGCGCGAAAATCCTGCTGTCGCCCGCGCCGGAGGAGACCGTCTGTGCAGGTGATGTGCTTGTCGTCATGTGCGGCTCACTGCTCACACATGTGGTTTCAGAATTCATCGGACAAATGCCCTGATCGAAGCTTCGCCCTTTTGCCGAACGCCCAGCGCGTCGGCTTTTTTTCATTTCATCGACAAATGTAAAAAATGGTTGAAAAAACATGAATGTTTTGTGCATACTTGACATATTCCCAACTTTCATGTAGTATTAAAGTTGTCAGATGGATTGTGCCGCACGGCGCGGCCTTTCTGAGAAAATCACTGAAGGAGGCGTTTTTTTGAAAAGAACGACGACGATTTTACTTGCGGTTGTCATTGCGATCGCTGCGATGTGGGTGCCCGCGTCCGCGGAACCGAAGACCAATATCGTCTTTGCGGAGGTAGGTTGGGACTCCATCCGGTTCCACAATGCGGTGGCCGGCGTGGTCGCAGAGTCTGTGTTTGGCTACACCTGGGAGGAGATCTCCGGTTCGACGCCCATTACCCAGGAGGCGCTGATGGCCGGTGACATCGACGCCCACATGGAGGTGTGGACCGACAACCTGACCAACTACGCTTCCGACCTCGAGGCCGGCAAGTTTGTCGAGTTGGGCGTGAATTTTGACGACAACGCGCAGGGCCTGTACGTGCCCCGCTACGTCATCGAAGGCGATGCCGAGCGCGGCATCGAAGCAAGCGCGCCCGATCTCAAGACGGTTCAGGATCTGAAGGACTATGCGTCGCTGTTCCCCGATTCCGAGGACCCGGGCATGGGGCGCATCTTCGGGGGCGTTCCCGGCTGGGAAGTGACTGAGATTCTCGAGAAGAAGGTTGAGGCGTACGGCCTGAGCGAGATGTACAACTATGTGCTGCCGGGCAGCGATGCCGCCATGAGCGCCGCCATCGTCTCCGCGTGGGACCGCGGCGAACCCATCGTGGCCTACTATTGGGAGCCGACCTGGCTCATGGGCATGTACGACTTTGTCCGGCTCGAGGATACCCCTTACGATGAAGAGACCTACGCGGACGGCCTTTCGGACTTCCCGTCCGTGCGCGTAACTGTTTGCGCGAGCAATGACTTTTACGCTTCGAATCCCGAGTATTGCGCGTTCCTCGCGAACTACCACACTTCCTCCGCGCTCACCAGCGAGGCGCTTGCCTACATGCAGGAGACGGGCTCGGACTACGTGGAAACGGCGGAGTGGTTCCTGCGCGAGCATGACGAGCTCATCGATCAGTGGCTCGATGCCGACCAGGCTGCGCTTCTGCGCACCGCCATCGCGGAGTAAGACGGATTCGAAATACTCCGGCGTCAGCGCGCGGAGATTCATCGCCACGGCGTGTCGTTCAAATC
>JAEYRW010000171.1 GCA_023435435.1 Bacillota bacterium | reverse complement strand
TGGGCCCCCGACCGATCCGACGGACAGCATTGAATTTCATCGCTCAGTATGGGATTCTCAAGGGCGCCAGCCCTTGCGCGGGGCCCGGGGCTCGCCCCGGCGTTTTCCGTCTTCCTCCCCTACTCGAACGGGATCGCCTGGGCGATGGAATGGTTTTTATAGCGTTCGTCGTCGGTGACTTCGCGGATGACCTTGAGGAAGGGTGGAATGGCGACGCGGTCGGACTCGCCCGCGAGTTCGATTTCGAGGATGGCGCGGTCGCTCCAGAAGGGATAAGTATCGAGTTCGAAGGTTTGATTTTCAAAGAGGAAGACGCGGCGAACCTTCTTGATGACGGCGCAGGCGGGATCGCGGCGTTCGAGGTAGGCGAGGTATTCGGCGCGGGTGATTTCCTCCTCGCGTTCCTCGGCGCGGGCGCCGGTTATGCGGATTTTGGACGTGTGGTAATAGCGCCCGGCGCGGTCGCGCACGCGCTCGGAGACATTGGGCTGATTATTGAGGTAAATCTGTTCGATGGGCTCGCAGCTCACCTCGCCCGGAATGGGCAGGGTGGGGTAGCGAATCAGAAACTTTCTCTCGATCTCGTCGTGCGGCGTCATGATACCGCCTCCCGTGTGTGTTTTTCTCCATTGTACCATCCCTGCGCGCATTGCACAAGAAGGGGTTTCCCGGTATAATGGATCGGGTGATGCTATGAAAAAACTGATTGTGGCCGAAAAGCCGTCCGTCGCGCGGGACATCGCGCGGGTGCTGGGCGCGCGCGAAAAGCAGGAGGGCATGCTCGCCGGCGAAAACTACGTGGTCACGTGGGCGCTGGGGCACCTGGTGGCGCTGTGCGAGCCGAACGAGCTCGACGATAAATACAAGAAATGGCGCTGGGAAGACCTGCCCATCGTCCCGGACGAAATCCCCTTAAAGGTGCTCCCCAAGACCCGCGCGCAGTTCGCGGTGATCAAAAAGCTCATGAACGCGCCGGAAATCGGCTCGATCATCTGCGCCACGGATTCGGCGCGGGAGGGCGAGCTCATTTTCCGTTACATTTACCAAATGGCAAAGTGCAAAAAGCCCGTTGAGCGGCTCTGGATTTCGTCCATGACCGATCAGGCCATCCGGCAGGGCTTTGAGAAGTTGCGCCCCGCATCGGCTTACGACGCCGTGTATGCCTCCGCCCGCTGCCGCTCGGAAGCGGACTGGATCGTGGGCATGAACGCCTCCCGGGCGTTCTCCATCCGCTACAACGCGCCGCTGCCCGTGGGGCGCGTGCAGACGCCAACCCTCTCCATGATCGTCGAGCGAGACCGGGAGATCGCGGAATTCGTGCCCAAGGACTACTGGGAACTGCGCGCCGACTTCGGCGATTTCGAGGGGCTCTACTGGAACCCGGAAGCCAAGGAAGCCCGGCTGTATGACCCTGAGGCGGCAAAGCGCATCAAGAGCGAGATCGCGGGCGGCACGGGCAGGGTCGCGGACAGCTCCTACGAAATGAAGCGGACGCCGCCGCCCCAGCTTTTCGACCTGACGACCCTTCAGCGCGAGGCGAACAGGCGCTACGGCTATTCCGCGGAAAAGACGCTCTCCGTGGCGCAGTCTCTGTATGAAACGCGAAAGCTCATCACTTATCCGCGCACGGACAGCCGCTATCTTTCGAGCGACATGCCCGGAAAAATCGCGGAGACGCTGAAAAACCTGCCGGAGCCCTACGCCGCATTCGTCCGCGCGCCGGAGATGAACCCAGGCGCGCGCGGCAAGCGGTACTACGACGACGCGAAGATCAGCGACCACCACGCCATCGTGCCCACGGAAAAGCGGGCGGACCCCGGCGCGCTCCCGCCGGACGAGAAGAACATCTACGACATGATCGCGCGCCGCCTCGTGGCGATCCACTACCCGGACTACGAGTACGAGTCCGCAAAAATCGTTACCTTCGTGGGCACGCGGGAATTCCGCGTCCAGGGCGCGACGCCGGTGAAGGAAGGCTGGCGCGCGCTCTACCGGGACGAGAAGCCGGAAGGCAAGGAGCCCACCCTCCCCCGCGTGGAGCCCGGCGCGGCGCGCAAGGTGGTCAAGGCGTCGATCAAGGCGCTCAAAACAAAACCGCCGACACCCCACAACGACGCGTCGCTCCTGGGTCTCATGGAAAACGCGGGCGCGAAGCTCGAGGACGCGGAGCTGCGCGAGCGCATGAAGGCCGCGGGGCTCGGCACCCCCGCCACCCGCGCGGCGACCATCGAAAAGCTCGTCAAGTCGGGCTACGTCAAGCGAAGCGGGAAATCCATCGTCTCGACGGAAAAGGGCAGACAGCTCATCGCCGTCGCGCCGGAACAGATCGCCTCCCCCGCCACCACGGGAAAATGGGAGAAGGCGCTCTACGACCTTGCGAACAATCCGGATGCCCAGCGCCGCGCGGGAAAGGCGGACCGGTTCATGTCAGGCATCCGCAAGTTCGCGGTTTTTCTGGTGGACGCGGCGAAATCCGCCGACGGAAGCGTCCGATTCGAACGGACGCCCTATGTGAAAAAAAGCGCGCGGCGAACCGCGCACCCCAAGAAAAGAACCCCCCCAGGCGTACCGCCCCAAAAATGAAATTGCGCCGAGGCTTTTGTCCCCTTCGCGTCCGGCGCCCGCGCGGCGCAGCCGACGGGGCGCGGGTACAGGCCGGCGATGCCTTTGGGCGGGTTGAGAACTTCCCCCGCGCGCGGATTGTATCCATAACCGTCCATACGGTTGCCGCCCATCCCGCGCCCGGGAGATTTATTTCCCGCGCGCTTCGATTGTAGCAGAAAAAATCCGCGCCGGGCAACGGCGCGAACCAGATCGCTGACAAACCCGTTTCTCCAACCCGGGGATGTATGAAGGGGCCATTGCCCCTTCATTTACAATC